>JACVRW010000010.1 GCA_014534235.1 Thermoleophilaceae bacterium | reverse complement strand
GCTCCCAGGGGAGCGGCTCGGCTCGGAAGCCGCCGTCGCCGCTTGTCTTGACCGCCTCGCGGAGCTCGTCGAGGAAGGCGGGGCGCCCATAGGAGGCGAGCGCCATCACCTTGTACTCGTCCGAGGCGCGTGTGAAGCCGAGGTGCTCGGTGAGCGTCTCGTACACGATCCCCAGCGAGTGGGGCAGCCGCTGTGCGGCGAGCACCTTGAGCTCGCCGTCGCGGACGTGCCCCGCCAGGTGCGACGCGGACTCGCCGCGTCCGTCGAGCACGAGCACCGCGCAGTCGCGGAACGGGGCCGCCAGGTACGCCGACGCGGCATGGGCCACATGATGCGGCACGAACCGGACCACGCCCGGATCCAGCCCGGGCAGCGCAGTCTTCAGGAACAGCGGCGCCCGCTCCACGTAGAGCGTGCGCAGGCTCTCCCAGGTGTCCGCCGTGACGTCGTCCGACCGCGGCGGAGCGAGCCGCGGGTCGTACGAGTAGGCGACCGCGTCGAGCTGCTCCGCGGAGAGGTCAGCGTACTCGAGGCACCAGAGTGCAGAGCGCTGCGGCAGCTCCCATGTCGAGAACGCGACCGGCACCTTGCCGTGCTTGCGGCGGGTGAAGCGCTCCTCCTCGGCGGCCGCGACGGTCCGTCCATCCACGACGAGCGCCGAGGCGGGGTCGTGGAAGACCGCGTTGACTCCGAGCACACGTTTTTTCAACGGGCCTCCTGAAGTTAGAAGCGGTGCTACCCAAGGAGTGCTTATCAAAACAAGCGCTTCAGACGACGCTCCGCGGTACGAACCCATGGTTGAACCGCTGCGCGGCCGCCCTCACGTGCCGGTCCCCGCCCCTCAGGCTGAACGCGTGGTGCCCCGGCAGGAACGCCTCGAACGGGCGCTCGGCCAGGCGCCGCACGCTCCGCTCGTAGTCCTGGAGCGAGCAGTCCCAGTTGCTCTCGAGCGATATCTGGCCGCCGTGGAAGACGAGGTCGCCCACGAAGCACGCACTGGCCGCGCCGCTCGCGAGGAAGGCGAGGTGACCGGCCGCGTGGCCGGGTGTGGCGATCGCCTCGAGCTCCACCTCGCCCACGCGCAGGCGCTCGCCGTCGCTCAGCGGCTCCATCCGCCGGCAGGGTCGGAAGCGGTAGCGGCGCGGGTAGAACTCGGCCGACTGGCCCCGCTCGAGGCTCATGGCCCGCTCGTCGCCCGCCGCCACCCAGCGTGCCACCTCCGGAGAGGCGAGCACACGCGCGGCGGGGAGCCGCTCGGCGAGCTCGGCGGCGCCGCCGGCGTGGTCGGGGTGGGCATGCGTCAGGAGGACGTACCCGACGGCGTCCTCCCCGCCGGGCACAGCCGCGGCCACGTTGGAGAGCAGGGCGTCGACCGCCGACCCGATGCCCGTGTCCACGATCGCCGCCTCTCCCGCGCTCGCGACGAGGTAGGCGTTGCAGTCGTAGGGATCGGTCAGGTCGAAGCCGCCGCTGCCGCTGGCCACCAGATGGATCTCGCGCGTGAGCCGCATGCCACCAGTTTCCCGGCCGCGGCGGCGGGGGACACGGAGAGGATGAGCCAGGAGCCGTGGGCGCGAGCCCGGAACGTGCTCTGCGTGCGCCTCGACACGATCGGCGACGTCCTCATGACCGGCCCCGCACTGCGCGCGCTGAAGCAGTCCGGCGACGAGCGGCGGGTCACCCTGCTCACCTCCCCCGCGGGTGGAGAGGTCGCGGCGCTGATGCCGGAGGTGGACGAGACGATCGTCTACGAGGCGCCCTGGATGAAGGCGAGCCGGTCGAGAGCCGACGCCCGCCTCGACCTCGAGATGGTCGAGCGGCTGCGCGACCGCCGCTTCGAAGCCGCGGCGATCTTCGCCGTCCACAGTCAGAGCCCGCTGCCGGCCGCGCTCGTCTGCCTGCTCGCGGAGGTCCCGCTGCGGCTCGCCCATTGCAGGGAGAACCCCTACCGGCTGCTCACCGACTGGGTGCCGGAGCGTGAGCCGGGCGAGCTGCTGCGGCACGAGGTTCGACGGCAACTCGATCTCGTCGCGGAGGTCGGCGCCCGGAGCGATGACGTGCGCCTGCGGATCGAGCTGCCGGCGGAGGCGGAGGAACGGGTCGAGGCCCTCCTCGACGAGGCCGGGGTAGAGGTCGGCCTCGCGTGGCTCGTGGCCCATCCGGGCTCCACGGCGCCGTCGCGGCGCTACCCGCCCGAGCACTTCGCGCGCGCGTGCCGGTCGCTGGCGCACGACCACGGCGTCCAGGTCGTCTTCAGCGGCGACGCGGGCGAATGGGCACTCGTCGAGGAGGTGCGCGCGCGGATGGACGCGCCGTCCGTGTCGCTAGCGGGGCGGCTCGACGTGGCCGGCCTGGCGGCGCTTCTCGCGGCGGCACCGGTGCTCGTGGCCGGCAACACCGGGCCGGTGCACCTGGCGGCGGCGGTGGGGACGCCCGTGGTCGACCTGTACGCGCTCACGAATCCCCAGCACACGCCGTGGGGCGTCCCGAGCGTCGTGCTGTTCAACGACGTCCCCTGCCGGTGGTGCTACAAGAGCGTCTGCCCCGAGGGTCACCACCTCTGCCTGCGCGGAGTGGAGCCCGACGCTGTCGTCGACGCGGCGCTCGAGCTCCTCCACGATCCCGAGGGCGGCACGGCGGCCTCGCCGTTTGGCGCGCTCGAGCTTGGGTAGGCGTCGCGGGTGACCGCGGCGCCGTCACCCGAGGGACTCACGCCGGCGCTGCCCGAGGAGCTGCAGGGTGGAGATCACCGGGGCGTGCAACCTGCGCTGCCGGATGTGCCTCGTGCGGTACGCCCCTGCGGTGGGCCGCGGCGAGGGCGCGCTTGACCTCGAGGAGTTCCTCGAGCTCGTCGACTCGCTCCCGCACCTTCGCAAGCTCACGCTGCAGGGGCTCGGCGAGCCGCTCCTCTCTCCGCACCTGCTGGAGATGGTCTCCCACGCGGCGGCGCGCGGCGCCCGGGTCGGGTTCAGCACCAATGGGACGTTGCTCGACGGCGCCACGGCCGAACGGCTGATCGCCGCCGGGCTGTCCTGGCTGCATGTCTCGCTCGACGGCGCCACGGCCGCCACCTACGAGGACGTCCGGCACGGGACCGCGCTGCGACCGCGGCCCGGTCAGTTCGAACGGGTCATGGCGAACCTCCGCGGGCTCATCCGGGCGGCGCGCCGCGGGCTCATCGAGCCCGCGCGTGCAGGTGGTGTTCGTGGCCATGCGCCGCAACGTGGACGAGCTCGAGCCGCTCGTGGAGCTCGCCGCCGAGATCGGCATCGATGAGGTGTTCATCCAGAACCTGAGCCACGACTTCGGGGATGTGCCCGGCTCCCCTCGCTATCTGGAGCTTCGCCGCTATGTCGAGGAGGAGGCGCTCTTCGGCGGCCGCGACGGCGAAGCGGAGGACGCCTTCGCCCGCGCGGAGGCGCGCGCGGCGGAGCTCGGGCTGCCGCTCAGGCTCCCGGGGCTCACGAAACGCTCCGCGCCGAGGCCCGGAGACCCGGGCTGCCGCTGGCCGTGGGAGTCCGCGTACATCACCCACCGCGGCGAGGTCCAGCCGTGCTGCATGGTCATGGGGAGCGATCGCGCAACGCTCGGCAACCTGCACGCGGCGCCGTTCGAGCGAGTCTGGCACGGAGCCTCGTATCGCCGCTTCCGCGAGCTGCTCCTTGGTGCCGACCCGCCCGAGGTCTGCCGCGGCTGCTCGCTGTACCGCGGCGTGTTCTGACCCCGGAGCCCTAGCCTCCGTCCCGCTTGACGAGCTTGAAGAAGGTGCTGTCCTCGCCGCCCGCCTTCTGCTCCTGGTAGAGGAAGGCCAGGCCGCTCTCGTCGAACTTCTCGAACCACTCCTCCCACGAGATGTGCTCGAGGCTCTCCTCGCCTGCTCCGCCGGGGAAGTCGATGCGCAGCACGCCGGCTCCGTCGCCCTCGTCGGCGGTACCTCGCACGCTTGCCGGCGTGCCGTCGTGCTCCTCGACCCAGCGCCGGATCTCGTCGTGGTCCGTCGTCGTCCTCGTCTCGGAAGCCATCGCGTCCTCCTGTCTCGTAGCCGACGCCCGTACCGCTAGTGCCCCCGCAGGGCGCTGATCAGCTCGCCCTTGTTCATCTTCGAGCGGCCCTCGATCCCGATCTCCTTCGCCCGGCGTTGGAGGTCCTGCTTGCTCCAGTCCTCATACCTGCGGGCCTTGCCCCCGCGCTCCCCGGACTTGGAACGAGGCGTGTTGGCGATCCGGGCCGCTTTCTCCTTGGACGCGCCCTTCTCGCGGAGCTTCTCGTACTGCCGATCGTCCTTCACGCTCGGCCCATGGTCCTTCGCCATTGCCAACACCTCCTCGGCGAAGCGATACCCATCCGTCAACGAGGAAAACCGGGCGGCCCAGGCGCAAACGGATTGCAACGCACTCGACCGGGTAGGCGATTTCCATGTCGGGCAACGCGATCATCACCGGCTCGGATTCGGGCATCGGAAAGGCGACCGCCGTGCGGCTCGCCAGCGAGGGCTTCGACGTCGGCATCACGTGGAACACCGACCGCGAGGGCGCCGAGGACACCGCCCGCGAGGTCGAGGGCGAGGGCCGCCGCGCCGCTGTTTCGCAGCTCGACGTCACGCGCTTCGAGGAGGCGGCGGAGACGATCACCCGCCTGGCGGACGAGCTCGGCGGGCTCGACGTGTTCGTCAACAATGCCGGGGGCGCGTCGAGCCACGGCTTCCTCGAGTACCCGCTCGAGGACTTCCGTGACGCCCTCGACGTCAACCTGACCGGGGCGTTCGTGTGCGCCCAGCGGGCCGCTCAGATCATGGTCGAGAACGGCACGCCGGGGCGCATCGTCAACGTCACCTCGGTGCACGAGCACATCCCGCTCCGCGACGCCGCCGGCTACTGCGCGGCCAAGGGCGGCCTCGGGCTGCTCACCAAGGTGATGGCGCTCGAGCTGGCCGACCACGGGATCCGGGTGAACGCCGTGGCGCCCGGGGAGATCGCCACGCCGATGACGGGCGCGGAGGACGAGGAGCCACGGACTCTCGACCGGCCGATGGTCCCCGCCGACCGACCCGGTCACGCCCACGAGATCGCGGCGATCGTCGCCTTCCTGGCGTCCCCCGATGCCCGCTACGCGACCGGCAGCTCGTTCGTGGTCGACGGCGGCCTGATGCTGATGGCGGCCGAGGCGAACCGCGCGGCGGCGCCGTCATAGCGGCGCGTCGCGGTGCGGCGAGAGGCGTTCGCTCAGCGGCGCCCGCGGAACTCCCAGACGCGGCCGACCCTGCCGGGCCGGTAGGGGCGGCGGCGCGCGCCGTGCCGCGAGCGTCCAAATCGCTGCATCAGGAGGTAGCCGACGAAGCCCACCACGAGCACGCCCAGGACGATCCCGACGACGATCAGGATGCCACCGAGCGTCTCGGGGTTGTCGCCCCGCGGCCCCGGGCTGTCGGCGGCCAGCAGCAGGATCTCGGATATCCAGAAGCTCATCCGTCCCCGCATACCCGGGGATGACGCCGACGAACTCGACCCGGGCGCGACCCGGAATCGCTCAGCCCTTCACCACCCCGACCGGCCGGAGCCGTGCCACCCGCACCGCGAGGCCTGCCCGCTCCACGACCTCGACCACCTTGTCGACCTCCTTGTACGCGAAGGGGGCCTCCTCGGCGAGCCCGCGGTTAGACGGGGAGCGCACCGAGATCCCCTGCTCCTCGAGCTGACGTCGGAGGTCACCGCCCTTCACCCGCTTGCGCGCGGCGGTGCGGCTGAGGCGCCGACCGGCACCGTGGCAGACCGTCCCGAACGAGCGCTCCATGGCGCCCGCGCGCCCCGCCAGGACATAGCTCGCCGTACCCATGCTGCCCGGGATGAACACAGGCTGGCCGACGTCCCGGTAGCGCTCCGGGATCTCGCGCGAGCCGGGCGGGAAGGCGCGGGTGGCGCCCTTTCGGTGGACGCATAGCTCGAGGCCGCCGTAGCGCTCGATCTTCGCCACGTTGTGGGCGACGTCATAGACCTGCCTCGTCCCGGCGGCGGCCTCTTCGCCCAGCACCCGCGCGATGGCCTGGCGGACCCGGTGGGCGATCAGCTGGCGGTTGGCCCAGGCGAAGTTTGCGGCCGCCGCCATCGCGGCGAGATACGAGCGTCCCTCCTCGGACGACGCGGGCGCGCAGGCCAGCTGGCGGTCGACGACGCGGATGCCGTAGCGGTCGAGCGCACCCTGAAAGCGCTTCACGAAGTCCGTGCAAACCTGGTGGCCGAGGCCACGTGAGCCGGAATGGATCAGGATCGTCACCTGCCCCTCCGCCAGGCCTTGCGCCTCCGCCGCGGCGCGGTCATGCACCCGGTCGACGCGCTGGACCTCGAGGAAGTGGTTGCCCGAACCAAGGGTCCCCAGCTGGTCCGATCCGCGCTGGCGCGCCCGCTCGGAGACGGCGCGCGGGTCGGCTCCATCGAGCCGCCCGGCCGACTCCGTCAGCTCGACGTCGACGGGGGTGCCGATCCCCTCGAGCGCGCGCGGGCCGTCCACCAGTACCCGCTCGAGTTGCGCCCGGCCGAGTTCGAGCCCCGAACCCCGCCCCGTCCCAGCCGGGACGGTGCGCGAGATCTCGTGAACCAGCGCCTCCCGGCGGTCACCCAGCTCGTCGAAGGCGAACGGCGCGGCCAGCAACCGCACGCCGCAGTTGATATCGAAGCCCACCCCGCCGGGCGACACCACGCCGTCGGGTAGCTCCGTCGCGGCGACGCCGCCGACCGGGAACCCGTAGCCCTGATGCACGTCGGGCATCGCCAGCACGGCGTCCACCACGCCGGGCAGCGTCGCTACGTTCCGGAGCTGGTCAAGCGAGCCGTCCCCGCCGAGGGCCTCGAGCAGCTCGGCGTCCGCGAACACGCGCCCCGGAACGTGCATCGGACCGGTCGCCGGCAGCTCCCATTCGACCTCACCGACCCGGCGAAGCTCAGACATCGAGCACCACCCGAGCGCGCCAGCCGCCGTCCGCTCGCTCGAACGACAGGCGGTGGTAGGTCACGGCCTTCACGAGGTGCGCCGGGTATCCGGCCGAGCCTTGCACCAGCGCCCTCACTCGGTCCTCGTCCAGCTCGAACGACTCGAGCCGCTCGGGCACGAGCCCGCGCGTCTCGGCCAGGAACGCGAGCTCCCCGAGCCAATCTGCCATCAGCAGCGCGCGGTCGGAGCCCGTCAGCTCGACCGGCACCTCGATCCGCTCCGGCGTCCCGTCGCCCGACACGAGGTCGCAAATAGCGTCGAAGCCTGCCTCGAAGAGGCCCTGCTCGCTGTCGGCCTCGAGCTCGACCTCCAGCTCCCCGGTGTGCTCGATCCAGCGAAACGGCACGGAACTTCCTCGCTCTACGCGGTGCCTACCCGTGGCGGCACCTCGCAATCCGCGGCGTCTCGAACCTCGGCACGCATCCCGGCGCGCGCGGTGGGGAAGGCCTCGCTAGCGGTCGCCTCCGTCAGACAGCACGATCTTCCCCGTGACGAGGATGTCGTGCTCGAGCCCGTTCACGCTCACCGTGGCGCGTGCGTCGAGCGTCTCCGCGCCCGCGAGCCTTCCCTTCTCGATCTGATCCCGCACGCCCAGCTCAATCTCCCGCTGCGCGGTCACGCCCAGTTTCTTGAGGAACTTCCGCACCGAAAGATTGAAGACCTCTTCGTCCATGCGCACCTCAGTCCGGAATGAGACCTTCCCCAGTGAACTCGCCTTGCGCCTCCTCAAAGGTGATGTCGCGTGGCGGAAGGATCACGTCCGACTCGACTAGCTCGTCGTCGCCGAGCGGGCTGCCGTCGCTCTCGACGAGCTCGAGCATCTGGTCCCACAGCTCGTGGAAGCCGCCCTCGTCACCTTCTTCGACGGCGGCGACCGCGCGATTGTCGAGCTCGTTCAGGCGGTCCGCGTCCCCGTCCGGCAGCTCGTACTGCCCCTCGCCGGAGATGCGGACGATCATCCGGGGGAGCCTCCCTTCTCGCCCTCCCCGAGCGCCCGCGCCTCGCCGCCGCCCGAGCCGAGCTCGGCCCTCATCTTCGCGAGCTCATCGTCGATCTGCGCGCCCGCGCCGAGCTCCGCGAGCTCGCGGTCGATGTCGTCCTGCCCAGGGCCGAGCTGCGTGATGTCGTCGAACGTGCCGGCCGCCTCGAGCTCCTCGACCGCGGACGCCCGTGCCTTCATCTGCTCGGTCTTGTCCTCGGCGCGCTGGATCGCGAGGCCCACGTCGGCCATCTCCTCTCCGACGCCATGGGCGGCCTCGGAGATCTTGACCTGCGCCTCGGCGGCCGAGTACTGGGCCTTGATGACCTCCTTCTTCGTCCGGAAGGCCTCGATCTTCTGCCGGAGCTTCCTCTCGTTCTCGGTCAGCTGCTCCTGCTGGCGCTCCAGCTCGGTGACCTGCTGGTCGAGCGACTGGAGCTCGGTCTGCGCGACGGTCTTGCGCTCGAGCGCCGCGCGGGCCAGGTCCTCCCGGCCCTGGGCGAGCGCCTGCCGGGCCTGGGTGTCGAGCTTCACGACCTGCTGCTCGAGCTTCGATGACTGCATCTGCAGGCGCTTCTTGGACGTGACCACGTCCGCGATGCCCTTCTTGACGTTCTGGAGCAGCTCGACCTGCTTCTGATAGCCGTAGTCGAGGGTCTCCGAGGGATCCTCCGCTCGATCGAGGATCCGCGAGATCTTCGCCTTGATTACCGTCGACATGCGACCGCCAAGCCCTGGCATGCCGCGCCTCCTTCACGCTCGAGACTCCGTACGAGGCACCTAGACTACCCGGCGCCGCGGAGCCGCGATCGCGGAACGCCTCTCGCAGACCCGGGAGCGCGATCGGGAACGGCCTCCCTCGAGTCGCGATCGGGAACTGCCACCCGGAGCCGCGATCGCAGACCGCCTCCGCACGCGTTCGACCTTTTGCTGCGTATTCCCGCGGAACGTCGAACACGTCCTGTACAAGCGATGCTTTGCTCCCGGCAAAGGCATTGGGATGGTTATGGAGTGGGGGATGAGGCTGCCATGCGCCCGCCCGGGATCGCCGACCGGCTCGAGGACCTGCGGCCGGGGCTGCGTGCCGGCATCCCGTTCGGGCTGGCCGCGCTCGTGCTGGGCGTCTCGTTCGGCGTCCTCGCCCGGCCGCTCATGGGCACCGTGGCGCCGATCGTGATGTCGGCGATCGTGTTCCCCGGCGCCGGCCAGTTCGGGCGACCGCCGTGCTGGCCGCCGGCGGCGACGCCGCGGCCGCCATCGCGGCCGGCACGCTGCTGAACGCCCGGTTCCTCCCGATGGGCGTCGCGCTGGCGCCCGCCCTCACCGGCGGCGTGGTACGCCGTGCGGCCGAGGGACAGGCCATCGTCGACGCTTCGTGGGCGCTGGGCGCCCGCGGGGGCGGGTGCTTTGACCGCGACCTCATGCTCGGCGCGACGATCCCGCAGTACCCGGGCTGGGTGGCAGGGACCGCGATCGGCGTCTTCGGCGGCGAGGCGCTAGGAGACCCGGAGGCCCTCGGCCTCGACGCGATCTTCCCCGCCTAGTTCTCGGACTCGTCGCCGCGGAGGTCCCGTCGCCCACGGCGAGGGCGGCCACCCTCGGCGGCGACGCGATCGCGCTCCTCCTATCCCCGCTCGTCCCACCCGGCCTGCGGTGCTCGCCGCGTCGCTCGCCGCGCTCATCGCGCTGCGCGCGCCGTGACCGCTGCCTGGGTGACCATCGCGGGTCTCGCAGTCGCGACGGCCACGCTCAAAGCCGCGGGGCCGGTGGCGCTCGGCGGTCGCGAGCTACCGCGCGCGGCGCTGAACGTAATCGCGCTCCTTGCCCCGGCCCTCCTCGCGGCCCTCGTGCTTACGGAGACGTTCGCTACGGCCCAAGGTCAGCTCGCGATCGACGCCAGGGCCGCCGGCCTGGGTGCGGCCGCTGTCGCAGTGCTCTGCGCACTCCGCTGCTCGTCACGATCCTCGTCGCCGCCGTGGCAACGGCGTGCGTACGGGCGCTCGGCTGAGCGCCCTCAGCCGGGGATGTCCGCGGCCGAGCGGTCGAGCCGCCGGCGGAGCTCCTCGCCGCGGCCCGCCGCGACCGCCCGGGCGGCGCGTCGGTCGCTCAGCTCCACCCCCCGTGCGCTGGCGAGCTCCACGAGCGCCTGGCGCTCCTCGGCCTCGCGCGCCGTCTTCAGGAAGAGCCACCCGAGCAGCACGACCGTCACGATGCTGCCCTCGAGCATCATGATCGTGCCCGCGGTCCCCTGGTCCTCGAGCGGGGAGATCTGCCAGCTCGCCTGCCCGGGGCGGTAGGCGGGGTAGAAGACGGTCTCGGACCAGATGAACACGTTCGCGAGCAGGGCGCCGGCCAGGCGCACTCCCACGATGTAGAGCAGCTTCGCGCCGTTGCCGAACCACTCCGGCTGGGGCAACGGCCCGAGGAGCGCCAGCCACATCGTCACGCCGAAGAACACGAACGTCGTGTGCTGGAGAGCGTGCACGGGGGCCGAGCTGAGCGACGCCTCGTACAGGGCGGGCAGGTGCCAGACGTAGAGGTCGATCACCCACAGCACGAACGCGACGACGGGGTGCGCGAGCACGCGCAGCTTCCGCGCGAGCCGCGTCGCCAGCAGTGGCTGGAGGATCGGACCGGTCAGCCCGAGCACCAGGAAGAGGGCCCCGAGGTCCGCCATCGCGAGGTGCTGCGCCATGTGGGCGAGGACAAGCTCCCCGCCGATGTGGGCGACCGGCGTGGTGAGCCCGGCGATCACCAGCGCGATGCCCAGCGCGAACGAGGCCGCGCGCGCCATGGGCACCGGACGTCCCTGACGGGCCAGCGTGCGGGCGCGCACGGCATAGGCCGTCAGAGCCACAAGCGGTGGCACCAGCTGCAACGGCTCGAAGACACCGCCCCCTACGTGCGCGAAGGGAACGATCACGGCATCGAGGATACGCCGGCGCGCCGGCCGGCCGGCCGGCGTGAGTGGCGGCCCGGCTGTGCTTCAAGGCACCCGCAACCGCCCGAGCGGCCTTGGGCATACAGCTTCAATCTCGAGAAGGGTTACCTAGAGGTTGGGCGGCAGGGACCGCACGGCTGCCTAGCTACCCGCGAGCCTCTTCACGACGTAGGCACGGACCCAGCGGAAGACGAACCGCCAGAGCCCGAGCCGGAAGGCGAGCCGCCAGAACGTGCGCGAGTAGAGGATACGGCGGAGCGCGTAGCGGCGGAACCAGCGCGAGGAGAGTAGACGGCGGAGCAGCGTGCGGCTGAGCCCGCGCCTCGAGAACCCGCCTCCGGCCATCGTGCACCCCCTCGTCGGTCAACTGGTCACACCCTAGCCCGGGGGGAGCGTCCGGCCTAGCTAGCTAATGCTAAACCGGCGAGCACGGTGTCCCGCCACCGCAAGTGCAGCGCCGCGCGGCTTGGCGCGCACGTCCACTGGGGGAGGCGGCTCAGAGTCTGGCCGAGAGCGGCAAGGATGCGGTCAGAAGCTCCGACTTCTCCATGCTCACTGCAGCGCCGGCAGTACCTCATCCGCAAAGCGCTCGTTTGACTCCTCGACCGCGGCGGGATCGGCGTCCAGTGACCCGGGGACCACGATTACCCGCTCGATGCCCAGCTCGCGGAGGGCAGTAAGGCGCTCGGCCACCTCGTTCCCCGGTCCGCAAACCGCGAATCGGTCGATGAACTCGTCCTCGAGCCGGCGAGCGGCGGGAGCGCGGCTCTGACCGTGGCGCGACTCGTCGTACTCGGATGCGAGGCGGGCGATCCCGGCCCTGGTGATCTCCGAGAGCCCATCCGGTGGACCACCCTCGGTCGAGAAGCGAGCGAAGGTCGCGGTGCTGCCGCGCACGAGATCGCGGGCAACGGCGCGATCCGGATGCACGGCGACGTTTACAAACGCGCCCAGCGAGACCGTCTTGCCGCCTTCCGCCTCGCGCGCCGTGTTGACCGCCCACCTCACCCGGTCGGGCTCCGCACCGACAGTGAAGTCGACGCGCTCCGCGTGTCGGGCACCGACCTCGATCACGTGCGGCCCGGTGGCGGCCACAGCGACCGGCACCTTCCGCTGGCCGGAGTCTGCGATCCAGGCGATTGCGCTCGCGACGCCGTCGACCTGCACCTGCTCTCCCCGCAGGAAGCCCTGGATCGCCACCAGTGCCGACTCGAGCTCAGCGACGGGTACGGGACGCCGCCCAATCTGCGTCAGCGCGGAGTCGCCCCGGCCGAGCCCCAGCACGGCGCGCCCGCCGCTTTCGAGCTGAAGCGTCGCTGCCGCCGAGGCGGTCACGGCCGGATGACGGGTCGCCGGGTTGGTGACGCCGGGACCCACGCAGATCCGCTCAGTGGCCGCGGCAATCAGTCCGAGCTCGATCCAGACGTCCGCGGTCAGGTTCTGACTGTCGGCGACCTTTAGGCCGTCAAACCCCCACGCCTCGACCCGGCGCGCAAGCTCGACCGTGCGCCGGGCGTAGGCAAAGCTGTGAAGCCAAACGTCGATGGTCACGAGTATGCCGTTCCGGCAGGCGAGCCGGAAGGGTTCGGCGCTCCGGCTTTGCGCGATGCCGAGCAGTGCTTCTCCGATCGCCGTGCGATCGCGCCCAAAGACCCGACGTGCGCTGTCCACCTGCAGCGATCTCGGCTTAAACTCGGGCGATCGTGCGCCGATCGGTTCGTACCGCCACGCGCTTCGCCAGCCTGATGCTGGCGGGGACTCTGACCGGGGGTGAGCTCGCTAGCCGGATGGCCTGGCATCCCGCGCTCGACGGGCTGCCGCCGCAGGCTCGGCTGTTGGCGGAGCAGGCCGCCTATGCGCGGCTCGGGCGGGTCATGCCGGCATTGATGACCTCGACCGTCGCCAGCGGCGCCCTGGCTACGCTCGCGAGCCGCGACGACCGGGCGGTACTGGCGTTGCGCGGCGCTAGCTGCGGCAGCTTTGCGGCGATGATCGCCATCACGCTGACCGGCAACCTGCCGCTCAACCGACGCTTGCTGGAACTCGAAGACACACCCGAGGGCCACGCCGAGTTGGCAGATGTCCGCGCCCGCTGGGATCGGCTGCACACCGCAAGGAACGTGCTCAACCTGAGCGGCTTTGCGTTGGCGATTGCGGCGGCGCTCCGCGAGGGACAGGCGTGATCGCGCCTCCGGGAGCCGTGTTCACGCAGGATCCTCCGTCCGTAGGCGTTCGGCGAGCTTCGACTGAAGACGGGAGCTCGGCGCACCGCGACACGCTCCGCACGATTCGCCACGGCTAGGACCTGCTCGACGCGAGCTGCAGCACCAGCGTCGGTGATGACCGGCTAAGCGGCCGCGAGCGCCTCAGCCGCCTCGGTGAGGCGCCGCTGGTACTCGGCCCGCTGCATGCGCGAGATCACGAGCCGCTGGACCTGGGCCGTGCCCTCGAAGATCTGGTAGATCTTGGCGTCCCGGAACCACTTCTCGAGCGGGCAGTTCGTGGTCTGGGCGTGCGGGCCGACGAGGTCCATCAGCGTGGTCGTGGCCCACATCGCCACGTCCCCCGCCTTCAACTTCGACATCGATCCTTGCCCGCCGGTCATCGGGATGCCGTTTCGACCCATCCAGGCCGCGCGTCAGACGAGCAGCCGCGACGCCTCGATCTCGGTGGCCACGTCGGCCAGGACCTGCTGGACCCGCTGCTGCTCCAGCAGCGGGACGCCGTCGGCGGACCGCCCCTCGAGATGCTCGAGCGTCCACTCGTACGCCGCCTGGGCGATGCCGAGGGCCGAGGCGCCCACGAGGGGGCGCGTCAGCTCGAAGGTGGCGAGCGCGTTCGACGACCGCCCCGAGGACAGTCCCGAGCGGGCGCGGTCGAGCTTCCGCTCGATCTTCTCGTAGCCGCCGAGCAGGTGGTCCATCGGTACGCGGCACTCCTCGAGCACGACCTCCGCGGTCTGCGACGCGCGGATCCCGAGCTTCGACTCCTTTTTCCCCATGGAGAACCCCGGCGTGCCCTTCGGCACGACGAACGAGGCTTGGCCGCGGTGCCCGAGCTCGGGATCCACAGTTGCCACGACCACGGTGACGTCCGCGATGCCGCCATTTGTGATGAAGACCTTCGTCCAGGACCCACTCGTCGCCGTCCCGCCGGGCCGTCGTGCGCAGCGATCGGACGTCGGAGCCCGCGTCGGCCTCCGTCACGGCGTACGCGCCGAGCTTGACCTCGTCACCGGTGCCGAAGCACTCAGGCACCCAGCGCGCGATCTGCTCGGGCGTCCCCGAGCTGGCGATGCCGGCCGCGGCCAGGGAGCTCCCCTGAATCGCGAGCGCGATCCCGGCGCAGCCCCAGTGGAGCTCCTCGGCGTAGATGCAACTCAGCACGCCATCCGCGTCTCTGCCCATGCGATGCAGGTGCTCGAGCCCGTGAAGCCCCCAGTCGCGCGCCGCGATGAGCGCCTCCCACGGGACGGACTCCTCGCGATCGTACTTCGGAGCCAGCGGCCGGATGACCTCGCGCGCGAAGGTGCGGCAGGTCCGCTCGAACTTGAGGTGTTCCTCGTCGAGACCGAAATCCACTGTTGCCACCTCCGCCGCCGCCTCACGGGCTCGCTGGCGAGGCTACCGCTCGATTGACTGACCGGTCAATCATACCGGCCGGTCGGGGTCGGCCCCCCGTAACTTCGGCTCGCGCGGAGCCACCGGCGGGCCGGCCGTCGCTGGCGCCGGCCGCGCCGCCGAGCCCGCCGGCCGGCCCAGAGCCCTCCAGCTATCGTGCCCCGCGCGTTGGCTCGCTTCGCCGCACCGCTCCTCCTGCTCTGCCTTGCGCTCGCCGGCTGCAGCCTCGGCGACGAGGAGCCGCAGCCGCCGCGGCCGGGGCTGGTTGAGACCGAGCCCCTGGAGGAGACGGAGGAGGAGCAGGTGGCTTTCTCGTGGAACGCCACGCGGAACACCGTGCGCGTCGGTGGAGGCGACGCCGCCGCCGACGCCGCCGGCGTGGCGGGCGCGCTCTTCCCCGCCACCGGCGAGCGCAACCGTCCGGACGCGGTCGCGCTCGTCGACAAGGCCGATTGGGTCACGGGGATCGCGGCGTCGGTCCTCGCCGGGCCGCCGGTCGGGGCCCCGCTGCTCGTGTCGGACGGGGACGAGCTGCCGCCGGTAACGGAACAGACGCTCGAACGGCTCGACCCCACCGGCTCGGAGCTCTCGAGGAACGCCCAGGTGATCCGCATCGGACGGGGCGTGGCCCGGCCCGAGGGCTTCAGGACCGCGATCGTGCGCGGGGGTGATCCGTTCGAGCGCTCGGCGGCGATCGACCGCTTCTTCTCCGCCGCCCGCGGCGAGCCGTCGAGCGACGTCGTGCTCTACTCGTCAGAGAGCCCGGCCTGGGCGATGCCGGCCGCCGCGTGGGCGGGGCGGTCGGGCGACGCGGTGCTCCCCGTGCGGACGCGGAGGATCCCGGCGCCGATCCGCGAGGCGCTGCAGAGCCACGAGCGCCCCAACGTCTACCTGCTCGGGCCGAGGAGCGTCATCTCGGAGCGCGTGGCCGAGCAGCTCGAGCGCCAGCGACTCGCCCGCGCGGTGACCCGAATCGCGGGTCCCACGCCGGTCGAGAACGCCATAGTGTTCGCCCGCTACGAACGGGCCGACTTCGGCTGGGGCGTCGTCGTGCCCGGCTACAACTTCAGCGTCGCCAACTTCTCCCGGCCGCTCGACGCGCCGGCCGCGGCGTCGCTCGCCACACGCGGCGTCTTCGCGCCGCTCCTCCTGACGGATCGCCCCGAGACCCTGCCGAGGCCGCTCAGGCAGTACTTCCTGAGCGTGCAGCCGGGCTACGAGCGCGACCCCGGCGACGCCGTCTACAACCGCGTATGGATCCTCGGCGACGAGCAGGCGATCTCGCTCCGCCAGCAGGCGCAGATCGACCGGATCACCGAGCTGATCCCGGTGCAGGCGGAAGTGCCCTGACTGTGAATGATCTACGGGATCGACCGCAGGAACGCGACCACCCGCGCCCGGTCGCGCGCCGACGTCAGCCGGTCGGGGAGCGTTCCGTTCGCCGTGCGGTGCCTCACGTTGCTGAGCACGCAGGCCAGCGTCTCACAGGCGCCGTTGTGGTAGTACGGCGGCACGTTGTGGATGCCGAGCAGCGACGGGATGTTGTAGCCGTTGCCCCTGCCGTCGCCGTTGTAATCGCGGCCTAGCGCGTCCTGGGGCGTGCCGCCGGCGTTCGTGATCTCGTCGGCCCCGACGTTGCCGCCGATCTCGTTGCCGCCGCCGGGGACACCGAGGTTGAAAGAGCCGATGTCCGACAGCCGGCTGTTGACGAACTGGACGGCCACCGGGTTGCCGAAGAGCGGCGGCGGCGTGCGCTCCGTGAACACCTCGGTGGCGGGCGGCGGCGGTGGGAGCCTGCGGCTGTTCGTGAACAGGCTCGTGCCGTGGCAGTTCGCGCAGCCCGCCTGCGAGAACAGCGTCTCGCCCTGCCGCACCAGCGCCGGGGAGAGCCGGTTGCCCACGCCGCGCCTCGTGAACGGGCCGTCGGGCGTCCGCACGGCGAACCTCACCCACTCCCGCATCGCCGTCATCGCCGGCACGGAGACGTTGCTCCCGGGCAGCGTGACGGTCACCTGCTGACGATTCGCGTTCGGGATCGGGATCAGCGACGGGATCAGGCAGGGCGCCTCATTGATGTTGCCGTTGTCGCTGATGATCAGCCCGTGCGTCGCACGGAAGGCCCTGGTCGGGCTGACGTTCGCGGGCGGGAAGGGCGCATTGCACGGCACGGGCGGCTCGTTCGCCGGGATCGGGCCAGGCCCCGACGTGTTGCGCACGTTCGTGTCGAAGTCCTCGACCTCGTCGAAGATCGCCGAGTAGTTGAAGGCGCGCTGCTCGTCTCGGTTCGACGGGTTGAAGCTCGCGTTGAGCGGCACCGACTTCCGCGGGCCAGAGCCGAACTCCCAGATGACGCCGTCGGTGAGCCCCTCGAAGTGGCAGCTGGAGCAGCTCTGCCAGCCCTCGCTCGACAGCCGCTCGCTGGTTTGGACCAGGGCCCCGGCGGGCCGATCGAAGTTCCCGCGCGACGAGAAGAACATCTCCGCCCCCACGGCGATGACCTCGTCCTGCGATCCGGGCGTCGGAAGCGGCGCCAGGCGGATGGTGTCGATGACCTGGTCGCTTTGGAGGTCGACCACCGAGACGTTGCGCGAGACGAAGTTAACCACCCAGGCACGGGTGCCCCGACGGTTGATGACGATCCCCTGCGGGAGCTTGCCCGCGTTGTCGCCGCTCGTCTCCGGGTTCGCGGGGTCGTTCAGGTCGATGTATCGCGTGGTGTCGTCGTCGACCGTGAAGTCCAGCCTTCCGTTTCCGGCGACGTTCAGCTTTACGAGCAGGTCGCTTCCGGCCGAGACCACGTAGGCGTTGCCGCCGCCGCGCTGGTCCGTGAACGCGATCGCCCAGACGTTGGCGAAGAAGAGCCGCTTCTTTCCGGGCTCGGGGTCGCGGGCGCCGAGCTGCAGGTTGCGGAACTTGGTCCCGCTGGCGTCGGTCTGCCTACGCCCGTTGACGCCGTCGATCACGTTGACGAACGCCTGCGTGCTGGTGTTGAACCGCAACGGGCCGTCGGGCGAGGCGGCGATGTTGGGCAGGAAGCCCTGCCCGCCCCGGAGCACGATGCTCTGGAGCTGGTTGGGGAACGCGGACGTGTCGTCCGGCGTGCCGTCGCCATTGGCATCCACCTGGAAGCCCGTCACGCGTGGGGCGAGCGCGATGCGCTGCGCCGGCCTGTAGTTGCGGATGCGCCGCGACCGCGTGTTGATGTTCAGGCGGCAGACGATCCCGACCTTGCCGGTATCCGAGGCCTGCCGGCCGCCCGGGCCGGTGAAGGACAGGAAGCTCGTCACGTAGAGCCTCCTGTTGTTGCGGGTGACCGCGAGGCCGCGCGGCTGGAAGTGGCGGCTCAGGTCCGGCTCGTTGCAGCGACTGCGCTGGAGGTTCACGTCACCGACAATCCGCGGCTGAATCGTCCGGCGTCCGACCCTGCGCCGCTGGGCGTCGATCACCGTGATCGTGTTCTGGCTGCTGTTGGCCACGAAGATGCGACGGCCATCAGGGGAGGCGACGATGTTCCACGGCTCCGCTCCGGTGACGAGCGTCCGCTGCCGCCGCGCGCGGAAGCTACCCGGGCGCGGGTTCAGGATCCTGATCACCGTGACCGTGCCCGCCGCCGCGTTTGCGACAAAGGCGTAGCGATTGTTTGGGTCGACCGCCACGCTCTGGGGCTCGTCGCCCACGTCGATCCGGGTAATCACCTCATTTGTTCTCGTGCTGATAACGGCGACGTTGTCGCCGCCAGGGTTCACCACCCAGATCAGCCGCCCGTCGGCCGACATCGTGATCGGGCTCGAATAGGTCGGGGCCGAGAAGGTGCGCGCGTGGGCGAACCCAGGGATCGCCAGGACGAGAGCGACTGCCAGCGCCCCGATGCAGAGGATCCGGTGGTGGACCTGCTGGGCCAAGTTGGTCCGCTGTGCCATGGGCTGGGCGATCCGGCAGCTGGAGACAACCACAGTGGGTGGTGCGAGTCAACCCCTCGGGCGCTCGTCCTCGGCCGGCCCGAGCGCGTCGAGGCGGCGCAGCAGCTCGATCGCGTCCGCCCTCAGCCCGGAATCGAGCGCCCGCCAGTCCGCCTGCGAGAGCTTGCCCATGCGGTAGTCGAGCTCCGCCTCGCGGATCTCCCGGTACTTCGCCTCCTTCGCCGCCTCGAGCTCCGCCCGCTCCGCCGACTCCGCGGTCTCCGCCGCCCCCGCCCGCCCGGGCCGCAGCGGGCCGGCGATCAGCGCAACCGTGAGCGCGAGCACCACGAGCACGACCACGACCTCCATCCGCCCTCAGTGCTCGCTCAGGCGCGACCCAGCTCGCGGGCCACGCGGGCGGCGTAGCCCGCCCGCGCCCGGCTCCGCGCTCCCGCCGGTGCCGGCCACAGGGCGACCAGCCCGCCCGCGAAGACGATCAAGGCACCGAGCCAGACCCACATCACAAGCGGCGAGACCAGCACCCGGAAGGTAGCCGGCGCCGTCTCGCTGCCGTAACGGGTGACCATGCGTCGCAGCGTCTCCCCGAGCGCCACCGCGCGCTGCTCTCGGGGGAGCGAGGCCGCCCGCCTGAACACCTCGTCGCCGCGGCGGGCGATCCGGATGAGCGGTCGGATGTCGGGTGAGACGACGGTCCAGAAGTCGCGGCGAAGGCCGCTCTCAAGGCCCACCTCGCTCGTCGCCTCCCCCTCGAAGTAGCGCGACACCGCCCCCAGGCTGGGGTCGCTCGAGGGGAAATAGCTCCGCTCCGGGTGCAGCGCGATCGGCTCGCCTCCGCCGCGGCGCACGCGCAGCGCAGCCCCCAGGTCGATCTTCTCGAGCGACCCGTTCGGGGCGACGTCGATCCCGCCCGTCGGCCGAACGTAGGTGATTTCATAGCCCGCCACCCGCGCGCGCTCGCCAGGCGCGAGGCGTACGTCGCGGACGTCCTGGAACGCCGTCGAGGCGGCGACGCCCACGAACAACACCGCGATGCCGGCGTGCACGAGGTACCCGCCGTATCGCCGGCGGTTGCGACGCACGAGCGACACGAGCGCCCGCGGCACCGAGTCGTCCGACATCGCCCGCCGGGCGCGGACGCCGCGCCAGAACTCCTGCGCAACCACGGCCAGGGCGAAAGCGGCGAGGCAGAACATCGCGACCGCGAGCGGGCGCCGCGCCACGTCGCCCACGGCGAGTAGGGCCACGAGCGTCACCGCCGCGGCAGCGACCGGGACCGCCAGCACGCGGCGCAGGTTCGCGGCCGTGGCGCGGCGCCAGGCCATCACCGGGCCGAGCCCCGAGAGCAGCACGAGCACGAGCGCGAGCGGCACCACGTAGCGCCCGAACCAGGGCGGCCCGACCGACGCCTGCTTCCCGGTGACGGCCTCCGAGATCAGCGGGAAGAAGGTGCCCCAGAAGATCACGAAGCAGAGAGCGACCAGCACGAGGTTGTTCAGCAGGAACACCGCCTCGCGGGAGAGAAGCGAGTCGAGCCGGTGCTCCGAGCGAAGGTCGCCCGCGCGGGTGGCGACGAGGACGATCGATGCCACGAGCATCGTCACTATCAGGACCAGGAACGGGATCCCGAGCGTCGAGGCGCCGAAGGCGTGGATCGACTCGAGGATCCCCGAGCGCACGAGGAACGTCCCGAGCACGGCCAGGATGCCCGTCGCTAGCACGAGCGAGACGTTCCACATCTTCAGCATCCCGCGGCGCTCCTGGATCATCACCGAGTGCAGGAACGCCGTGCCGGTCAACCAGGGCATGAGCGCAGCGTTCTCCACGCCGTCCCAGGCCCAGTAGCCCCCCCAGCCGAGCTCGGAGTACGACCAGCGCGCGCCGAGGATCACCCCGACGCCGAGGCACAGCCAGGCGGCGAGGGCGAATGGGCGGGTCGTGCGGATCCAGTCGGTGCCGAGGCGCCGGGTGACGAGCGCCGCGATCCCAAACGCGAAGGGCACCGCGAACAGCGTGTACCCCGAGTACAGCATCGGCGGGTGGATCATCATCGCCGGGTGGCGCAGGATCGGGTTGAGTCCGGCCCCCTCGGCGGGAACGGGGCTCGCACGCGCGAACGGCGTCTCGAGGAAGACCAGCAGCCCGAGGAAGAACGCGGCCAGTCCGAGCAGAACGGCGGTCGCGTACGGTGCGATCTCCCGCGCCCGCCTGCGGGTGAGGTAGAGGATCAGGCTCGACCACCCGCTCAGCAACATCACCCACAGAAGCAGCGAACCCTCCTGTGACGACCAGGCCGCCGTGGCGCGGTAGAAGGCCGGCGTGGTCGTCGAGGAGTGCGTGGCCACGAGCTCGAAGGAGAAGTCCGAGCGCAGAAAGGCCACCTCGAGCACGAGGAAGCAGACCGCGACGGTCCCGGTCAGCGCGTAGACGGCCCGGCGGCCGGAGTCGATCCAGGCCCGTCCGCGGAGGCCTCCCGCGCGCGCGTCCCTCAGGCGGACACCGTAGAGCGAGGCGAAGACGCCATAGAAGGCGATCGCCAGCGCGATGACAAGTAGCGCGCGCCCGACCAACAGCACGCGCCTCAGTATCGCAAGGTCGCGCGGCGGTTTCGGACTACCCTTGAACTCGTGCGCAAAGGCATCGCGATCACGGTCATCGCCGCGGCGACGGCCCTCATCGCGCTTCTCGCCTATGGGGTGGCCTCGCAGCAGACGGACACGTCGATCGAGGACGCGGTCGCGACCGGGGACCGCCTCGACGCGCCTGACGAGACGCTGCCGCTCCTCGGCGGGGGCGGCGACGGCTCACTCGCCGATTACCGGGGCAAGGTCGTGGTGCTCAACTTCTGGGCCTCCTGGTGTCCCCCGTGCATCGACGAGCTGCCGCTCCTCGAGCGCACCCAGCGCCGGATCGAGGACCGTGGGGCGACGGTGCTCGGTGTGAACTACAAGGACATACCCGAGGACGCGCTCCGCCTCGTGCGTCGCTTCCGCCTGAGCTTTCCGAGCCTCCGCGACCGCGACGGCGAGTACGCGGAGGACTTTGCCGCGACCGGGTTCCCGGAGACGTTCGTAGTCGACCGCAAGGGTCGTATAGCGGCGGTGCGAAGGGGTCCCGTGGACGCGCGCTGGCTCGCCCGGACGCTGCCCCCGCTGCTTGGGGGACCGCTGTGAGCCGGCTGTGCGCGGTCCTCGCGCTCCTAGCGCTCGTGCCGGTGGGCGCCGCGGTGGCCGCCCCGCCGCGGGCGTCGCTCCCCGACATCGAGGACGAGGTGATGTGCCTCGAGTGCGGCACGGCCCTCAACCTCTCGAACGCCCCCGTCGCCGAGCGCCAGCGGGCGTTCATCCGGCGGGAGATAGCGCGGGGCCGCACGAAGGAGCAGATCAAGCAGGCGCTCGTCGACCGCTTCGGACCGGCCGTGCTCGCCCTGCCCGAGGACGAGGGCTTCAGCCTGGCCGCGTACCTCGTCCCGATCTTCGTCGCGCTCCTCGGCTCGGTGGCGGTCTTCTTCGCCGTCCGCCGCTGGCGTCGCCCAGGTCGCCCGGCTGCGGCTCCTCGCCGACCCGACGCCGCCGACGAGGAGCGCCTCGACCGCGAGCTCGCGGCATATGACCGTGGGATGGGGGGTCACGGCTGAGGCGTCGCCGCGGCCGGGGCGTGGAGCCGGGCCGCTAGCGTTCGAGCCGTGAGCGAGTACGAGCGCCCCGACCGCGCGAGCCGCGAGCCCACCGTCGAGGACGTCCGCCAGCTCATGGGCGCGTCGACGCCGCACTTCGCCCTTCAGCTCCGCAACCGCATACGGAACCTGATCGCGGACCTTCCGGCGGACCACCCGGCGCGGGTCGAGGGAGAGCGCGAAGTCCGGCGGCTCGACCAGATCGCCATCGGCTCCGAGCGGCGCGGGCCGATCCAGTCGCATGAGCACGGGCTGCCGAGCTATCGCGGTCCGGAGTGACCGCCCGCGAAGCGCGGTATTCTCGTGCCACTAGTCACGACGAGGAGGTCCGCGGGATGGCCTGGAAGTTCAGCGTGTTGGTGGTCGCCAACGTCACCGCCACCTCGGATGAGCTTCTCGCAGCGCTCAAGCGGCGCTCGGAGCGAGGTCAGTGCTCCTTCATGCTGCTCGTGCCGGCCACCGGCGGGGGCAAGGAGGGCCGCGAGGCCGCGCAGGCCCGCCTGGACGCCGCCCTCGAGCGGATGCGTACGGAGGGGCTCGAGGTCGAGGGCGTGATCGGCGACGCCGATCCCGTGATCGCGGTCCACGACATCTGGGACCCGCGCCGGTTCGACGACATCGTGATCTCCACGCTCCCCACGGGCGCCTCGCGCTGGCTGGCGGTGGACCTCCCCCACCGCGTGGAGAAGCTCACCGGCGTGCCGGTGGAGCACGTCGTCGCCGCGGAGCCGCGGCCGCCGGTGCACACGGAGCCCGCGCCGGAGCCCGAGCGCTACGGCGTGCTGTCGCCGCTCGCGGCGATCACCGGCAAGCGCACCGCCACCTGAGCCCAGCTCAGGCCGGCGCCGGTGCTACGGCCTCGACGCCCGACAGCGCCGCGACGTCGTCGCGGAGCTCACCCGCGGACCCGTACAGCATCCCGTCGACCTTCGCCCGCTTCAGGAAGAAGTGGAGGTCGTGCTCCCAGGTGAACCCGATCCCGCCGTGGACCTGGAGCGACGACGCGGTCACGCGCCAGCCGGCGTCGGACGCGTACGCCTTCGCCATCGAGGCGGCTAGCGGCAGCGTCTCGGGCTCGGCGTCCGCGCACCAGCCGGCGTAGTACGACGCCGAGCGGGCGCCCTCGACCTCGAGCAGCATCTGCGCGCAGCGGTGGGAGACCGCCTGATAGGCCCCGATCGGGCGTCCGAACTGCTTTCGCTCGCGCGCGTACTGCACCGCCATCTCCATCCCCCGCTGGCCTACGCCCGTCAGCTCGGCCGCCACCGCCGTGGCGATCCGGTATGGCGCGTCGCCACCGTCGCCCACCAGAGGGTCGCCGCCGTCGGCGCGGACGCGCGCGAACCGGCGCGTGAGATCGATCGTCTCGATCGGCTCGACGTCGGCGCCCGAGCGCTCCACCACGAACCCCCCGACGCCCGTGAAGATCACGATCACCTCGGCGCTCTCGGCGTCCGGCACGAGTCGTGCCTCGCCGCCTCCGACGAGGCCCACCGTCCCGCGCGCCCCGCCGGAGGCGATGCCGGGCAGCCACCGCTCGCGCTGCTCCGGCGTCCCCGCGAACTGGAGCGCGAGCCCGGCCGCAGCGTTCGAGAGGAAAGGCACGGGCGCCAGCGCGTAGCCCAGCTCCTCCATGAGGATGACGAGCTCGACCATCCCGAGCCCCTGGCCGCCGTACCGCTCGCTGGCGAAGATGCCGGCCCAGCCCAGCTCGCACATCTCGCGCCAGGCCGCGTCGTCGTACTCGCGCGACTCGGCGAGCTCGCGCACCCGCTCGAGGGTGAAGCGATCGGCGAGGAAGTCCTTCGCGGTCCGCTTGATCGCGTGCTGGTCGTCTGTGAAGTCGAAGTTCACGCCCGCCTCCTACCGCAGCTTCGGCAGCCCGAGTACCCGCTCGGCGACGATGTTCTTGAGGATCTCGGTGGTTCCGCCCTCGATGGAGTTTGCGCGCGCGCGCAGGAAGCGGTACGCCCACGGTGAATCCCACGCCGCGCCGTCCTCGCCGAGGATGTCGATCGCGAGCTCGGTGAGCGCCTGGTTTACCTCCGACCACTGCCATTTCGGCAGCGACCCCTCCGGCCCCGGCACGCCTCGCTTCATGATCGCGCTTAGGCCGCGCCACGCGTTGAGGCGCAGGAGCTCGACCTCGATCGTGAGCTGGCCGATCCTCTGGCGCACCACGGGATCGTCGGCGACGCCGCGCTCGTCGGCGAGCTCGCGCAGCTCGCCGAGGGCGATCCGCACGCCGGCCGCCGAGGCGGCGCCGAGCCCGGCGCGCTCGTTCATGAGGGTGGTGATCGCGACCCCCCAACCGTTCCCCACCCCGCCGACGACGTTCTCGTCTGGGATGCGCGCCTCCTCCATGAAGAGCTCGTTGAACTCGGGCTCGCCCGTGATCTGGGCTAGCGGACGCACCTGCACCGCGTCCTGCTCCATGTCCATGATGAAGTAGGTGAGGCCCTGGTGCTTGGGCGCGTCGGGATCGGTCCTGGCCACGAGCATGCACCACTTCGACCTGCGGGCATAGGTGGTCCACACCTTCTGGCCGGTCACGAGCCACTCGCCGTTCGACTTGATCGCCCTCGTCTTCAGGGACGCGAGGTCGGAGCCCGATTCCGGCTCAGAGAAGCCCTGGCACCAGATCTCGTCGGCGGTGAGGATCGGCCGGAGCCAGCGTTCCTTCTGCTCCTCGGTGCCGTGGTGGATCACGACCGGGCCGCCCATCACGAGGCCCAGGATGTTCACCGGCTGTGGCGCCTTGGCGCGCGCCATCTCCTCGCCGAAGATCGCCTGCTCGACGAGCGTGGCGCCCTGGCCGCCGTACTCCTTCGGCCAGGCGAAGCCGGCGTAGCCCGCGTCGAAGAGCTTCCGCTGCCAGTCCCGGCGGTGCTCGAACGCGGCGTCGTCGCCGGGCGGATCCGGTCCGGGGTTGTTCCCCGCGAGCCAGGCCCGGAGCCGGTCCCGGAACTCGCGTTCGGACGGCGAGAGGGTCAGGTCCATGAGCGGTGTAATGTACCAGCCGGTACACAATGTGCGCCGACACATCGCGCATCCCCCGCCGCCTGCCGCGTGGCTCGCACGGGCTCGATCCCGAGCTCGTGGCGGCGTCCCAGCGCGGAAGGCTGCTCGAGGCCGTCGGCCGGGCCGTCGCCGACAAGGGCTACGCCGGGGCGACGATCGACGAGATCGTGCGCCGCGCGGGGGTATCGAAGATGACCTTCTACGAGCACTTCCGCGACAAGGAGGATTGCTTCATCGCCGCCTACGAGGCGGCGAGCGAGGAGCTGCTCGAGCGAGTCCGAGCCGCCCAGTCCGGCCCCGACGGCTGGCTCGAGCGCACGCGGGCGGGGATCCGCGCATACCTCCGCTGGCTCGCGGGCGACCCCGCCCTGGCCCGTGCCTTCCTGATCGAGGTGGCCGCGGCCGGACCGCGAGCGGCGGAGTGCCGCGAGCGCCTGCGGGATCGGTGGGCGGACCTCATCCGCGAGCTCCAGGACGAGGCCCGGGCCGAGATCCCGAGTCTGCCTCGGCTCCCGGCCGAGATCTTCCAGGCGCTCGTCGCAGCGGTGGACGACCTGGTCGTGCGACGGATCCGCGCAGCGGGCGCGCACGAGCTGCCGGAGCTCGAGCCGGTCCTGCTCCACCTCGAAGTCGCGCTGCTCGCGGGACCTGAAATGGCGGCCGAGTCCGCGACCGCCGCCGGTTCTAGCCCGGTGAACGGCTAGTCGATCGTCAGCACCGCCTTCCCGCGCACCCGGCGCTCCATGAGCGCCTCGAGCGCGGAGCCGGCCTCGCGCCAGCTCGCCGTAAGGGAGACGTGAGCGTCGAGGCGCCCGGCGGCCATCTCCTCGGCGAGGAATCGCAGGTCGCGTACGGGCGAGTGGTGCCGGTCGAGCTCGTCGAACACGACCAGCCCGTACACCTGAGCGCCACCCTTCCTGTAGAAGGTGCCGACGTCGAACGTGGTGGCCTCGCCTGACGAGTTACCGAACGCGACCACGATTCCGACCGGTGCGACCCGCGCCATGGCGGCGCCGAGGCTCGCCCCGCCCACCGACTCGAGGATCACGTCGAACGGCTCGCCGTCCGGAGTCAGCTCGTAGAGCACCTCGTCGGCGCCGAGCTCGGCGAGACCCTCGGCGCGGTGGGGAGCTCCCACTACGCCGGTGACGTGAGCCCCGCCCCTATGCGCCAGCTGAACGGCGAACCGGCCCACCCCACCCGCGGCCCCGGTGACGAGCATGCGCCGCCCGAGTAGAGGACCCGCCACGGCCAGCGCGCGCACCGCGGTGAGACCCGCTACCGGCAGCGTCGAGGCCGCCTCGAAGCTCACCCCCTCCGGCAGTGCGGCGACGCGCCCGGTCCGCACGGCGGCGATTTCGGCCCACGCGCCTCCCCGCACCAGCGCGACCACGCGAGTTCCGTCCCCGGGTCCGCTCCCGTCCGCCGCGGCCCGCCGGATGACGCCGGCGACGTCCCACCCAGGGATCGTCCCCTCCTTCCGCTGCGGCAGCTGGCGGACCTCGCCGCGGTTGAGCGACATCGCCCTTACCTCGACGAGCGCCTCGTCGAGCGCAGGCGCGGGCGCGTCGACCTCCTCGAGCTCCAGCCCGTGTGGTGCGGAGCGGCGGGCCACGAGGGCGCGCATCGTCGCGCGTAAGCCGCCGTCACCGACCGGCGGCCTCGCGAGCGAGCTCGAGCTCGCGCCGCACGACGCCCGTCTGGTTTGGAATCTGGAGTCGCTGCTCGAGGATGGGAATGGCCTCGTCTGGCCGTCCGGCAAGGCGCAGCGACCGGCCAAGGTTGAAGAGCGCGTACGCGTAGGTCAGGTCACTCGTGCCGGCCGGGAACGAGTCCACGGCCTGCTGGAGGATCGGAATCGCCTCGTCGTAGCGACCCTGGTTCATCAGCTGGAAGCCCTGCTCGTTGAGGCGCGCGCCCTCGGCCGGACCCGAGGCGGCGGGCTGCTCCTGCGGCGCCGGCTCCTCGGGGGGCGCCGAGGCCGGCGGTTCCTCGGCCGGCGGCGCCTCGGGTGGCGCCGCGGGCTCCTCCGCCGGCGCGGGAGGCGCCTGCGCCTGCGCCCGCTGCCTGCGATTGCGCTGCCTCTGACGCTGCTCCCGCTTCTGCTTCGTGGCCCCCTGGCGCTCGTCTCGCAGGCCGGCGCGGTCCGCCGCGGGGCGCTCGTCCCCACCACCGGAGCGGAGCGCGACGACGATCGTGGCAGCGGCAAGGAGCACGAGCGCCGCCACCACCGCCAGCGCCACCACCCGCGAGCGGCCGATACGGCGGGCGGTCGAGGTCCGCGACGGGGCGCCGCCCCGCGAGGCGGCGGTCGGGCCGGCCTGCGCCGCGGGCGAGGTCGGCGGCGGGACCGCAGCCACACGGGACGCTCGGCCGCGCTCCGAGGTCGGCGGCGGCCCCGGACCCACGCGGGACGCCGGGCGGCGCTCCGAGGTCGGCGGCGGTGCCGCCCGAGCCGCGCGGGACGCAGGCGGACGCCGTCGGGCCTCGAATCGCCCCGCCGCGGCGGACCCCGCGGGCCCCGTCGGCCGGCGCATGACCGCGGTCGGCGCTCCCTCCTCGACCTCGCGGAGCGCTCGGCGCAGCCCCTGGCCGAGCTCGCCGGCGGTCCGCGGCCGCTCCCGCGGATCTTCGGCCATCGCCCGCTTCAGGAGCTCGGCGGCGGCGGCCGGGGCGTCCGGCCAGCGGTCCCGCAGGTCGAGCGGCGGCTCGGTCGAGATTCGCCTGGCGAGCTCCATCGGCGTCCGGCCCTCCCGCGCACGGACCCCAGTCAGGGCCTCGAAGCAGACGGCGGCGAGCGAGTAGATGTCCGCGGGAGGCCCGATCTCCCGACCCTCGAGCTGCTCCGGCGCCATGTAGGCGGCCGTGCCCAGCACGACGCCGGTGCGGGTGATCTGCGTGTGGTGCGCAGCGGTGGCGATGCCGAGGTCCACCAGCTTCGTCACGCCGTCGTCTCTGAGCAGGACGTTGCCGGGCTTGACGTCGCGGTGCACCACGCCGTGATCGTGCGCGTGGTGGAGCGCGCTGCCCAGCTCGGACGCGATCCGCGCGACGCGAGCCGGTGGCAGCAGACCACGCCGCAGGGTCCGGGAGAGCGCCTCGCCGTCGACGTACTCCATGACGATCAGGACGCTGTCCTCGTCGGTTGCCGTGTCGAACACGGAGACGAGGTTCGGGTGGTTCAGAGACGCGCCGAGCTTGGCCTCGCGCAGAAAGCGGCGGCGGACGTCCTCCGGCTGGTCGGCGTGGAGGCGCTTGACGGCCACGAGCCGATCCAGCCGGGTGTCCTCGCACAGCAGGACCGACGCCATCCCGCCCGAGCCGAGGTGCCGCACGACCCGGTATCGACCATCCAGAAGCGTTCCCTGCACACCGACCGCCACAATGGCGCTCTACCCGCGCGCGCGGAACGGTAACCGCCCCGCGCATGCCCGCTTGGCTACAAGCGCTGGATCAGGGTGCCGGTGCCGAGGCCGCCACCGCAGCACATCGTCACGAGCCCCACTTCGCCGTCGGAGCGCTCGAGCTCGTGCAGCAAGGCGGTGATCAGCCGGGCCCCGGTCGAGCCGAGTGGGTGCCCGAGGGCGATCGCACCGCCGTTCACGTTCACGCGATCCATGTCGGGCTCGAGCTCGCGCCGCCAGGCCGCGACGACCGAGGCGAAGGCCTCGTTGATCTCGACCAGGTCGATGTCGGTCATCGCCATCCCGTTGCGATCGAGGAGCTTCCTCGTCGCGGGGATGGGGCCGGTGAGCATGATCACCGGGTCGACCCCGACCGTCGTCTGGTCGACGATTCGAGCGCGGGGCTTCAGGCCGAGCGCCTCCGCCTTGCGCCGCTCCATCAACAGGACCGCGGCCGCGCCGTCCGAGATCTGAGAGGAATTGCCGGCGGTGATGCGGCCGTCCTCCTTGAACGCCGGCTTGAGCTGGGACAGCGCCTCGAGGTTCGTGTCCGGGCGGATTCCCTGATCCGTCACATAGGTGTCGCCGTTCACGGAGAACGGGACGATCTCGCGCTCGAACCTGCCCTCCTCGGTCGCGCGGTGGGCCAGCCGGTGTGAGCGCAGGCCGATCTCGTCGAGCTCGGAGCGCGGGATCTCCCACTTCTCCGCGATCATCTCGGCGGAGATCCCCTGGGGGACCAGGTTGTAGCGCTGCAGCATCTCGGGCGGCCACGGCGAGCCGACGTCGTCGGCCCACTTGAAGCCCACGCCCATCGGGATGTGGCCCATGTGCTCGACACCCGAGCCAATGGCGACGTCGTGCACGCCGGAAGCGATGAGTGCTGCCGCGAAGTTGACCGCCTGCTGGGCCGAGCCGCACTGGCGGTCGACCGTCGCGGCGGGCGTCTCGATCGGCAGGCCGGCCTGGAGCCAGGCGTTGCGCGCCACGTTGAACATCTGCTCGCCAACCTGCTGGACGCAGCCGGCGACGACGTCCTCGACCTCGGAGGCATCGATCCCGGCGCGCTCGATCACCTCGGTGTACGTCCTGCCGAGGAGCTCGTTCGGGTGGGTGTCCCTGTAGTAGCCCTTCTCGGGGTGTCCGCGCCCGATGGGCGTGCGGACGGCCTCGACGATGACCACCTCGCGCCCGGTCCCGTTATGCATCTTCTGCAGCCTCCGCGGTCCGTTTGTGGTACAAGCCTAGTCGATTGACTGACCAGTCAACCAAGGACGAGTCACTCGGCATAGCGGGGAGCGGCGCCATCGCGTGCGGGCTCGCCCGGGCGGCTTTCGCCCACTACGACGTCGTCCTCTGGGCGCGGAGCGAGGGCTCGGCGGAGCGCGTCTGTGGGGAGCTCGAGGACACGACGGGTGTGGTCACGGATCTCACCGAGCTCGCCCGCTGCCCGCTCGTGGTCGAGGCGATCCGAGAGGATGCCGGCGCGAAGCGGCGCCTCTACGCTCGCCTGGCGGACGTGCTCCCCGAGAACACCCTGCTGGCGACGACGACGTCCTCCCTGTCAGTGGCGGAGCTCGCCGAGGCGAGCGGCCGGCCGGATCGCTTCGCTGCGCTTCACGTGTTCAAGCCGGTCGAGAAGATGAAGCTCGTGGAGCTGTCGTTCCCGGATGAGGCGACCGCGGAGACGAGGCGCCGATTCCACGCGCTGTGCGAGAAGCTCGGGAAGACGGCGGTCGAAGTGCCCGGCGCGGCCGGCTTCGTCGTCAACCGCCTGCTCTTCCCGTACCTCTTCCACGCCGTGCGCCTGCTGGAGCGAGACGGCGTGGAGGCCGCGGACATCGACACGTGCATGAGGCTCGGCGCGGGGCATCCGATCGGACCGCTCGCGCTGCTCGACTACGTGGGCCTCGACGTCGCGGCCGCGATCGGCGAGTCGATCGGGGCCGACGTCCCCGACCGCGTACGCGAGCTGATTGCGGAGGGCCGGCTGGGCAAGAAGGCGGGGCGCGGCTTCTACGAGTACTCGGATTAGGGTCGAGCAGCGGGGAGATTCAGCGGCGGGCGGCCTTGCGCGGCGGGCGCCTCCGCGGCGCCTGCGGGAGGCCGGCCGCCAGGTCCCAGACCACGTCGGCCTCCCCGATGCCCTGCCGCTCGGCGAGCTCGGCGACGCGATCCCAGGGGAGGCTCGCCTCCGGCAGATCGTCCCAGCGGGCCAGATCGAGCGCCTCGAGCGCAGCCGCGAGCACGTGTCCCAGCTCGTCTTGTTCCTTGATGACCGCCCGCAGCGCATCGCGCTGGGAGTCGCTGAGCTTGACGCACCACACCGGGCAAGGCCTCCGCTGCTCTGAGAAGTACTTGCCCCCCGAACGTAGCCCCCCGGGCGGACGGATAGCGCTATCCCTCGGGCCCCTCCGAGCCGCGCTGGGTGAACGCCGCCTGCTCGAGCGGCGGAGCCGGTGCGCCGCCGGATCCGTCCGCGCGGCGGGCGTCATGGTCGCGAATCCGCACCGCCTCGATCCGGTTCTCGCGCACCGACTCGACCCGCAGCGAGTACCCGTTGACGCGGACCATGTCGCCACGCTTCGGCAAACGTCCCAGCTCGCCGAAGACGAAGCCGCCGACGGAGTTGAACGCGTCCGAGTCCACCGGGAGCTCCAGCCCGTAGTCGGCCAGGTCCGTTATCGGCACGTGCCCGCGCACCCACCAGTCGCCGTTCGCGAGCTGCCGGATCCCGGCCACGGCAGGATCGGTCTCGTCGGCGATCTCGCCCACGACCTCCTCGATGATGTCCTCGATCGTCACGATGCCCGCCGTCCGTCCGTACTCGTCGACCACGACGGCGATCGAAGCCCGCTCCCGCTGGAGGTCGGCCAGCAGGTCGTCGAGCGGCTTGGTCTCGGGCACGATCAGCGCGTCCTTGACGGCCGGCTCGATCGACGCATCGGGCCGATCGCTCATCAGGATGCGCGCGAGCGAGTTTGCGTGCACTATGCCCTTGATCCGGTCCGTGTTGTCGCTCTCGGTCACGACGAGACGGGTGTGGCCCGAGTCGACGCACCGCCTGAGCGCCCTCTCGGCCGTCTCTGATGCGTCCACGGTCACCACCGCCGGGATCGGCGTCATCACCTGGCGGGCCTCCTGCTCGTGTAGGTGGAAGACCCCGGAGAGCATGCCGGCCTCGCCGGGGTCGAGCTTCCCGCCATGGGCGCTCTGGGCGATCAGCAGCTTCAGGTCCTCCGAGGAGGTGATCTCCTCGAACTCCGCCCGCGCGTCCACACCGACCAGGCGCAGCATCCAGTTGGACGCCGTGTTGAGCAGCCAGATGAACGGCTTGAAGAGCGCGCGGAAGACGTACAGGGGCCGGGCGATCCGCCGGGACGTCCCCTCGGCGTGGACGATCGAGTAGATCTTCGGCACCTGCTCTCCGACCGTGATGTGGAGGCTGGTCGTGACGAGATAGGCGAAGGCGATCGCGATCGCCACGGCGACACCGTGGCTGAAGACGTTGCCCAGCGGCCCCTCGAGCAGGGCGGCGATCGCCGGCTCCCCCATGAACCCAATGCCGAGCGAGGCCATCGTGATGCCGAGCTGGCAGGCCGAGAGGTACTCGTCGATGCGCTCGATCTCGTGCATGGCGAGCGCCGCGCCCCGCTCACCCCTATCGCGCATCCCCTCGAGGCGGCTGGCGCGCGCGCGTACCAGGGCGAACTCCGACGCCACGAAGAACCCGTTCGCGGCGACGAGCACGGCGACGCCGAGGAGGAGGAGCAGCTCGGTCATGTCAGGCCGAGTGCCGGATCGGGCGGGCTACTTCGGGGCGGGTCGTCGTCGCGCATCGGCGGACGCGGCGAGCGTAGCAGAGGGGGCTCATGCCAAGCCGTCGATCCCTCGGGCGGCTCGACGTCGCTCTCGGTCGCCCCGACCTCCGAGTGGACGTGCCATCCTCGTCTTCGTGCGTATTGCGTCGCTGGTTCCGTCGGCCACCGAGCTGCTGTTCGCGCTCGGCCTCGGCGAGCGCGTCGTCGCCGTCACCCACGAGTGTGATTACCCGCCCGGCGTCGAGCAGCTCCCCCACCTCACCCGCAGCGTCATTCCGGCGGGCCTGCCGGCGGCGCAGGTCGACGCCGCCGTGCGCGAGCGCACCGGCCGCGGGGAGGCGCTCTATGAGCTCGACGAGGCGACGCTCCGGCGGCTCGACGTCGACCTGATCGTCACTCAGGCGGTCTGCGAGGTCTGCGCCGTCTCCTTCGACGACGTGCGCGCGGTGGCCGAGCGCCTGCCCACGAGGCCGCGAGTGATCTCGCTCGACCCGGCCACGCTCGGCGAGGTGCTCGCCGACATCCCCCGACTGGCCGAGGCCGCAGGAGCCGACGCGGCGGGCGCTCGGCTGGCCGCGGAGGCGGGCGCGCGGATCGAGGCCGTGGAGGACGCCGTGAAGGGCGCCCACCGCCCGCGGGTGGCGGCGCTCGAGTGGCTCGATCCGGTCTATGTCGGCGGCCACTGGGTGCCCCAGATGGTTGAGCTCGCCGGCGGCGAGGACGTGCTCGGACGGCCCGGCGAGAGGTCTCGCACCGCGGACTGGGCCGAGGTCCAGGCCGCCGCGCCCGAGGTCGTCGTAGCCATGCCGTGTGGCTACTACGCCGAGCAGGCGGCCGCCGAGGCGGTGCGCCACAGAAAGCGCCTGGCGGCGCTCGGCGCGCGGGTGGTAGCCGTCGACGCCGCCGCATACTTCTCCCGCCCGGGGCCGCGGCTCGTGGACGGCATCGAGCTCCTTGGTCATCTCCTCCACCCCGACCGGGTGCCGCCCCCGCAGTCGCGGCGGTCGGTCGAGATCGACCCAGAGCGCGCCGCGCCGGTCGGGTAGCGCTCCCTCACGCCCTCAGCGCGGGACGCTGGCCAGGTCTCCGGGGTCCGGATCCGCCGGCAGCTTCCAGGGTGACGGGCCGAGCGGCCCGGTCTGTCCTCCTACGCGGCCGGCCGCCCCCCACGCTCCGCCGAAGCCGAACCACGGCGCCGACCGGGCCGGGCGGATCGAGCCCTCTCCGGACCACGTGTCCCAGCGCGTGCCCCGCTCCCGGAGATCGTCCGCGCAGCCGAGCTCACCGCAGACCTCGGTGCTCCCGGCCGCGCCGTATGACGCGTGGCTGTCGAGAGCGCTGTACACCATGGGATGACCGGCGCGGCCGGAGCTGCAGTCCTCGAGGCGCCGCCCGAGCTCGCAGACCTCGTGCCACGGCTTCCGCGTAGGCGTGCCGTGACCGTAGAAGTAGATCCCGTGCGGCGTGGTCCCGTCGGGGCTGAGCGCCACGTCGATGTTCTCCCAGTCCCCCTCGTGACTCAGCTGCTCGAGCAGGGGCTCAGCCGCGCCGCCACCGTCGAGCACGTGCGGACGGCTGTAGGCATAGAACAGCCAGTAGGTGAGCAGGAGCTCGTCTGGAGTACGCCGGAACTCGTAGAAGACCGGGACGCCGGGGTCATCACCTCGAACGCCGCGCCAAGCGTCGTTATCGACGTCGAGCACGAAGCCGCGGCGCGGGTGGAGCGATTCTGGACGCGCGGGATGTCCGCCGAAGGGGCGGGTCAACTCGCGCGCGATGTAGCCGCGATGCTCGTAGCACCCGCCGGAGGTGTCGTCGCACGCCGCCCCGAGCCGTTCGGGCGCGACGCTCCCTCGCCTCGCGACCGAGATGTCGTCTCGGCGTCCGTGCCACTCGAGCGTGGAGGACCGCGCGAACTCGCCCGGATCCATCGGGCCGAAGCGCTCGTCACCGTGCAGCCACACGCGCGGGGCGTAGCGAAGGGCGAGTCGCTGCTGCTCGTCCGCCGGCGGCAGCCCCTCGACCTTCTCCTCCTCGCGCGGACCTGCGGGATCCCCGCGATTTCCGTCGGCGGGCTCGGCCTCGAGCGCGAACACCATGCTCTGTGCCAGCACCCCTGTCACCGCCAAGACGAGCGGGATCGAGCCCGCTCGCAGGAGCCGCGCCTTGCGTTCGTTCGTGGCGCGCTGCCCTTCGGCCATCGTCAGGAGCGCCGCGGCCGCTTTCTGGGTGTCGCCCTCGTTCAGGTGGACGAGCCGGTCGCGCCGCTCCGTCGCCGACCCCCACTTCGGCCACACGACCAGCCCCGCGACGAGGACGCAACTCGCAAGCGCAACGACCGTGACCGGCAGCACCACCTGCATGACCGCGTCCCAGAAATCGGGGAGCAGCCACGTGTTGTCGTCGAGCCACGTGGCCGAGAAGAGGGCGAGCAACAGGATCGCGATCGACGAGCCGACGGCGAGGGCGACGCCGCGCATGTTGAGGTTCGCGCTCGCCGCGATCTCCGAGTCGTACGCGCGCTCGACGCGCTCGATGCGCGACGCGAGGTCAGCGCGGGGCGAGAGCGCCTGAGTCTTCTCGACCTCAGTCGGCCGGAGCCAATCGGGACGCTGAGCCACGCGGTCAGGAGAGCATCCCGCCGCGCGGCGGGGTGTGCGAAGGCGCACATACCGGGGGTGGAGCGCAGCGCCCTAGGCGGCATGGAGGGCGGCTCGACACGTTCCGTCGGCATGTCCGACGCTTCGTAACGAACCCCCTGTGGCTGACGCGACCTCGATGATCGAGACGGCCGGGGTCACGTGCTACCCCGCCACCGCGATCGAGCCCACCACCGCGAGCGCGCCCAGCCCGGCGCAGAGCGCAGCCGGCACCGCGTCCGGGAGCCGCACCCGGTCGCGGAGGTCGAAGAGCACGAGAGCGCAGACGGCGCCCCCGATCAGCCCCCCGACGTGGCCCCCGATCGAGATGTTCGGAACGGTGAACGTGATGACGAGGTTGAGCGCGATCCAGATGCCGAGCCCGCTCTCCATGATGCTTAGGCCGCGGTTACGCATCACGATCGCGGCGGCCGCCATCAGGCCGAAGATCGCCCCCGAGGCTCCGACCGTAGGCGCGTTCGGGTCCACAAGGAGGGCGCCGAAGGAACCCGCAAGCAGCGAGACGAAGTAGATGAGGCCGAAGCGGAGCCTGCCGACAACGGGCTCGAGGAGCGTCCCGAGGATATACAGGGAGAGCATGTTGAAGAGCAGGTGGAAGAAGCCCGCGTGCAGGAAGCCCGCGGTGAGGAGCCGGTAGTACTCGCCGTCAGCGATCGTCGCGCGGGAGACCGAGCCCTCCTCGAGCAGCGTGCTCCCGCCGAGGCCGCCACCGCCCGTGGCGCTCGCGCCACCCAAGAGCGCGCCGAGCGCGACCGCGACGTTGATCCCGATCAGGACGTAGGTCAGCATGGGCCCTTCGGTCCTGCTGCTCATGTGGCGCACGCGCTGGCGCTGCCGCGCGCAGTCGGGACAGCGCATGCCGACGGGCGTGGCGGTCATGCAGTCCGGGCAGATCGGGCGCCCGCAGTTCGAGCAGCGAACGCCGGTCTCGCGGTTCGGGTGCCGGTAGCAGACCTCCATCCGGAGGTCCACACTAGCTGCCTAAAGCCGCACCGCGAGGATCGGGTTCTCGCTCGGGGCGCGGGAGCCGCCGCGCGGCTCGCGCGTGACCATGACGGCCTGCGCGTCCGACAGGTTTTCGGGGACGGCGGCCGCGCCGACGCCGTCCGTGCGCACCGCGAAGGTCGGCTGCGGCACGATGCGGCCGTCGCGTTGGACCCACGCCTGGTAGACCCAATCGGGACCGAGGGGGCGCAGGCCCTGGACCCGCAGAATGCCGCCGCTCGCGCCGTCGCCCGGGATCCTCAGCGTCGCTCTCGCCTGCGGCACCCGCGAGTCGTCCACCGTCGCGGCGATCGTGCGCACCTCCTCGTCGTCAACGAGCTTGGCGAAGCCGTACCCGGCGAGAAGCGCCAGCACGACCGCGCCGGCGGCCAGCACCGGCTGGAGCCGAAGCTGGGGTATCCGAAGCCGCTCCCACAGTGAGCGTCCCGCAGGAGCGCGGGCGGGCCGGCGAGCCTCGCTCTCCACCACCTTCATGAGTGATGCCTTCAGGCTCGGCGGCGGCTCGATCTGCTCCACGGAGCGCGGAAGGGCGTCGGCCGCCGGGCGAAGACGCTCTACCTCCTCCCGGCAGGCGGCGCATTCATGGAGGTGCCCTTCGAACGCCCGGCGCTCGGGATCGGTGAGCGCCCCGAGCAGGTAGGCGCCGATCTCCTCCCGGTAGCTCGTGTGATCGCGAGTGCTCATGCAAGCCCCTCCGCCGCGACGCCCTCGGCGAGCTGGCGTCTCATCTTGTCGAGACCGAGCCGCATCCTGCCCTTGACCGTACCGATCGGCTCGTCGAGCAGCTCGGCTATCTGGCTGTGGCTGAAGCCGCCGAAGTACGCCAGCTCGATCGTCCTCCGCTGGTCGACGGGGAGCGTGTCGAGGGCGCTGCGGACGCTCCGCGCCTCCTCCCGGCGCGCCGCCTCGACGTCGGTCCGATCCCGCGCCTCGAAGCGTTCCTCCACGCCCTCGATCGTTTCCCGCCGGCGGTCGTGGACCACGCTGCGGCGCAGGGCGTCGATCGCGCGGTTGTGGACGATCCCGAGCACCCACGTACGGACGCTGCCGCGGGCCTGGTCGTAGCGCAGCCGGCTGCGCCAGATCGAGAGGAACGCCTCCTGAGTTATGTCCTCCGCCGTCACTCGGTTGCCGACCATCCGGTAGGCGAGCGAGAAGGCGGCGCCGCCGTGGCGGTCGTAGAGCAGCTCGAACGCCCGGGGTTCTCCGGACTGGACCAGCTGCATCATCTCCTCATCAGCGAGGTTGCGGAGGTCTGCCATGGCTTGGCTTCCTACGCGGCGCCGGGGGTGGCCGGATCACCGGCGAAACCATCATCCACGAACGGGGTCTTGCCGAACAAGGGTGTGAACCACAGTTCGCACGTACTCAGGAGGTCATAATGGAAGGTCGCTCACCCGCTCAGGTATTCGCCCTCGTGATCGGTCTGACGCTCGTCGTGGCCGGGATACTGGGCTTCTTCTACAACGCCAGCTTCGGGACCGGCGACGGCCTGCAACGCGACGCCGTGCTCGGCGTCCTCGAGGTGAACGGCTGGCACAACGTCGTGCACATCGCGAGCGGCGTCCTCGGGCTCGCGGTCGCGGGCTCCTACGGCGGCGCCCGCGCCTACGCCATCGGGCTCGGGGTCGTGTACCTGCTGATTGCGTTCCTGGGCTTCCTCGCCGGCGACGGCGACGAGATCTTCAAGCTCATCCCGGTGAACACCGAGGACAACGTGCTCCATCTCCTCATCGGCATCGCCGGCGTCGGGGCGGGACTCGCCACGCCGGCGACGACGGCACCGAGCACCGTACGTCCGGCGTCGGCGTAACGGACCCCTCGGCGGCGGCCGCTCGTCGGGCGGCCGCCGCCATGCGCGACGCCGAATCCTGGAATCGAAGTCCGGCTACGCCGCGGCGATGGCCGACGACGCGCTCGACCTCGTCACTCCTAGTACGTCAGCGCCGCCGCAGCGTCGCTCAGATTGTCCTCCTTGAACTCAGCGATCGTGCACTTGACCGTCTGGACGACGCCTCCCTTGCGCGGGTGGGGCGGGCCCTCAGGCCGCCGGCCCGAGCGCTTCTCCGCCGCTTCGCGCCGCTTAGCCATCCGTGGCAGGCGGCCAGACCGAATCGTCGCAACTGCGACGCCCGCCTGAGACAATATGTCCCAGTTCGTCCGCCGGGGCGATGAGGTCACGATGACGACACGGGCCCCTGCTGGGACCACGAAGAAGCACACCGATCTGAGGCGCGCTGATGCCCTCCGCAACCGCGAGCGCATCCTCGACGCGGCCGAGCGGATGCTGGCGCGGTCGCCGGCCGTCACCCTGGCCGATATCGCGGCCGCCGCCGGCGTCTCGCGCTCGACGCTCCACCGGCGGTTTCCGAGCCGCGACGACCTGCTGGCGGCGCTCCGCGACAGGCCCCAGGACCCAGGGTTCGAGCACGCCGAGGAACCGCTTCCGACCGGTCGGCTCGGTCGCGAGCGACCGGTCAGCCTCGACGCCATCCAGGTCTTCGACGTCGTCCCGCCGGCCGCCCTCCCCGACCAGCTGGTGGCGGAGGCACAGCGCGTGGCCAAGGTGCCCGTGGCGCTGTACGTCCTCGACATCGACGGGACCCATCTGCTGCACATGGCCGGCCCGCGGCGCCTCGGTGAACGGCTCGAAGCTCCACTGGCGATCGGTCCGGAGCTCGACGCCGACGGCCTGTCGCAGCTCCGGGAGCACTTGTCGACCCTCCCCGGCGCGGAGGTCTATGCCCTCTGGCTCCGGGGACGCGCGAACGGAGCGCTGATCGCCTTCGGGCGGCCCGCCGAGCCGCTGACCGAGCTGGCCCGCCAGGCCTCCGCGGCCATTACGTTGGCCGATCGCTACACCGACGCGTTCGCGATCGCTCAGCGGCGCAAGCAACCGAAGGCCGCGGCGGAGATCCAGCAGAGCCTGCTGCCTCCGAGGATCGCCAGGGTCACCGGCGGGGAGATCGCCGGCAACGTGCTCCCGAGCTACGAAGTCGCGGGCGACTGGTTCGACGTCGTCGAGAACACGGAGGGGATCTGGATAACGCTGGCCGACGGGCTCGGAGGCTCGACCCGGGCCGCGGCGAGCAGCGCGGTCGCGCTCGGTGCCTTGCGGGCGAGCCGACGCAGCGGAGCCGGCCTCCGCGAGGCCCTCGTCGTCATGCATCAGACGCTTCGCGAGCTCCCCGGACCGCGCGCGGAGATGACGGCGGTCGCGGTGCGGTGGGACCCGGCGACGAGCGAGCTGAGCCTCGCCAACTGCGGGCACGTGGCGCCCGTGGTGCTGCGTGATGACGGGGAGGTGGAGCCGCTGCATACGCCGCAGGGCCACGGCCTCGGCGGACGGGCCAGCCCGAAGCCCGCCGAGCGGTCGACGTCACTCGCGCCGGGGGATCGGCTCGTGCTCGTATCCGACGGAGTGATCAGGTGCGGCGAGGGCAACGCCGGTCTCGGCTTCGAAGGGGTGGTGCGCGCGGCGCTGCGTTCGGAGCGCGGAACCGCCGCCGACACGGTCCGGGAGATTCACAGGACGGTGCTCGCCGAGAGTGGAGGCGGCCTCTCGGACGACGCGACGGCCGTCTGCCTCTCCGCTCAGTGAGATCCGCGCCGCCCGGCGGACGGCGCCGGCTCAGTGCCGCACGCGCTTCTCGACGTCGTTCACCACGTCGCGCAGGCTGCGCTCGACCGCACGCAGGGCGCCCGTCGGCTTCTTGCGGTGCTGCTGGCGGGCGCGCACGAGGATGAGCGCCCCGCCGGCGAGCGTCCCGACCACGGCGGCCGCGACCGGGCGGGCCCAGTTGCGCGGGTCGCGCATGGCCGACAGCTCCCAGTCCGCGAGCTCGTCGGCGGCGGCTTCCGTGAGCTCCTCGAGCCCCCGCTCGAGCCGGTCGCTCAGCCGCTCCGGGGGCTCGACCGGCGTCAGCGCCAGCTGAAGGAGTCGCTCCACACGTTCCGCGTCAGTCATCCTCGTCTTCCTTCAACGTCTCCTCGAGCTGCTTTATCGCCCTGTGAATCAACACCTTGGTGGCGCCGTCGGAGCGCCCCAGGGCGCGTGCGATCTCGCGGTTGTCCATACCGAGCGCGAAGCGCATGATGAGTGCCTCGCGACGGTCCTCGGGGAGATTCGACACGCCCGCGAGCACCTCCTTCACCTCCTCGCGCTCCTCGACGACCCGCTCGGTCTCCTCGGGAGCCGTCAGCACGGTGGCGTCCTCGAGCTGGGTGAGCGGCCGCCGAGAACGGTCCCGGTAGTAGTTGGCGGCGAGGTTGTGCGCGATGCGGATGAGCCAGGGCCTTAGCGGTCGACCGTTCGACTCGCGCTGCGCGCGCTCAAAGTGGCGGTACGCCTGGAGGAAGGTCTGCTCCGTGAGGTCTTCGGCGTCGTGGTGGTTGCCAACCCGGTAGTAGGCGTAGCTGTACACGTCGCGCAGATGCGTGCGGTAGAGCTCCGAGAACTCGCGGTCGAGCCGCTGCTTGTCCTCCACCTCCGCCACGCCGCGGGAGCCTACCCGCCCGCGCTGGGGCGTTAGGCTGCGCTCCTCGTCTGCGCCCGCCGTTCGGTGCGCAGGCTCTCGACCCAGTCGTCAGACGAGGTCTCGCCAGCCAGCACCCGGCGGAGGCCCGTGGTGGCGGGAGCGTCGATCCGCCGGCGCTCGAGCGCCGCCGCGAGCAGGGGCACCGTCGCGAGCGAATCCGCCGCCCCCGTGGGCGCGTGGCGGCGGCCGGCCCCGGCGAACGTCTCGCTGCGGCCGCCGCTTGCGAGCGCCAGCTCCTGCACTTCGGCGAGGATCCGGCCGGCCGCGACGCCGGCGACGCTGGCACCGCTTCGTGCAGCGGCCGACGACGCGAGCGCCGCCGCGGTCGTGGCGCAGGCGGCGAGCTCGACACCCGTCACGTCGTCCGTCGCCTCGACGGTCAGGCCGCCCGCGCGGAGCACGTCGCGTAGCTGGCGACGCAGATCGCCGTCGCGCGTCGCCACCATGGCGCTCGCCCCGTCCTCTACAAGCGACCGTGCGTCGCCGCGGACGGCAAGCGTGGCGACGGCGCGCGCCCGGACCCGCTCGGAGACGAACGCGGTCGGCGTCGTGCCGAGCGGCGGCACCAGCCCCTTCGAGGTGACGAGGACCGCCGAGCGCTCGCCCACGCGCAGGCCGATCTCGTCGAGGAGGGCGGGGAGGCTGGAGCAGGGCACGGCGAGGACGACGAGGTCCACGCCGGCGAACTCGATCTCGTGGACCGTCTTCACCTCGATCCCGCGGTCGAGCTGCCCCCCAGGCAGGTGGGCAGGATTCTCGCTCTCGACTCGCAGCGACTCCGCCTGGGACGCCGTGCGGCAGCCGAGCTGCACCTGGAGCCCCGCCCGGGCGAGTACCGACGCGGCGGCCGTTCCCATGCCGCCGGCGCCGACCACGGCGGCCGTCCGCAGCGGCGGCAGCCCGCCGAGCCACTCCCATTGGAGCTGGACGCAGGGCCAGATCCGCTCAGTCACCGCGCCGGCGAGGAACCGAGACGGATGCTCGACCCTCGGGAAGCTGAGCGGCGGCCCGAAGCGGACGTGCACCTTGACGAGCCTGACCCGCCAGCCGGCGCGGGCTCGCTCGGTGCCGGTAACGGCGACCGGAACGACCGGAGCCCCGGCCTGGAGCGCCAGGCGGCCGACCCCGCGCTTCGGCCGTCCGAGCGACCCCGTCTGGATGCGCGTCCCCTCGGGGAAGACGACGACCGGCTCGCCGCGGGCGAGCAGCGCGAGGGCCGTCTTCACCGACTCCTCGTCCGACTGCCCGCGGCGGATCGGAAAGGCCCCGAGGCAGCTCAGTAACCAGCCGACGATCGGGTTCTTGAAGAGCTCGCGCTTCGCGACGAAGTAGATCGGTCGGCGGACCGAGCACCCGATCACGAATGGGTCGAGGAAGCTACGGTGGTTCGAGGCCAGGATCACGCCCCCCTCGGGAATGTGCTCGCGGCCGAGGCGGCGCACGCGGAAGTAGGCCAGCACCGCCGGCTTGACGACGAGGCGGATCGGCCAGTACACGAGCGGGTTCACGCCCCGGCGGCGCGTGCGCTCGTGGTAGACCTCCAGCCGCCGCGGCTTCAGCTTTCCTCTCGCGCGCATCGAACTAGAGCTACCCGGGTAGCTCCAGCGCGTTACGCTGCTCGTGGTGGAGCTCCGGCGGACACTCAACGGCGCCGTGGCGGGCGCGACCGCGGCCGGCCTCTGGGCCGCGCAGCAGCCGCTTGACAAGCGAGTCTTCGGTTCACACTACGACGACGTCGAGCTGCTGGGCAAGCTCGTGACCCGGGGGCCCGGGTGGCAGGCCGCCGGGCTCGCCATGCACCTCCTGAACGGGGCGACCTTCGGAGCGGTTTACGCGCTCGTGCGTCCGCTGGTGCCGGCGCCGCCGCTCGTGACGGGGGTCGGGGCCGCGCTCGCCGAGCACCTGGCGTTCTGGCCGCTCGGCGCGCTGGTCGATCGCCACCATCCGGCGCGCTCGGACCTCGCTCCCCTGGGCGGCAACCGGCGGGCCTTCGCCCAGGCGGGCTGGCGCCACCTGCTCTTCGGCGTCGTCCTGGCCGAGCTCGAGCGGCGGCTGAACGACTCCGCCGAGTTCGAGCCCCTCGAGCAGGTGCCCTTCTCGTCAAACGGGCACGGCGACATCGAGCGGGCGACGGTCGAGCGGACGGAGGTCTGAGGGCGCGCAGCCGCCTACACTCGCTGACGCGCGCCGGAGTAGCTCAGTTGGCAGAGCGGCGGTTTTGTAAACCGCAGGCCGTCGGTTCGAGTCCGACCTCCGGCTTCCGCCGGCACGCACCGCGGCGATCCGAGCTTGCAGAGCCGAGGTACATTGACGCCGGCTTCGACGAGGTCTACGTCGCCCAGATGGACACCCGACGGAGCCAGCATGATCAGTTCTATCGGCGAGCGATCCTCCCCCGCTTCGACACCGACCCGCGGCAGCGGTCGGGCGCCACCTAAACAAGGACAAGTCTTCGCGCAGGCTCGTCCGGCAAGGAGCCCGACCAGGGCGCGCCAGCTCGAGAGACCGCAGCGCATGGCCTGCCGTCGCCGCCGCGGTTTCGCTCGCCTGTCGCGTCGAGGCACCGCGGCAGCAGGTTGCTCAGGAGCGCATGCGCCGGTCGGCCGCCTCGATCACCGTGCTGCGCCCCCTGTGCGCTGCCTCGTACAGCTTGACGACGGCGGCCACCTCCGGGTCGGCGTCGGCCAGGCGGCCCTGGATCTCCGCCGCCGTCATGCCGGCGTAGCCCTGCCAGGGTTGGTCGACGTGGACCTGGGCGCCGGCGCCCTCCTCGGCACCCGCTTCGGCCACCTCGGCCGCCACAACCGGCCGCTCATCCACGTGGTCGGGCTCGGCCGCCGCTGCGCTCGCCCCGGCCGCGGGCGGGTCCGCGACCGCCGCTGGGGGAGCCTGCGCGCCGCCCGGCTCCATCGCCTCCGGCTCGACGGGCTGAACCAGGTCCGGCTCCGGGCCTCGCTCCCCGGGCTCGGGAGCTTTGACCTGGGTCTCGGGCTCCACCGACACCTCCGCGGTCGGGGGGCCGCCGTTTGCTCGCTCCGACGGACCCGGGCTATCCGGCCGGCCGCCGATGCCGCCCTCGCGGGTCGGCTCATCGAGGATCTCGCGCGCCAGCCGGGCCACCGACGCGGCGCCGACGAGCCCCTTCTCGACGACCACGAGCATTAGCCGAAGCGGCTCCTGCGCCAGCGACAGCATTCCGCGGGTGACTCGCACGCCCTAGGCGTACCCGTCCGGCGTGCGCGAAAACGCATCGGGCGGTCGAGCGGCGCACCGCGACACGTAGGCAGAGACCGGAGTGCTGTGCACATCCGCGGAATTTGCGCCTCCGGACGGGCGATCGGCCAAAGGCCGTAAGGCCCGAGGTTTGGACGCTGCTCCCGAAACAGTTGCTCGAGGCCGGGATCCGCCGCCGGACGTGCGCGAGGGCACCCGTAGCCGGTGACAGGACACTCGTCGACGAGCGTACGACCTGTCGCTTCTCGGCGGACCAGACCCAGCGCCCTGCACAGCACCGACTCCGCACGGTGTGCCGACGGGTCGCAGGTGGCCGAAGAAACGTGGCCCCTGGCGCGAGCGTCGGCAGATGCCGCAG
>JACVRW010000128.1 GCA_014534235.1 Thermoleophilaceae bacterium | reverse complement strand
GCTTCTTCGAGGCCGCCAGCGCCAGGGCCGCGGCCCGGAGGGCTGTGGGCCAATTGGAGCACCTCCGGTCGCGGTGCGAGGCCGTGGTGCGCTGAGAGCGCGCGGGAGCGAGTGAAGTCGACCGTCGTCGCCTCGAGATGCAACGGCGGCTCAAGCGACCGTCCACGCGGGTCGACGAGCGATCAGCCCCGATCCCGGCACGTGGTGGTCACGGTGGGCCGCGCGCTCAGCGCCCTCGAGCCAAGCGGCCAGGCCGGAGTCGCAGATCGGGCGCCGCGAGCCGGCCTACTGCAGTAAAGCCCGCGACGAGGACGAGACGGTCGTGGCTGGCGGCGCTCGTCTGTGAAAGGCGCCATTGAGGCGCTCCGCCGCCTCGCCGCTCGGCGAGCTCGGGTTTCTACCCGAGTGGGCGGTTTGCGGGCAGGCTCTTGCTCAAGCCTGGCTCGCGCAGCTAGCCGAGCTCGATGACCGGCAGACCCGGCGCAGGCACTGGGCGTGCGCCTGGTCGAGAACACCAGCCGACGGAGCCAGGCGGCAGAAGGGGGGCGCCCTAACACGTGGAGCCCACTCCGCGGCCGCACGCCGCGGACCTCACACGTTCCGTCCTCGTCCGGAGCAGTGTGTCGGCCCGAGCAGACAAGCTCGCGCGTCGCACGAGCGGTAGCGCAGCGTCTCCTCCAAGCGGTGAGACGCCGCGCCCTCCCAGTAAGCGCTTCGGTTGCGGGCTACTAGGAGCCGCTCGACACGACCGAGCGCCAGGAGCGGCACGTGCCCGAGCCCCACGGCCCGCCACCGCGGAGCCAGGGCGAGGAGCAGGCGCCGGTCGAGCCGCCCGCGGAGTGGCGCCAAGCCGCCGCGGGGGCGCGTCGCACGAGACCCCAGGACGACGCCGGTCCCGGTGGTGAGCGCGGATGACGAGGAAGAAGATGGAGGGGAACGAGAGCAGCGGCCAAGAAGGCGCGTAAGGCCCGCAAGCGGGGCCCGGCGCCGAGCCAGGAGGGTGCCACCACGGCGCCTCGAAGCAGCACCACCACCTGCCCGCCCACGACGATCACCTCGAACAGTGGACACCATCACGGAGGGCAAGCCGCCGGTGACCGAGGATCGACGTGTCGAAGCATGAGCCGCGTCCGCGCAGCCGCCGCTGGCACCGCGACCACGCCTGTCTTTGCGTGCTCGGTCACCACCGAACGCTTATCAGCCGGAGGCTCGCCGCCCGGCGCCGGAGGGCTCAGCCCTCGAGCAACTGGGCGGCCCGCTCTACTGAGGTCGGGACAGGCCGACGCTCGCGGAGGATCCAAGGCAACCCTCGGGCGGCTGCGGAAAGGGCCCCCGCCTGACCACCTGTCCGCGCGACCCGGGCAATGCGGGCGGTGTGCCGGATGGCGGACGGCAGCCTGCGGCGAAGCCAGAGCGTCCAGAGGGCGTTACGTCGCTGGACGCGGCTTCGCGCGCTCCGGCCTCCCTCCGCGGGATGGTGGTGCGCCACGACATCATCGACGTAGGCGAGCTCCCAGCCCGCGGAGGCCAGGTCGAGGGCCAGAAGGTGCTCCTCTCCGCCGAGCCCGAGGCGGGGATGGAAGCCACCGACGCCCAGGAATGCGGATCGCCTGACGATCGAGCCGCAGGCCACGAAGCCGAGCACGGCGGGGCCCGGAAGGCCGGGATCTCGCGGAAGCGGGCTCCGCCGCATGTCCTCACACGTCGGGTCGAGCCGCTCCTCCTCTCCCACGAGGATTCGCGCCGCGATCAGCCCCAGCTGTGGCCGCCTGGCGAAGAGCTGTGCCGCGCGGCGGAGCGCTCCCGCGGCCCACCACGAGTCGTCATCCGAGATGGCGACAAGCGGCACCGCCAATGCTCGCGCCCCGATTGTGCGTGCCGCCGCGCCGATGTTGCGACTCAGCGGGATCAGCTCGATCCTGGGATGCCGGCGCCGGACGTGCGTGGCCGTGTCATCCCGGGAGCCGTTGTCCACCACGACCACCGGCGCCTCGGGCTGGAGCTCGGCGAGCCGGTCGAGCGTGGCGAGCACCCGTTCGCGTCGGTTATGCGTGGCGACCACCACGCCGGTGGTGAGCTCCGGCGCCGCCTGGATCGGGCGCTCGAGAGTAGCGGCGGGATCGGGCCGCCCCACCGTCGTCAGCCCCGCTCGACGAGCTTGAAGAACGTGCTGCCTTCCCCGCTCGCCTTGTCGTCCAGGTACGGGAAAATCAGCTCTTCTCGTCGAAGTTCCGGAACCGGTCCCATGAGGTGCGCTCGAGGGGCTCCTGGCCGGCCCGGCGGGGGAAGTCCATGTGCACCACGCGCACGGCGTCGTACCCGATGCCGCGGATGCTGCCGCGCTCGCGACCGCGTTCCTCCCTCCTGTGGTAGGTCGTCGTCTTGCTCTCCGCAGTCACTTCCGCATTGGCTACCCCGGCGTCGAGTCACCGAAACGGCGCTGAGCCGCCTTCCGAGTGCTCAGCGGCCGAGCGTCCTCGATGTATGTCTCGAGCCGCAGAGCGTTGCTCAGGCAGGCCTCCACGAACCAGATGATGTTGTAGTCCTTGTCCTTGGTGCCGGTGATGTCACCGGTCTCGTGCTCCATGGCCATGGTTGGAGCTCCTTGCTCGCGGGGTCAAGAGCGGGATACCTGGTAGTGGACGTTCGAACCGGGGCGAATTGAGCGGTCTCCGCCGGTTTCCCCCGCGCGATCCCGGGCATCGGCGGGCTGTGGAGGCCGCTGGAGGACCGGATCGCCGTGAGGCGCTCGAGGCGCGCACCGAGGAGAGAATCGCCGTGCGCCAGGTCACCCACTTCCAGGTCAGTTGGACGGAGGGACAGCGCGCCGCGCCGGGCGCCTTCACGGTGCAGCTCGTACTCGACCACGGAGCAGAGGAATACGTTCTCCGCCCGACCGCCGAGGACGCGGTCGCGCTGGTCGCATTGCTGGACCGGAACGAGACCGCCTTCTTCGACCTCGAGCGCAAGGTGCTGATCCTCGCCGCAAGGCCCACCGTGCGAAGCCGCCGCGAGCCGCCCGCCAGAGGCCGCGGCTGACGAGCCGCCGCTCCGCAAGGTCGCACGTGGGTGAGGGAGATCCGCGCGGGGCCGTGCGGGCGCCGGTTCTGCTGCGGACGGGCCACAGTCCGTTTCGGGAGGACGGCGACGGGTAGCTGCTCGCGGAGGATGGAGCGCTCCGAGGCCTTCCGCGACCGCGCCGACGCCGGGCGCCAGCTCGCCGGGCACCTCCACGAGTACGCGCGCCGCCCGGACGTCCTCGTGCTGGGGCTCCCCCGCGGCGGCGTACCGGTCGCGTTCGAGGTCGCGCGTGCGCTCGAGGCGCAGCTCGACGTCTTCCTGGTGCGTAAGCTCGGCGTCCCCGGCCACGAGGAGCTCGCCCTGGGGGCGATCGCGTCCGGCGGGGCGCGGGTCTTGAACGACGAGGTGGTGCGCTCGCTCCACATCTCCGAGGAGACCATCGCGTCGGTCGCGGCCGACGAGCAGCGCGAGCTCGAGCGTCGTGAGCGCCTCTACCGTGACGGCGGCGGCCCAACCCCGGTGGCCGGCCACAGGGCGATCCTGGTGGACGATGGGCTGGCCACGGGCGCCTCGATGCGGGCAGCGGCGGTCGCGGTCGCGGAGCAGGGAGCGGACGAGGTGGTGGTGGCCGTGCCGGTTGCCCCACCGGCGGCGTGCGCCGCGTTGGAGGACGAAGTCGACCGCGTGGTCTGCGCCCGCACCCCCGAACCGTTCTACGTGGTGGGCGCGTGGTACCGGGACTTCTCGGAGGTGAGCGACCACCACGTACGGGAGCTCCTGCGGCGGGCCGCGGACCTGCGCACAGGGGAGCCGCGCGCGGAGGCGCACGCCGCGGATGCCGGCTGGTGATCAGCCTGATGTGCTAACCCCCGCAGGCCGGCGCGATAGCACGCCGGGCCGGCGCGCCGGAGGTCCGAGAGAATCAATCAACCCTCTTGGTGGTCGGACCAGGCGGACAGGTGGAGCCCCGAACACTCCGGGCGACGGAGGGAGCGTCCGCTCCGCGGGCGGATCGTCGACGCGGGGGGTCGGCCGCAAGCTGAACCGCCCAGTCCCCTTCTCCCCGGTCCCGCAAGCGCCGCGCGGGGACCCCTGCGATGACGCCGCCGGCCGCATGCTGACCGCGGACGACTGCCCCGGCGCCGACTTGGACCCCTGGCTCTAGGCGGGTGCCTGGCAGGAGGATCGCGCCGACGCCGATGTCCCAGCCGTCGCCGATATCGATCACCCGTAGCGCAACGGCGCGTCGCCAATCGGAGCGGTCGCGGTGCTACACGGCCGCGCCTGCCGGATCGCCGGTTCGGCGGCTCCCCGCTTCTCCAACAACGCCACCGGCGACCTCCATATCCGCTCGCTTGTCGCCCTCGAAGCAGCGGATTGCCGGCTCGGATCAGCGCCTCGCTTGTGGTGCCCGCCACGTGATGCCGACGGCTTGCGCGGGCCGCCGCTCACGTCCGTACGACCGTGCGCGCGATCGGATCTTGCTGTCGTCCAGCAACGCCATCTGTCGCTCGACGGGCGCCGGGAGCGGCCGCCGCCGAAGCAGCACGCGCGGAAGTCCGCGGAGCGCGTCGAGCACGCCGAGCACCGTCGCGCGGTTCGGAGGCGACGAGTGGATTACGTGGACGGTCCAGCGCAGCGCCGGCCGCCACCGGCGCCGGCCCCACGCGAACCACAGCGTGTTCCGCAGGCCGAGGCGGCGCACCTCCGGCGCTGGCTCCTCGTGGTCGGGCACGTGGCGGGCGACGACCTCCGGCACGTACCGCAGGTCCCATCCCGCGGAGAGCAGTTCGGCCGCAAGGTGCTCCTCCGGTCCAGCCGGCCCGAGCTGCGCGTCGAAGCCGCCGACCGCCAGGTAGGCATCCCGTCGCACGATCGAGGCGCCCTCGAGGAAGCTCAGGATGCGCCGCCCGGGCAGACCGGGGTCGTCTGGGACCGCTGGGCCCACCATGTCCTCGTGGAGCGGATCTGGGCGGGCGTCCTCCCCCACGAGCACGTGCGCGTTGACGAGCGCGACGGCGGGGTGCCGGTCGAGCACGTCGGCGGTGCGGCGCAGCGCGCCCGGCAGATACCAGCTGTCGTCCTCGGCGAACGCCACGTACGGCGCCTCCACCGCGGCGACGCCGACGTTGCGACCGGCGGCCGCGAGGTTCCGGCCCAGCTCGATGCAGCGAACGTGCGGATAGCGGGCGCGGAGCAGCTCGGGAGTGCCGTCCGTGGAGTCGTTGTCGACCACGACGATCCGCGGGCGCTCCGGCAGCTCGATCAGCTGGTCGAGCGTCCGCGCGAGGCGATGGCCGCCGTTGCGCGTAATGACGACCACCGCTACGCGCGGGTCGGGCGCGTGCTGCATCAGCCGCTGCCGCCGCGCTCGCCGGGCGCCTGCTGGGATGCAGCCGTAGCGAGCAGGCCTGGCCGCGCCACGAAGGTGGTGGCCTGCACCACCAAGGTGGTGGCCCTCACCACCATCCGCCCGGGCCGCGGCCACAGCGGGCGCGGCCTCGATCGGAAGCGCGCGCCCCCCACCGCAGCGGCTCCCTGTGGTAAGCCACAGTCCGCGCCGACACCGGCAGCCTGGGGCCGCGCGGCAGCGACAGATCCCCTCCCTCCATGTATCTCCCCTACCCCGCGAGCGCAGAGATGAAGCCGTCGCTTCTCGCCGCTCAGCCGCCCTGGCGACGCAGGACGACTATCGGCAGCTCCGCCTGCCGCCGACGGACCTTCCGCTCTGCGTTGGTAAACGTGAGGCGCCGAAACACAAGCGGCACGGTCGCCTCCCAGAGAGGCGTGACGACGGCCTGCGCCAGCTCGAGCGCTCGTCCAACCGGCGCTCCGTGACCTCCCGCTTCGGGTCCCCTCCGCACCAGACGATCCGCTTCGCGATTACCTCCGACGACCGAGCGACCGGTATGCAACGACCTCTCGCCGCGAGAAGTTGCCCGCGTGCCGGAACAGGACCACCACCTCCGCCGTCTACGGTGGACCGAGGTCCGCCCCGCGGCGGCCGCGCGACCAGTCCCGGTCCGCCGGCGGCCCCGAGCGCCGATCGCCTCGCCGGCGCCGTGCCCGGCGCGCTGGCCGCCCAGCTGCGGCAGGCGCGGCGCCACGGAGCCGGAGCGGGCGCCGACGAGTTCCTCGCCGCGGTCGCCCGCCCGAAGGCAATGACGATCTCACGGCCGTCGCGGGCCACGTGCAGGCGGTGCTCCACGCCCTGGCCGAGACGGCCGACCGGGAGGCGATCGAGGGCGCACGAGAGCAGCTCACCGCCGAGCTGCGACGGCTGTGGGCGCCGGAGAGCGAGGGCGATACCAGCCAGGTCCTATCCAGCGGCCCTATGGACCCGGACGCTCCGGACGTGGCCGGACCGGAACGGCCCGTGCGCTGACGGGCCCGGGTACGGCAGCGCCCGCGTACGCTCGTTTGCTGCCGGTGGAGCGAGCTGCGCCGATTGGGTGGTCGCGGGCTAGGACGACGATCGGCAACAACGCCTCAGCTCGAGGCCGTTTCACGCGTGAAGCAAGGAGGTGGCCGCCGCGGGACGGTAGTGGCTAGCGGCGGCCTTATCTCAGGCGGCGCGCGCGATCGCCGTCCACAGGCGTTCGACGTCGTCGGCTGTCGTCCGGGTCTGGCCTACGGCGAGGCGGACGAAGCGGGTGTCGCCGACTGTCGAGGGCGTGACGTGCAGATTCGGATGCGCGTTTATGGCCGCGGCGAGGACGTCGGTGGCGTCGTTGCCCTGCCTATGGCGGAAGCAGACGAGCGCGAACGACACGGGGGCGACACGTTCTAGCCGTGGATGCTCGTCGATGCGCCGTCCGAGCTCTTGGGCCAGCGCGATGTGCTCTCGCAGGTGGTGACGCAGGCCGGCGGCGCCGTAGCTGCGCAGCACCCACCACAGCTTCAGCGCCCGGAAGCGACGTCCCAGCGGCACGTGCCAGTCGCGGTAGTCGATGACCTCGCCGGATTCGCTGGGCAGGTTTCGCAGGTAGGGCGGGAGTATCGACAGCGTCTCGATCAGGGGCGCGCGGTCGGCCACCCAGAGCACGTTGCAGTCGAAGTTGGTGAAGAGCCACTTATGCGGGTTGAACGTGTAGCTGTCGGCGCGCTCGGCGCCCGCCTGGCGTGGGCGGTGCTCCTCGCAGAGCATCGCCGAGCCCGCCCAGGCGGCGTCCACGTGGTGCCACATGCCGCGCTCGCGCGCGATGTCGGCCACCTCGGCGACGGGGTCGACAGCGCCCGTGCCGGTGGTCCCGATCGCGCTCGTGACGATCGTGGGCACGAGGCTGGCGGCAAGGTCCCGCTCGATTGCCTCGCGCAGGGCGTGCGGGCGCAGGGCGAACGCATCGTCGACGTCGACTAGGCGCACCCGTGAGAAGCCGGCGATGCGGGCGCCGCGCTCGACCGACGAGTGGGCCTGCGAGGAGCTGTAGGCGACCAGGCGGTCGATCGGCGCGCCGGCGCGTGACGCCCGGTCGCGCGCGACGACGTGCGCGAGGTGCGTCGAGTCGGACGCGCTCATCTGGATGACGCCCCCGCCGGGCCCGACCGCCGTCTTGAAGTGCTGCGGCAGGCCGAGGAGGTCGACCAGCCAGTCGAGCACGTGGGCCTCGATCTCCGTCAGCGCGGGACTGGTGGCCCACAGCATCCCCTGGGCTCCCAGCCCGGCAGAGGCGAGCTCGGCGAGGATCGACGGACCCGACGTGTTGGCCGGAAAGTAGGCGAACCAGCCCGGAGCCTGCCAGTGCGTGATGCCCGGCAGGACGACCTCGTCGAGATCGTGTAGCAGTGCCGCGAACGGCTCCGGCTCCTCCGGCGCCGCCTCGGGCAGCCGCCCGCGGATCTCTCCCGGTCGGACGGCCGACGCGATCGGCAGCTCCCTCACGCGCTCCATGTAGGCGGCCACCCACTCCACCACGTCGTGGCCGTGGCGGCGGAACTCGTCGGGCGTCATGTGCAGGTCGTCAGGCACGCGCGCAGTATCGCCCTAGGGACCGGCGAGCAGCACGCGCCGGTCGAGTTCCGCCTGCTCGGGTCTTGTGAGGTTCGCCGTCAGGGCGACCCGGTTCAGGTTGCTTGCTGCGATCTGCTTGCTCCCCTTTCTCGGGCCCTCCGCCCATCGATGGTCGATGCTTGTGTAGCGGCGCGACCCCGTCTTTCCCCACGCGCCACGGCCTGCCGCCGCGTTCGCCCCCGGTTAGGCCCGACCCGGCGTCAATGACCGCCGCGCGAGCTCCGCACCTCACCCGGACGCTGCCCCGGCGCGGAGCACGCCGCGCTTACCTCGACGTGAATCCATGCAACTGAATCCTCCGCCGTACGGCCTCGACACCCAAACCGGCCTCTTCACCGCCAGCCCGGAGGCGCTCGAGGAGACATACTTCGAGCCTTTGCACGAGCCCACTTGCCTCGGGCAGTCAAACCGAGACGCGTTCGCGACAATGCGGGGGCTAACGGCATGGAGTACGCCCTGCTGATCTACGTCCCCGATGCTTGGGAGCAGCTCCCCGATGAAGAGCGCGAGGCGCTCTACCGCGAGTATGCAGCGCTCCGCGAGGCTCCCGGCTTCATCGGAGGGGCGGAGTTGGAGCCGCCCGGGGAGGCGACGACTGTGCGGGTCAAGGGTGGTGAGATCTTGACCACGGATGGACCGTTCGCGGACACGAAGGAGGTCTTCGGCGGCTTCTATCTCTTCGAGGCCGACGACCTCGAGGCGGTGCTCCAGATCGCGGCTCGGATACCCGCCGCTCGCATCGGGGGTTCGGTCGAGGTGCGCCCGATCGTCCATCGCTAACTCGGCGCCCCTGTCCCCTCCCAGGGGTTCCGTTCGTCGTAGGGACGGAATGCAGACCCAGCAAGGAGGACAGATGAAGTATGCGCTCTTGATCTACGACGAACCCGGGACTTACGAGC
>JACVRW010000058.1 GCA_014534235.1 Thermoleophilaceae bacterium | reverse complement strand
TTCAAGAACGGAATGCACGTGGAGGTCGACGGTACGGTCTTCAAGATCGTCGGGTTCCAGCACGTCAAGCCCGGCAAGGGCGGCGCGTTCGTGCGAACGAAGCTGAAGCGGGTTGCCGACGGTGCCGTCATCGACAAGACGTTCCGCGCGGGTGAGAAGTTCCGGCCGGTAAGGACCGAGGCCCGCAAGATGCAGTTCCTCTACTCGGACGGCGCCGAGGCGCACTTCATGGACGTCCGCAACTATGAGCAGATGTCGGTCCCAGAGGACCAGGTGAGGGACTCGCTCAAGTGGGTCGTCCCGAACGAGGAAATCGAAGTGCTCTACGTGGACGAGTCGCCGAGCGACCTCCAGGTTCCGGCCGCCGTCGAGCTGACCGTGACGGAGACCCAGCCCGGTCTGCGCGGGGACACCGCCTCGGGTGGCGGGGACAAGCCGGCCACGCTCGAGTCGGGAGTGGTGGTTCGCGTGCCGCTGTTCATCGACGTCGGCGACCGCGTGCGGGTGGACACCCGTTCGGGCGAGTACGTCTCGCGAGCGTAGTGCGCCGCACCGAGCAGCGCCGCGCGGCGGTCTTCGCCCTCTACCAGGCCGATCTCACCGGACGACCCGCGCCCGAGTTGCTCGCGCCGAACGCCACGGCGTTCACCCGCGAGCTGGTCGAGGGGGTGCTCGGCGAGCGCGATCGGCTCGACGAGCTGGTCGAGCGGCACGCCACCGGCTGGTCGCTCGATCGCATAGCCCCGCTCGAGCGGAGCATCCTTCGCGTCGCCCTGCACGAGCTACGAGGCCGCCCCGACGTCCCGGCCGAGGTATCGATCGATGAGGCGGTGGAGGCGGCGAAGGAGCTCTGCTCCGCGCAGGCGCCGGGATTCGTGAACGGCATCCTCGGAGCGGTGCATCGCGGGGAGGTGGCCTCGCACTGAGCGAGCCGGAATCGCTCGAGGAACTGGCCGAGGAGCTCGAGGCCGTGGCCGACAAGCTGCGCGCGGGTGCGGTGGACCAGGAAGAGGCCGCCCAGCTCGTCGAGCGCTGCGCGGAGCTCGCCGCCCGGCTGAGTGGCGAGGTCGACGCCCAAGCACGGCGCGCGGGCGCAAGTGAAGGGCAGGAGCGCCTCCTGTGAGCGCCCGCGTCGAGGCATCGCCCTACCCGATAGAGCTCCAGGACAGAGTCGATGCCTACCTCGCTGGGTTGCGCTTTGCGCCGGAGCCCGCGGCCGCCCGGCTCGAGGAGGCGATGCGCTACTCGCTGCTTGCGGGCGGCAAGCGCATCCGTCCCGTGCTTTCGCTCGCGACCGCGCACGCGCTCGGCCGTTCCCCCGACGACGTCCTGCCGCTCGCGGGCACGATCGAGATGATCCACACCTACTCGCTCATCCACGACGACCTGCCGGCGATGGACGACGACAATCTTCGCCGTGGCAAGCCGACCTGCCATGTGGCGTTCGGAGAGGACGTGGCGATCCTCGCCGGCGACGGGCTGTTCGCCGAGGCGCTGCGGCTCTCCCTCACCGACCAGGCCGGCGAGCCGGAGCACGTGCTGGCCGCGGTGCGGGAGGTGGTGACAGCGGCCGGCGTCGGCGGGATGGTCGGTGGCCAGTTCCTCGATGTGGCGGGTGACCGGTCGGTGGACGTCCGCCACCTGCACGAGCTGAAGACCGGGGCGCTGGTCGCGGCGTCGGTCGGAGCGGTGCTCTCGCTCGAAGGCCTGCGCCCACCTGCCACAATCCCCTACCGGCGCTTCGCGGCCGAGCTGGGGGTCGTCTTTCAGATCGTCGACGACATCCTCGACGTGACGGGGGACGAGGCCGAGCTCGGGAAGCCGCGAGGCACCGACGAGCGCCATGGAAAAGCGACCTACGTGAGCGTGTTCGGCTTGGAGCGGGCCCGGGAACTGGCCCGGTACTCTCACGGCAAGGCGCGGGAGGCGCTCGCGCAGGCGGAGGGCGACACGGCGCTACTCGGGCAGATCGCCGACTACATTCTGACCCGCCCGACATGACCCCCGACAGGCTCCTCGACAGGATCGACTCCCCCACCGACCTCAAGACGCTCGACGACGAGCAGCTGCAGCGAGTGGCGCAGGAGGTGCGGGAGCTGATCATCGACACCATCGGCGAGATCGGCGGGCACTTCGGCGCGAACCTGGGCGCGTGCGAGATCGCGGTCGCGCTGCACTCGCTGCTCGACTCGCCGGCGGACAAGGTGCTTTGGGACGTCGGCCACCAGGCGTACCCGCACAAGGTGCTGACGGGTCGCCGCGACGAGCTCCACACGATCCGTAAGTACGGCGGGCTGGCGCCGTTCTGCGCGATCCACGAGTCGGAGCACGACATCATGGGCGCCGGGCACGCCTCCACCTCGGTGAGCTACGCGGTCGGCATCAAGGAGGCCATGCGGCAGGCCCTGTGTCCGGACGGCAGGGTCGTGGCGGTGATCGGGGACGGCGCGCTCACCGGCGGCGTGGCGTTCGAGGCGTTGCACAACGCCGGTGGGATGGACTTGCCGATCGTGATCGTGGTGAACGACAACGGCATGTCGATCGCGCCGAACGTCGGTGCGCTCTCCCGGCTCTTCAACCGCATGCGCCTGAACCCGAAGCTGTATCACGCCCGTGAGGAGGCAGAGGAGGCGCTCACGAAGCTGCCCGCGGGGATCGGCAAGCGCGTGGAGCGATTCGGACCGATCCTGAAGGAGTCGCTCAAGGCCTATTGGGCGCCGGGACTCTTCTTCGAGGAGCTCGACCTCGCCTACGTCGGCGTGATCGACGGCCACGACGTGAAGGCCATCCGCGAGGCCGTCGGGGAGGCGCTCGCGGCTGAGCGGCCGGTGGTCGTGCATTGCAAGACGGTCAAGGGGAAGGGCTTCGCGCCGGCCGAGGAGGGCGGGCTCGAGGGCATGGAGAAGTGGCACGCCGCGAAGCCAGGCTCCGTCGTGGACGGCACGACCGCGGCCAAGAAGAAGGGCATGACGGCGGTCAAGGCCACGCCGCCGCCGCAGTACACGACGGTCTTCGGCCGGGCCCTCGTGGACGAGTGCCGGCGCGATAAGCGCGTCGTTGGGGTCACCGCCGCCATGAACTCCGGCACCGGCTTGAACATCGTCCAGAAGGAGCTCCCCGACCGCTACTACGACGTCGGGATCGCCGAGCAGCATGCGGTGCTGTTCGCGGCCGGCCTGGCGCTCGCCGGGGCGAAGCCCGTGGCCGCGATCTACTCCACCTTCCTCCAGCGGGGGTACGACCAGATCGTCCACGACGTCTGCCTCCAGAAGCTGAACGTGGTCTTCGCGATGGACCGCGCCGGGCTCGTGGGCGACGACGGTCCCACCCACCATGGAGCCTTCGACATCTCCTACCTGCGCTGCCTTCCGAACATCGTGCTCATGGCGCCGCGCGACGAGGCGATGCTCTTGCACATGCTGCACACCGCGCTGCTCCATGACGACGGTCCCATCGCCCTGCGCTACCCGCGCGGCGAGGCAGAGGGCGTGCCGCTCCCGACGCTTCCCCGGCCTATGGAGATCGGTCGCGGCGAGTTGCTCCGGGAGGGCGGCGAGCGGGTTGCGTTCCTCGGCTACGGCTACGGCGTGCCGGTGGCCCTCGGGGCCGCCGAGCGCCTGGCGGACGAGCACGGGCTCGAGGCCACCGTGGCCGACGCGCGCTTCGCCAAGCCGCTAGACACGGAGCTGCTCGACCGCCTCGCCGCGGAGCACGACCTGCTGGTGACGGTCGAGGAGAACGTCCTCGCCGGGGGGTTCGGCTCGGCCGTGGTGGAGAGCCTGGCCGATCGCGACATGCTCGGGCAGACGCGCGTGCTGCGATTCGGCCTGCCCGACCGCTACGTGACCCACGGCAAGCCCGCACTCCTGCGCGAGGAGGTTGGGCTCACGCCGGAGGCCGTTGCTGAGCGCGTCGCGGAGGCGGTGCTCGACCCCTCGCTGGCTTGACGCCTCAGGCGCTCGCCTCGGCGCGGACCTCGATCCGGGGCTCCAGACTCATCTCGCTCTTCAGGCTGTTAGCGATGAAGCAGTTCTCGTGGGCCGTCTCCACGAGCTTGCGTACGCGCTCCTCGCTTGCCTCCCCCACGATCGCGATGCGCGGGCGCAGCGTGATGTGCGTTATCCGCAACGGCTTGTCGTCGTCGGGCATGATCCCGGTGGCGTCGTCTTCGTAGCCGACGACGTCGATCCGCGCCCTCGCCGCGCAGTGGAGGAACGACAGCATTTGGCAGGACGACGCGGCCATCACGAGAAGCTGCTCGGGGTTCAGGATCCGTGGATCGCCCTTCGACTCCCCGGTCGTCAGGCTGATTTCCTGCTCGGCCGGCGGCGCGACGGCGGTGTGGGTTCGGTCGTAGCCGTCCCAGCCGAGCCCGGTCGAGCCGGTCCATCGCAGGCGGGTTTCGTAGCGGTGTGTGGGCATGGCCTGAGTTTGTCCGATTATGCGTACGCACAGGCTCCGAGCGCGCCGTTGACCCGGGCGAATGGGGGGGCGCTACGGTCCGCGTTAAGCGAGTCCTCCCGGCCGGGGTACGAGGTGCGTGCCCACGACGCCGCCGGCAACACCGCCAGCGAAACCACCAGCGCTATCCCGGTCGCTGCCGGCCCCCGACGCCGCGCCACCCGGCCCGACCGCTCAGACGCCGCTTGGCCCGCCGCGTTCGGGGTCGCGGGCGCTCGACGCGGCTAACCGCGACGCGGCTCGACGTGCAGCCGACGGCGGCTACACCCCTGCGGCGAGGGCACGTCGGGCTTCGGCGGTCCGAGGTCCGGAGCCTCCGCTACACGGAAACGGCCGGCCGTACGCAGATAGAAAACGGCCCCGCCGGGAGCGGGGCCGTTTCCTGAGGGAGGAGTGATGCGATATGTGATTCGGTGAGAGGAAGTCTTAGGCCGCGCGGGCGCCGTAGCGCGTGTCGCGCAGCGCGGGTGGGCTGAGCGGGGTCATTCTGAGTTCCAGGCTACGCGCCTGATCGGACGTGTGTGTGAGGTCGGTCACACAACCGGCGGCGGGTACGCTCCGCCCGTGCCTAAGTGCTCGCTACCACAAACATCGCCGCGCCTCGTGGCTGCGGATCTGCGGCGGTGAGCGCTACGCGGCGCAAGCGGCGGCTCGACGCGCTGCTCGCGGAGCGCGGGCTGTTCGAGTCTCGCTCGCGTGCGGCGGCCGCCGTGATCGCGGGGGACGTGCGTGTGGAGGGCCGCCCCGCGGGCAAGCCCGGACAACTCGTCTCCGAGGGCGTCGCCCTCGACGTCGTCGAGCGGCCACCGTACGTCTCGCGCGCCGGCATCAAGCTCGAGAACGCGCTCGACGCGTTCGGCGTCGATCCGGCGGGCCGTCGGGCGCTCGACGTCGGCGCCTCGACCGGCGGGTTCACGGACTGCCTTCTCCAGCGCGGCGCCGCGGCCGTGATCGCCGTGGACGTCGCCTACGGCGAGCTGCATTGGCGAATACGAAACGACCCGCGGGTGACTGTCCTCGAGCGCACGAACGCGAGGTCGCTCGGGCCTGAGCAGCTGCCGTACGCTCCGGATCTGATCGTCGCGGACGTCTCATTCATCTCGCTCACGAAGGTCCTGCCCGCAGTGGTCGCCGCCGCCGCGCCGCGCTTCGACTGCGTGGCGCTCGTGAAGCCTCAGTTCGAGGTCGGACGCGAGCGCGTGGGGAGAGGCGGTGTCGTTCGATCCGGGGACGATCGGCGGGGGGCGCTCGTGGCGGTCGGGGAGCACGCCCGAACCCGGCTCGGCGCGTCGGTCGTTGGCTATGCGCCGTCCGGGCTGCCCGGCCCCGCCGGGAACCGGGAGAGCTTCATCTGGCTTGCGGAGGCGGGCCGCGAGGGCGCGGTAGAGGACCTCGAGGCGGCGGCGCGAAGGGCCGAGCCGTGAGCCGGGCGGAAGTCATCACGATCTTCAGCCACAACCGCACCGACGACGTGGCGGGGCCGCTCCGGCGCGTCCTCGAGCTGGCGCGCGAATCGGCGACCCAGGTTCGGCTGCCCCCTGCGGAGGTCGAGAAGCACGGGGTGCCGGCACAGGACGGCGTGCTCCTCGACGCCGAACCGGACGGCGACACCGACCTCGCTCTCGTGCTCGGCGGCGATGGCACGATCCTCTCGACGCTCCGTCGCTTCGCCGGCCGGGACGTGCCGGTGTTCGCGGTGAACTTCGGCGCAATCGGGTTCCTGGCCACGGTCGAGCCCTGGGAGCTCGACGACGGCGTGCGCCGAGCGCTGGCGGGGGACTTCGACGTCTTGCCGCTGCCCGCGCTGTCCGCGGACACCGCGGAGGGCGGGGCGGTCGCGGTCAACGACATGTCGTTTCACCGGCGGCACAACGGGCGCGTGGCGGAGATCGCGTACTCGGTCGAGCGAGAGGAGCTGGGCAAGGTGCGCTGCGACGGACTGGTGGTCTCGACGCCGGCTGGTTCGACGGGGTACAACCTGGCGAACGGCGGGCCGGTGCTGGCGTGGGGCGTCGAGGGGTACGTCGTGTCGTTCATCGCGCCTCATACGCTCACCGCGCGGTCGCTGGTGGTGGCTCCGGGTGACGCCCTCGAGGTCAGCAACCGGTCCGCCGAGGAGGCGCTCGAAATGACTACCGATGGGCGGCCGGCGCGGCCGCTGGCGCCCGACGCGAAGGTCACGATCCGCTTCGAAGACGCCCGCACGCTGCTCGCTCAGACGCCCGGCGCCACCTTCTACCACCGCCTGCGTGACAAGTTCGGGCGTCTCGCCTACTAGACCGTTACGAAAGCTCGCTCCGTCGGGGCGCACTGGTAGACCTCCCCCGTGCTCCTCGAGCTGCGGATAGAGAACCTCCTCCTGATCGAGCGCGCGGAGCTGCGTCCCGGCCGTGGCTTGACGGCGATCACCGGCGAGACCGGTGCGGGCAAGACGGTCCTGGCGCAGGCGCTCGACCTCCTGCTGGGAGGCAGGCCGCGCCCCGGGATCGTCCGGCCGGGCGCCCGGGAGGCCTACGTGGAGGGCGTCTTCGAGCTGCCGCCGGGGCTGCTCGGGGAGCCCGAGTTCGACGAGCTGCGCGAGCGGATCGAGGAGGCGCCGTCCGAGATCGTCCTGGCTCGGAGGGTCACCGGGGAGGGCCGGACCCGCGCGTTCGTGGAGGGCAGGTCGGCGACCGCCGCCGACCTGCAGGCGCTCGGCGGCCGCCTCGTCGCCTTCTTTGGACAGCACGAGCACCGCCGCCTGACGCTGGCGTCGGCCCAGCTCGACCTGCTGGACGGTTTCTGCGGCCGTGACGCCCTGGCGGCGAGGGCGGACCTCTCCGCGGCCCACGCGCGCGTGCGTGAATTAGAACGCGAGCTCGAGGAGCTGCGGGAGCGGGCCGGCACGCGCGCCCGCGACCTCGACTTGCTGGCGTTCGAGATCGGCGAGATCGACGCGCTCCGGCCGCGCGAGGACGACAAGGCGGCGCTGCTCGCCGACCGGGAGCGCCTGCGGGCCGTCGACGCCCTGATTTCCGCGGCCGGTGGCGGGGCCGAGGCCGTTGCGCCCGAGAGCGGTGAGGGCGGCGTCGCCCACCTGCTCGCGGACGCCGAGCGGGCGGCGTGGGAGGCGGCCGGAGTGGACCCGGAGCTGGACGGCCTCGCCCACCGGCTCTCGGCGCTGCGGCTCGAGGCTGAGGACCTCGGCGGCGAGCTTCGCCGCTACGCCGGCGGGCTCGACGCGGACCCCCTCCGGTTGCAGGAGGTTGAGGAGCGCCTCGAGCTCTACGCCCGGCTCGAGCGGAAGCACGGCGGCAGCGTGGCGGCGGTGCTGGAGCACCGCGACCGCTGCCTCGGGGAGCGAGAGCGCCTCGAGCGGGCGGAGGTCGAGACCGAGCGGGCCGAGGTTGCGCTCGCGGAGGCGAGGGCGAGGCGCGACGAGCTGGCCGGGGAGCTGAGTGGTGCGCGTAACGAGGCGGCGCCGCGGCTCGCGGAGCGGGTGCAGGAGGAGCTGTCCGCGCTCGCAATGGCCTCCGCCACCTTCGAGGTCCGGCTCGAGGCGCGCGACGAGGTCGGTCCCACGGGGGCCGAGCGGGCGGAGATGGTCCTGGCGCCCAACCCCGGCGTGCCCGCCGCGCCGATCCGCGAGGCGGCCTCGGGGGGCGAGCTCTCGCGCGTGATGCTGGCGCTCATGACGGTGGCGGGGCTGGGAGAGTCCCGCACCCTCGTGTTCGACGAGGTCGACGCTGGGGTGGGCGGCCGGACCGCCCGCGCGGTCGGCGAGCGGCTGCGCGCGCTGGGCGAGGACCGGCAGGTCCTCTGCATCACCCACCTGCCGCAGCTCGCGGCGCTCGCGGGTAGCCACTTCCGGATCGAGAAGGCGGCCGGCGCGGACACCACGCTGGCCACCGTCGAGCAGATCGCGGGCGACGGGATCGTGCGGGAGCTGATGCGGATGCTCGGCGCTGACGCGTCGGATGGGGCGGCGCGCCGGCACGCCGAGAAGCTGCTGGCGGCGGCGTAGGTCACGTCATGACTCCCCGGAAGCCGCCGCCACCCTCACTACACTGGGGTTCCCAGAGCCTGGATGCCCGAGAGCCGCCCAGACCGGTCGCCTTCACTCGCTCGCCCGCCCGTGGCCGGCTCATGAAGATGACCTCTGACACTCGCTTCATCTTCGTCACCGGCGGCGTCGTCTCCGCACTTGGGAAGGGCATCGCGGCCGCTTCGCTCGGCCGGCTGCTGGTCGCGCGCGGCCTGTCCGTGACGCTCCAGAAGTTCGATCCGTACATCAACGTCGACCCGGGCACGATGAGCCCGTTCCAGCACGGCGAGGTGTTCGTGACGGAGGACGGCGCCGAGACCGACCTCGACCTCGGCCACTACGAGCGATTCACTGATGTCAACACCACGCGGACGTCCAACGCCACCGCGGGCGCGATCTACAACTCGGTCATCCGGCGGGAGCGCCGCGGCGACTACCTGGGCGGCACCGTCCAGGTCATCCCGCACATCACCGACGAGATCAAGAACCGGATCCGGCTCGTCGCCGAGGCCGCCGACGTGGACATCGTAATCACCGAGGTCGGCGGCACGGTGGGCGACATCGAGTCACTGCCGTTCCTCGAGGCGTTGCGCCAGTTCCATTCCGAGCTGGGACGCGAGCGCTGCATGTTCGTCCACCTGACGCTCGTTCCATTCCTCGGCCACGCCGGCGAGCTCAAGACGAAGCCCACTCAGCACTCGGTCCAGGAGCTGCGCCGCATCGGCATCCAGCCGGACGTGGTGATGTGCCGCTGCGAGGAGCCGCTTGGCCAGGACATTCGCGAGAAGATCGCGCTTTTCGCGAGCCTTCCCGTCACCGCGGTGGTCTCGGCGCGCGACGTCGACTCCATCTACAAGGTCCCGCTCGAGTTTGAGGTGGAGGGCGTGGACGACGCCGTGCTCGCCCACTTCGGGATCGGTGCGCCGCCGGCCGCCCTCGCCGACTGGCGGTGCCTGGTGGACGGCATCGAGTCCGCGTCGACCCCGGTCCGGATCGGCCTCGTCGGCAAGTACACACGGCTGGCGGACGCCTACCTGTCCGTGATCGAGGCGCTCAACCACGCCGCGGCGCATCACGGCGGCCGGGTGGAGCTGCGCTGGGTGGACTCGGAGCGGCTTACGGACGAGGAGGCCGAGCGGGAGCTGGCCGCCTGTGACGGCGTGCTCGTGCCCGGCGGATTCGGGGTGCGCGGCATCGAGGGCAAGATCCAGGCCGCCCGCTACGCCCGCGAGCAGGGATTGCCCTACCTCGGAATCTGCCTGGGGATGCAGATCGCGGTCGCCGAGTTCGCGCGCCACGTGGTGGGCATGGACGGCGCAAACTCCACCGAGTTCGACCCCGAGACGCCCTACCCCGTCATCGATCTCCTGCCCGAGCAAAAGGAGGTCCGCGACATGGGCGGCACGATGCGCCTGGGAGCGGATCCGGTGAAGCTGCACGACGGCACCCGGGTGCGGGAGATCTACGGCGAGGCTGTGATCTACGAGCGTCATCGCCACCGCTACGAGGTGAACAACCACCTTCGAAAGCGGCTCGAGCACGCCGGGCTCGTCTTCGGCGGCACCTCGCCGGACGATCGCCTGGTCGAGGTGATCGAGCTGCCCGACCATCCCTTCTTCGTGGCGTCCCAGTTCCACCCCGAGTTCAAGTCGCGCCCGCTGCGACCTCAGCCGCTGTTCCGCGAGTTCGTGGGCGCGGCGATGGAGCGGGCCCGCCGGCGTGTGCCGGAGATCGAGCCGGACGTCCGCCTGCGGCGCGACGCCGTGGGGGTCACCGCGCAGGGCGAGCCGGGCGGCTAGGCACCGCCGGGCAACCGGCCGGCGATCCGACGCCTACCCCACGCCGGTGCAGAGGCACCCGCTGACCGATGGCGAGAGCGCGGGCGGCTCACGCGCACCAGGCGCGCAAGCCGCTCGCGTCCCGAGGCGAGTCCCCCGGGCCTACTCGGCCGCGGTCACACGGTCGGCGTTGACGAATGCGCCCTGTGAGCGCACGAGCTCGGCGTCGGCCGAGGACAGCTTGAGCTTCCGGATCTGCTTCGCGCCGGCCGGCTGCACCGGACCGGTCAAGTCGACCCTGTCGCCCCTTTGCGGCTGGAACCGGGACGCCTCGTTCTCGCCGACGTCGCCGCCCCATTCGACGTAGACGCGATCCGTCGCGCTCGAGCCGACGAAGAACCCCTCGTTGCCGTTCACCGACTGGACCACGACGTTCTTGCCGGTCGCGGTCTCGCCGGCCTGAGCCGAGAGGCCGTTCGCCGGGGGCGGCAGCAGCCTGACGCTACCCGCCGCCAGCTGTCCGACGTTCGAGCCGGCGTTGCCGCCGTCGTCGCTGTCGTCGCCTCCGATCAGCGAGATCAACAGCAGCGCCAGCAGAATCGCCAGCAGCACGCCGATCAGGAGCGGCAGCAGCTTGCGCAGACCGCCGCTATGGGTCCCGCCGGCCCGCCGCGCGCCGGTTCGGTTTGAGCGGGGCGCTTGCGCCCCGCGTGTCGCTTCCCTTGCCATCTTCTCTTTCCTCTCGGAGACCTACCGGCCCGTATCGCCTTCGGCCTCGATCTGCTCCTTGCGGACGCTCTCGGAGATCTGGACCTCGTCGGTGACCTCGTCCTTCTCCATGCGCACCCGCTCCTTCGGCACGACCCGCTTCTGGACTACCGGCTCCTCCTCGTGCAGCACGACCTCGTGCTCCTCGCTGGAGATCTCCGGACCCGCGAGGGCCTGGTCGACGTTCTCGTCCGTGATCGGCTCGCGCTCCACGCGAACCTCCTCGCGGCGCACCGGGACGGTCTGCTGGACCTGTTCCGTCACCACGTACTTGCGCAGCCGGGCACGCCCGCGCTCGCGGTCGGCGGTGCCGACGCGCAGCTCCTCCTCCGAGCGGGTCATCGCCTCGTCGGTGGTCGGCCCACTCGTGTCACGGCCGACCGGACCGCGACCGGCCGACGTCTGACCGCTCTCCGTCGCGGTCACGGAGCCCTCGGTTGTGTAGGCGATGCCGTAGTGGCGGAAGAGCTCTGCCTCCTGCTGCTCGGAGAGCTCCTGCTCCGGGTCCATCTTCGGCGCGTCCTTGACCTGCTGGGCCTCCACCCGCACGACGATGTCCTCGCCGCTCGGAGAGGCGCCCGCGATGGGCACGAACGACGACTTCGTTCCGAAGAGGCCGGTGTTAACGAGCGCCCACTCCGGCTTGTCGGTCTGCTGGTCGACGTAGACGGCGTCGACCGTGCCGATCTTGTCTCCGTTGCGGTCCTTCAGCGTCCGTCCTTGCCAGTTGTAGGCGTGGGTTGGTTCGGGTGTCATTGCTTCCTCCTTGGGTTGGTATGCGTGCGTGTGCGGTGGTGGTCAGCCGGTCGCCGGCCGTGCGCCGGTCGTGCCGTCAGAGGGACTGCGGTCGGCTCGCGGGCGAGCCGCCTGCGCGGCCGGTCGCACCTGCTCCCGGGCACGCTCCTGGCCCTTCTGCATGTCGGCCTTGACCTGGCCCTTCTGCTCCTGGCCCTTCCGGTACGCGCCGCGCAGCATCTCCGCGGCCACCTCGCGGCCGCCCAGGCCGAAGGCCAGCGCCAGACCGAGCGCGAGCGCGCCGATCAGCGCCGTGTAGGTGATCTGCACGATCTCCGGCGCGATCTTCAGCTGGTTGAGGATCATGAAGATCGCGATCCCCATGACCAACGCGGGAACCACCGAGGCGACGATCTTTCCGGTGGGCGTGTCGCCCATCGTCCTCGCCACCAGGCCCGCCACCGCCGCCGCCACCACGCCGGCGACGACGAAGATCAGCACCGCCACGATGACGTTCGGCAGATAGGCCAGCACCTGGTTCATGAAGGCGGTCACGGCCGGGATCTGCAGCGCCCCGATCGCCGCCGACAGCACGAACAGGAAGATGAACCAGAAGGCGACCGACCCGATCAGCCTCGACGGGCTCGCGTCGGGACTGATCCGCTCGACGTACTGACCGGTCTGGCCGGAGTGCAGGTGACGATCGAGACCGACCTTGTCGAGCACCTTGGCGATGACCGACTTGACCAGCTTCGCGATGAAGTAGCCGACGATCAGGATCACCAGGAAGCCGATCATGTTCGGAATGAACTCGAACAACGAGTCGAGCCCCTGCTGCAGGCTCGTCGTCAGATCAACTGCGAAGAGAGACTCCATCCCTCCTCCTTTCATTGGTGTGACCCGACTGTGCCCGACGGAAGGACCGGCCGGCTGGAGGTGTCAAGGGTTTGTCCAGGGGTAGTCGCGAGGGGATGGATGAGGCCGCTGGATTGCGGATCGGCGAGCTCAGCTACCGCGTCGGAGTCAGTCCCGACGTCCTGCGGGCCTGGGAGAAGCGCTACCGCCTGCTCCGGCCGACCCGCTCGAAGGGCGGCTACCGCCTGTACACGGAGCGCGACGAGTGGCGCGTGCGCCTCATGCAGCAACAGCTCTGGAGCGGCCTCTCAGCCGCGCAGGCGGCCCAACAGGTGGCGCGCATCGAGCGCGAGAGCAACCTGCACGATGAATCGATCGAAACGCCTTTTGAGCTCTCCCGGCAGCTGGCAGGCTCCCTCGAAGCCTTCGACGAGGACCGCGCGCATGAGCTGCTCGACCGTCTCTTCGGACTCCACGGGCTAGAGAAAGCGATCCGCGACGCGATCATGCCCTACCTCCGCGAGCTCGGCGAGCGCTGGGCGCAGAGACAGGTGACCATCGCGCAGGAGCACTTCGCCAGCCGTCTCATCGAGGGGCGGCTCCTCGCGCTCGCCCGTGGGTGGAACAAGGGCCGGGGCCCGCGCGCGGTGCTCGCCTGCCCGCCGGGCGAGCAGCACACCCTTCCACTGGTCTCCTTCGGCCTGATCCTCAGAAGCCGTGGCTGGCGGAACATCTACCTGGGAGGAGAAACTCCGCCGAGCACGGTGCAGATGGCTGCCGACACGGTCGCGGCCGACGTCGTGGTCATGTCGGCCGTCTCGGCTGACCGCTTCGCGCCGATAGCGAGGGAGCTCAGGGCGCTGGCCCGTAGATGCTCGCTCCTGCTTGCCGGCCCGGGCGCAACCCCCGAGGTCGCCGCAGAGCTCGACGTTCAGTGCCTAAGCGACGACCCAGCGACCGCGGCCGAGGCGCTCTCGCGCCGCTTCGTGATCGAGAAGATGCCGCACGGGAGGTAGGTGACCGCGTTGTATGTCTCGCTGTCACGACTTCGGGTTCCCGACGAGCGCGCGCCCGACCTCGTCCGGGCATTCCGGCGCCGCGCGCGCCTCGTCGAGGAAGCCGAGGGGTTCGTGGATCTGCAGGTGTGGCAGGCGGACAAAGATCCGGGGGAGTTCATCATGGTCAGCCGCTGGCGAGATCGGGAGGCCTTCAAGGCGTACATGAAGAGTGAGCGCCACAGGATCTCGCACGCCCGGATCGATCCCGACCTCGACCGAGTAATCCGTTTGGAGCGGCTCGAGCACCTGCACACCTATGAGGTCGTCGCGGAGTGACCGAGCCGCCGAGTGGTTACCCGCCCCCGGCCAGCGCACAGGTGGACGGCGGGGAGACGCTCGACCTGCGCGCACTCGCTCAGGAGATTTGCGCGCGCTACCGCGCCGAGTTCCCTGACGAGGAGGAGCGCTACGGAGATGCGGGCATAGCGTGGTGCGTCCACGACAACCAGCACATCGTCAACTGGGCCGTCACGGAGCTGAACGGCTACGGCGGGTTCGAACGGCAACTGGCCTGGCTCGCCGGCGTACTGGAAGCACGCGGTTTCCCGCTCGACCGGTTGGCACGCAACCTTGAGATCGCGGCGGCCGTCTCCGCTCACGCAGTCGAGCGCGGAGGTCAGCTCTCCGAGATCCTCACCGGCGGCGCGCACTTCGTGCGATCGCGGCCGAGCTTCCTCGGCACGCCGGACTGACAAGCGGCGAACGCACTCGCGTGCGCTCTCAGTCCGCGCAGTTGACCGTCGCGGGGGAGCTGCCGAAGTCACGCGCGAGGTTCGCCGTGAGCAGCACGACGGCCGCACTCCGGCTCGACCACCCGCTCGCCTCGTCATGGAGGCGCCGCGCTGAGCGCCCGGTTTACGATGGCGCGTCGAGATCGCGTGGCCTAGACGACCAGGACTCTTGGCGGCGGCGGCCGTGCTCGGCGCGGCGGTAATCGTCGCCGTCGCCGCCGCCGTGATCCTGCTCGACTCGGGCGGCAGGATCGAGAGCGGGTGCGAGGAGACCGGCTACGCGGTCGGCTCGAGCGACGAGGACGGCGTCTTCTTCGCGGTAGTGAGTCGTGACTGCGCCCGCAGCCGCGGAGCCTGGTGCGAGACCCGCGATCGGCGCGGACCGATCGCCCGCGAGACGGTCGACCCGGGGATAGACCAGGACTGCGTGGTGTACAGCCAGTTCATCGGGACCGGCTTGGCCACCGGCTCCGGGCGCTACCTGGGCGAATGCGCCGGCACGGCGCGGGCCGGCACGGGCGGTAGGCCGGACGTCGTGAGTGGCCCGGACGAGCGCTGCCCGGGAGGCGCCGGCAGTCGCCTTCCCAGCAGAAAGCCGCGGCCCACCGCCGTTCGGATCGGGGGCCGAGCCGCCGACCCGTTCCGCCGCCCACCCGCGGTCCGGCAAGGCTCCGACAGACGCCTCGAGGCACCGCCGTGGTCCCTTCTGACCTGGCGGCAGGGAGCGCTCACGTGCTACGAGCCGGGACAGGTCATCGACGCCCGACGCTTTCGCGGTTTCGCCGCCGTGTACAGAGGCGGTCGTCAGGGGGAGGGGCTGCGCGGTCGGATACTGGGCAGCCTGCGACCGGACGCCAAGTTCGCGGTCGGCCGCCAGTTCTTTGATTTCGGCCGCTTCCTGCCGTATCCGATCGCCGAAGGCGGGAGCTGCGGCCGCCTGGGTGACGCCGACCTCCTGCTCTCGCGGACCGTGCTCTACCGGCGCCCGGACCTCGGTCCCGCGCGTACGATCGTCGCGGGGATCACGGGGCGAAACGTCCGCCGGGTGGAGCTCGCCACCGCCGGGAGGACACGTCTCCTCTCGGCGTCGGCGAAGACGCCGTTCATCGCGGTCCTCCGCGGCAAACGGGCGCCGTCGAAGACTCCGGTGCTTGTCCGCTACCCGAGCGGACTGGTCCGGCGGTTCCCGGATGTCCACTAGCCCTACTTCCCCGCCACCCAGCTCAGTTCGCGCTCGCCGCCGAGGAACTCCACGAGCCGCGTCGCCTCCTCCTCCGCCTGGGTCCGCACCCACTTCGGCACCTTCCCGAACGGCTCGAGCTCCACCAGGAGGCGCCGGCCCTTCCGCTCGTGGCGCCATACGCCCTCCATCCGGCCGTTCACGAGCAGCACCGGTGAGATCCAGCCCTGGGGGCGGTAGACACGCGCCTTGTGCTCGGGGTCGAGCTGCGCGGGCGAGCTGCGCGACGCCCCGATCGTCCACTGGTCGAACCCCGGTAGCAACCGGGCCACGTTCGCGGGCATCGCCCGGGCCGCCTCCGCCGCGTGGTCGGCGAGCATCCAGCAGGCCTCGCCCTCCACGTCCACGTTCACCGCCTCGTCGCCGAGCACCGCGAGCATTCGGCCCGCCTGGGCCGGGCTCACGCCCCACCAGCGGCCGAGATCCTCCCTCGTGGCCGGAGCGAAGGCGCCGAGGTAGCGCCGGGTGATCTCGCGCAGGGCGTCGTCGGGATCGACCGGCTCCATCCCGCCGGGCAGCCAGCTTGCGGGCCGGGTGAAGCGCACGAGCTGCCCCTCGCCGGGGCCGAAGCACAGCCTGCCGCGGAACGAGGCCGGCTTCAGGTACGCGCCCCAGCTCTGCCTTAGGCGCTCTCCCAACGATTCCGAACCGGTCGCGCGCGCGACCTCCGCCGCCAGCTCGGCGCGCGTCAACAGCTGTCCGTCGAGGGCACTCCCGACCGCCTCGATCAGCTGCTCGAGCTCCTCGCGCGTGATGTCGAAGTTCCGCAGCCAGACCGGCTTCAGGAAGTGCCGGTTGGTGCCGAGGCCGGCGAGCCACATGCCCAGCTCCTCGGCGGGGAGCAGGTGGAGAGTGCCGCGCATCGCCCAGAGCTTCACCAGGGTGCGCTCCTCCCAGAGGGCGCTCTGGACGGCTTCGCGTTCAAGCTTCGAGACCCGCGCCCACAGGGTGAGCTCGGCGGACGACATCACCTGCGCGTGGAGCCCACAGATCCGCGCGACCACCCGCCGCATCTCCGCGGGCCGGGCGCGCTCAACCAGGTAATGGCGGTCCATCCGCCAGGCGAGCGCCTGCCTCCAGGTGAGGGAGTCCACGGCGAGCGACCATACCGCGGCGCCATATGCCGGATAGCCTCCCGACAATGACCACCACTGCGCTCCATCCGGCCTCTGACCGGGAGCGGGACCGCCTCGTGGCCGACTTCATCCGGTTCTGTGAGGTCGAGAGCCCGTCGGGCCGTGAGCGCGCCATGGCCGACGCCGTTACGGCCGAGCTGCGCGGCATCGGCCTCGACGTGGACGAGGACGACTCCGCCCGGGAGACCGGCTCCAACGCGGGCAACCTGCTCGCCCGGATACCCGGTCCCCGGGACGCCGGGGCGATCCTGCTGTGCGCGCATATGGACACGGTGCCCCTCGAGGCGCCGGTGGAGGTGACGCGCGAGGACGGCGTCCTCACGAACCGCCACGAGGCGATCCTCGGCGCCGATAACAAGGCGGCGGTGGCCACGCTGCTCGGCGCGGCGCGCCGGCTGGTTATAGACGGCGCGCCGAGGGAGGTGGAGCTGCTCTTCACCACCTGCGAGGAGCGCGCCCTGCGCGGCGCCAAGGCGTTCGACACGAGCCGGCTGCGCTCCGAGTTCGGGTTCGTGTTCGACCACGCGTCGCCGATCGGGGAGCTGATCCTGGCCTCACCGACCTACTACCGGCTCGAGGCTAGCTTCCGCGGGCAGGCGGCTCACGCCGGGATCCGACCCGAGGCCGGCCGCAACGCGATCGCCGCGGCGAGCCGGGCGATCGCCGCGATGCGCATCGGACGGCTCGACGGGCAGACCACCGCGAACGTCGGGCGCATCGAGGGGGGTACCTCGGCCAACGTCGTGGCGGAGCGCTGCTGGGTCGAGCTCGAGGCGCGCAGCCTCGATGAGGCTAAGGCCGGTGATGTGGTGAGCGAGATGGTCGATGCG
>JACVRW010000015.1 GCA_014534235.1 Thermoleophilaceae bacterium | reverse complement strand
GTCCGTCCCGGGCGGCCGCGGAGCAGGCTGACCGCGGCGTCGGCGGCGGCCGCGGCGTCACGCTCACAGCGAACCGCGGGCTGCACCACGCTCACCCCCGGAAGCGCGAGGCACCGTTGCACGAGTTCCTCCTGCGAGGCGTTCGTGACGATGAAGATCCCGCCGCGGTGGCGCACCTCCAGCGGGCCGAGGTCCGCCGTCAGCCCGCGGAGATTCCGTTCGAGCGCCGCCACGAACAACGGGCGGTTTCGCCCCTTCAGGGCGAGTTCGCCGAACTTCAACAGCACGCAGCGGTTACCGCGCAGATCCTCCATCCGAATGGAGAAACTAGCGCGACCTACTCCTCCTCGTACAGGGATTCTCGAGCGAGCTCGGCGCCGCCGGCGCCGTACAGGCGAACCTCGATGTAGTCGCCGGTGTAGTCGTCCAGCGAGACGAGCGTGAAGCGGTTATCGATCAGCTCGCATTGGTCCGTAGTCGTGGGTCCGAGCTCGGCGGTGGCGACGGCGCCGTTTGGCACGAGCGCCACCCCCCAGACCAGTGTGATGACCCCGCGCCGGCCCTGCGGGCCGCGCCAGTGTCCTATCTCGTGGTCCGAGAGGTCAAGGGTCCAGTCCGGGTTCTGGTCGGCCGTCTCCTCCGTGTAGTCGGCGACGGCCTCGAAGTCCGTGGCCTGGGCTCCCTCGTGCTCGCGCGTGTACGAGACGTAGCCGAAGACCTCGCCGCCGCCCTCGGCGGGCGCCGTTGCAGGGACGTACGTGCGCCCGGCGAACGTGCGATCCGGGAACCAGGCGATGTCGCCGATCTCGACGTCGGACGCGGCGCCGAACCGCTTGGCGAGGGCCTCGGCCCACCGCCCGTAGGGGAGCGGCTCCTGGGGCGGCTCGGCGGCGAAGAGCGGGATCTGGCGCGCAACGGGCGGCACGGCGCGCGGAAACTACTAGGGCGGCGGTCAGCCCACCTCGCGCAGCCGCCCCGCGGCGTCCTCCGGGGACAGCACATTCAGGTGCACGCCCGTGCCGATCTCGAGCCCGGCGAGCTGGGCCAGGCGAGGCAGCACCTCGATGCGCCAGCAGAACCGCGCGGCGTCACGGGGCGCCGTGCGCACCCACATGTTGAGCGGGGGCAGGGAACCGAGCGTCGTGGCCAGACGGTTCAACGCGTGGTGGAGCATGCGGGCGGCCAGCGGGCCGTCGTCCGAGAAGCGCGGCGTGGGCCTCCTCGGGACGACCTGCAGATGGAAGGGAACCCGGGCGCCGAAGGGGCAGAGCGCGACGGCCTCGTCGTCTATCGCGATCACGCGCTCCCGCCGCCTCACCTCCTCCTGCACGAGATCCTCCAGCAGGTCGCGCCCCTGGGTGCGCTCGAAGTACGCCGTGAAGCGCTCGCGCTCGCGGGCCACGGCGGCCGGCACGAAGGGCAGCGCGTAGAGCTGGGCGTGCGTATGCGGCAGCGACGCGCCGGCCTCCTTGCCCTCGTTGACGATGATATGGACGTAGGCCGCGTCCGAGTGCTCGCGCATCCGCTCCCGCCACACGGACATGGCGGTCTCGACCTGCTCGGGGCGCAGCTCCGCGAGCGACGAGACCGGATCCGGTGCGTTCACGATCACCTCGTGCGCGCCAAGCGCCGGCTGTGCCGCGAACAGGTTTGGCTCGCCGCGGCCGGAGGCGAGCGGATCGTCGCGGTCGGCCGGTTCCCCCGCCGAGAGAGCCGGGTAGAGGTTCGGCACGACCCGCACCTGCCAGCCGGGGGAGTCCCGATCGCCCCCGTCTTCGCGCAGCGCGTAGACCTCCGGCGGCGTCTGGTCCTCGTGTCCCGCGGAGAAGGGGTCAGCATCCGGGTCGATCGGCGCCCGGGGCTCCACGGCGAGCCACGCCCCGGGCCGGACACCGCGCTCGCCGGCCACGATCACCTTCAGTCCGGATAGCGGGTCGATCCGCAGCTCCGGGCTCACGGAGCGAGGACCTTCTCCATCGCCACGTGCTCGATGCCCTCCTCCATGAAGCGCTTGCCGCGCTCCACGTAGCCCTCCCGCTCGTACAGCGCCAGGGCGTAGGTCTGGGCGTGCAGGGCGATCCGGTCGGCGCCGCGCGAGCGCGATACGCGGTCCGCCTCGCGCAGGATCGCGGCTGCCACGCCGCGGCCCCGCTCCTTCGGAGTCACGGCCAGCCGCCCGAGGCGGGCCACCCCACCCCGGAAGAGCAGCCGGCAGGTTCCAATCACGCGGCCGTTCTCGATTGCCACGAGGTGCGTGGCCTCGTGATCGCGGCCGTCGCGGTCGGCGTCCGCGGAGACTCCCTGCTCGTCACAGAACACCTTCTCGCGCAGGTCGAGTGCGGCTTCGAGCTCGTTCGGGGTGCGTACGGTCCTGATCTCCAGGATCAGCGAGCGTACCGCTCAATGTCCGCCGCGAGCTTCGCCTCGCTCGCGTAGCCGCCTTGGTGGACATAGGCCAGCTCCCCCTTCGAGTCGTAATACGCGGTGCTCGGAAACGCCTGCACCGCGCCGAACTCCGCCGCGATCTCGAGCTTCGGGTCCTTGTAAGAGGGGAACGGCACGGGGTAGTCCCGAAGGAACTCCCTGGCGTCACGGTCGCTGTCGTTCGAGTCGACGCCTAGGAAGGCGACCCGCTTCGCGCGCTTCACCGCTTGTCTGCGGAAGAACGGCAGCTCGTAGCGGCAGGGGCCGCACCAGGACGCCCACTTGTTCACGACCACCGGATAGCCGCGAAGCTCCTTCAGGCGCCGCTTGAACGCCCCGGCTCCGCCGTCGAGCAGCCGGCCCGCCTGGGAGTGGACCTTCGCAAGCGGTGCCGGGGCGCCGGCGAGCCGGGCGGAGTCGATCTCGACGCTCTCCGGCTGTTCCTCGGAGCCGCACGCCACGAGCGCGACGCACGCGCACGCGGCTATGACGACGAGGCGTCGCACGCGGCCAAGAATGGCAGACCCAATTCGGGGCTCGGTGTGCTGTAATAGGTGCAACGCCGACCGTCCCCAAGGACTGGCGCGCTCGTCGCTCGCGGGACCGGAAGAGCGGCGAGCACCGACGGGCGGACCCTGCTGAGGCCGCGAATGGCCGTCGGCTGAAGCCCGGCCCGCCCCTCCCTATCGAGAACCGCCCTTTACCGTGGCTGAGACAAGCTCCGTGGTTGATGCCTCGCCGGTGTCCGGCGAGGACCTGAAGCGCGCCGAGAAGTTCGCGCGCGAATCGTTCATGCTGAACGGCGAGGTGTCCGATCAGGCGCTCGCGCCGGGCACGGCGCGGCGCGCGGCGCTCGACGACGCCCTGGCCGAGATCGCCGCCGGCCGCAGAGAGCCCTCGATCGAGTGGCGGCGCAAGTACTCGCTGATGCTCGGGCTCGAGCGGCTGCTGTCGGAGGAGGAGCCCCACCTTGCGGACGGAACCGTGCTCTCCGCGCACCAGGTGGATGCTCTGTCCGGCACCTTGATCGCGCTTACCTCGGAGGTCCAGGTGGCGGGACGCAGCAATGGGCGGGCTCCCGTAGAGGAGCTCGCGTCCGGCGAGGTCGCGATAGAGGGAGACGAGCTGGTCGACGATGAGCCGCTCGACTGGGATCCCGCCGAGGAGGCGGAGGAGGAGGCCGCCTCCGACGCTCACGTGGACGACCCGGGCGCGCACCGGCGCTTCTGGTTCGAGCACGCCACGGGCGCCGGCAAGACGGTCGCGGCGCTCGGGTTCGTCGAGGCCTCCCGTACGGGGGGCGTCCTGATTCTCACCCACCGGCGCAACCTGGTGGACCAGTTTCTCGGCGAGCTCCGCGGCCGGGGCTATCGCAAGCGCATCTCGGGGCCGGTGCTCAAGGACGGGAGCGAGCCTCCGGCCGGCGGCCCCGTCACGGTCGAGACATACCAGTGGTTCGTACGCAACGCCGGCGACGTGTCGGACGCCTACACGATCGTCATCTGCGACGAGGCGCACACCGCGCTCGGCGAGAAGACAAGCGCCGCCATTCGTCAGTGGTTTGGCCCCGTGTTCATCGGCATGACCGCCACGGGGGCGCTGATCGCGCGGCATGTGACGGACCTGTTCCCCACGCAGACGTCTCGGTTCGACCTCGCTCAGGCCGCGCGGCGCGGGGTAATCGCACCGCTCCGTTGCGTTCGGATCCCGCCCGGTGTGGGCGTGCGCTCGATCGCGAAGGTGCCGCTTCGCCGCGGAGAGGTCGATCAGGACTTCGACCAGGAAGAGCTGGCCGCGTTGCTCGACCAGACCCCGTTCAACGTCGCGGTGGCGGACCTCTACAAGACCCGCTTCAAGGACCTTCCCGGCGTCGTCTACTCGGCCGGGGTCAAGCACGCCCACAACGTCGCGAAGGCCTTCCGCGACGTGGGCATCAAGGCGAAGGCCGTCTCCGGGGAGACGCCCAAGCGCGAGCTGACCCGCACCCTGGCCGCGTACGAGCGCGGCGAGATCGACGTGCTCATCAACGCGCAGCTCCTCGCCGAGGGCTGGAACTCCCCGCGGGCGACGGTGTGCATGCATCTCGCCCCGACCGCCTCGAAGCGCGTGTACCAGCAGCGCGTCGGACGGGTCACCCGACGCACTCCCGGCAAGGAGGCGGGGATCGTCGTCGACTTCGTCCACCCCGCCACTCCGAACGACGATCCCGTGGTGACCCTGCACTCGCTGCTCGACCGCGATGTCTACCGCGGTGGCGCGATCGTCGTCGGCCCGGTGCGCCGCGGCCGGGGTCGGCGGGTGCGAGTGGAGCGCCGAGTCGTGCCGGTGACGGCCGACGAGAACCGGCGGGCGCAGGTCTTCGAGCGCGAGCTCTGGCGGATGGCCGTCGAGCACCTCACCTGGGGCCAGCAGCAGGCGTGGGCGATGCTCGCGGGCGCCCGCGTGGCGTCGGGCAACTGGCGCCGCGCGAAGGCGATGCTCCACTTCGATTCCACCGGCGAGCTCCGCCGCCTGTTCCTGCTCACCTGCCTGCGCCGCAACCGCAACTCCCAGCTGCGGCTGCGGGCGCTGTCCGAGGTCGGCAACCTCCGCGATCCGGAGGCCTTCGACGACGCCGTCGAGATCGTCGGCGGCTGGTCGCGCGACGAGCGGCGCGAGGGCGTGAAGGTACTGCTCCAGGCGCTGACCGAGAAGCAGATCGGCCGCCGCGACCAGGCCGCGCGCTGGCTCTGGCACCTCGCCGAGTACAGCCGCGAGGTCCACGAGGAGTACGCGGTGCAGCGCTGGCCGGAGACCAAGCGGCTGCTCGGGCTGCTCGTGAACTCCGCGGGCGGGGCCCACGCGCGCAACGCGCGGCGGCTGGTCCAGGCGGCGCGTAAGCAGGACCGCCGGCTGTCGGCGGCGCTGCTCGCCGCGGCGCTCGCGCATACGCCCGAGGCTCAGCAGGTGCTGGACGGCGCGCGGATGCGGATGGCGCGCAAGCCGAGCGCGCTCGCGCGGGAGCTCCTACGCAACTTCCCGAAGGGCAAGCGCCGCCGCGGCGGGCGGCGGCGCAAGCGCCGGGGCGCGGGCGAGGCCGAGGGGGTCGCCGAGGCGCAGGGCGCGGAGGGCGCTGTCGAGGAGGCCGGCGAGGGCGCCGAGGGCCCCGAGCGCGCTGTCGCAGAGCGCGGAGAGGGCGAGGGGGCGGAGGGCGCAGTCGCCGAGGTGCCGGAGGGCGCCGTCGGCGGGGACGACCAAGCCGAGGACGGGCTGGGCAAGGAGGATCGAGCTCTGGCGGCGGACGAGCCTCCAGCGCCCGAGGAGCCTCCGGCCGCGGAGGAGGCTCCGGCGCCCAAGGAGGCTCCCGCGGCGGCGCAGGATGCGCCGGCCGAGGAGCGCGACGCGGCCTGACCTCGTCATCGCCAGCGGTTCGACACCTTCCGTCGCGTATATCGACGTTTCGAAACGAGCTCCGTCTGGCGCGGCGCCGCGTTGGTCGTCTGGCGCCCAGGCTCGGCCCGCGGCGCCCCTACACGGTCGCGTAAGCGCGGACCGGGAACGTGCCCATGCTCCTCACCTTGACGGGCACCGCACTGAACCGAAAGCCATCGGACGGCAGAGCGGCGAGACCCGTCAGGTGCTCGCAGATCGGGATCTCCGCGTCGAGCAGGATCGTGTGCACCGGCCGGTTGCCGTAGCCCGTGTCGTCGATGTTCAGCGAGTCGATGCCGACCAGCAGCGCTCCTTCGTCGGCCAGGTGCCGGGCGGCGTCCTCCGTGAGGAACGGGTGTCCCTCGAAGTAGGCGTCGGTGCGCCAGTGCCGGTCCCAACCGGTGTGGATCAGGACAGCCTTGCCCCCCACGTCGTGCGGCAGGAGCTGCGCCCGCGAGATGGCGGGGCCCTGGGCGCTCGTGGCGTCGACGACCATCCCGTCGAGATCGGCGAGCCGTTCCAGCGGCAGCGCGGCGAGGTCCGCGCCGTCGGGAAACCGGTGGAACGGGCTGTCCACATACGTGCCGGTATTCGCGCACATGGTGATCTGGCCGATATGGAACTCCGTTCCGGGCGCGTAGTGCTCGCGGCTCTGCTCCCGGCTAAGGAAGTCGCAGATCACGGGAGCGGGAAGCCCCCTGTAGGTGATCATGCCGTCCTCGACCTCGTGGCTGAGGTCGAAGCGCGACCGGCCGTCCGGGCTGATCTCATCCCGCGGGGCGCGCGTGCGGCGGGTCGCGTGGTCCATCTCCCGCATGGTGTCATGCGGTCAGCGCTCGAGGTGGACTTCCCCCGCCTGAAGCGCCCGCCGCCCGGCTGGAGTGTCCACGAGTAGCGCCCCCGTCTCGTCGATCCCCCTTCCCACCCCGCTCCCGGTCGCCCAGCGCACCGTTTGGCCCAGGAGGGCATCGCGCCTGCGCCAGGCGTCCAGCACCGCAGCAGGCGGCCGGCGGAACCATCCCGCCAGCGGGGGGAGCAGGAGCTCCAGGACATCCTCCGTCGCCGTCTCGATGCCCTCCAACTGGAGCGACGTAGCGGTCTCCCGCAGCTCCGCGGGGAACTCTGTGGTTCGCACGTTGAGCCCGATGCCGAGCACCGCCCAGCTCTCCTGGGGCCGGCCCTCGACGAGGATGCCGGCGAGCTTGCGGCGCCCGACCAGGATGTCGTTCGGCCACTTGATCGCGGCCGCCAGGGGCAGCGCCTCGCAGACCGCCACCGCCGCGGCCATCGGCAGGGTCTCCTGAAAGTCGCGCAGAACGAGCGACATCAGCAGCGCGCAGCGCGGTGGCGCCGTCCAGCGGCGACCCTGGCGGCCGCGGCCGGCGCTCTGCTCGTCCGCGGTCACGAGCGTGCCGTGCGGCGCTCCGGCCAGGGCCAGCTCCCGCGCTCGTTCATTGGTGGAGTCCGTCAGTTGGAAGTGCGATCGCGGCGTGCCGATCATTGCGGCCGCAGCCGCACCTCGGCGTCGGGTCGCAGCCCGAGCGTGGACGCGGCGTCGCCGCGGTTGATGGCCACAGCAAGCGTGCGGTACGCGTCCTCGTACACGAGCAGCTCGCCGGGTCTCACGTCGGCGAACGTCTGGGCGTATGTGGCGAGGTAGCGCTCGCCGCCCACCTCCAGCTCGACCGTCCCGCCGAGCGTGATGCCGCTTCCGGCGAGATCGTCGTGGTGGACGTTCAGGCCGGCGTTGCCGAAGCGATCCACGACCAGCGCGTGCGCCACGATCGCGCCGTCGCGGCGCCGCGGCTCCGGGAGGTCGACGGTGACGAGCTTGTCCGGCTCGAGCGGGTCGCCGGCGTCCGCCAGCTCCGCGCCGGCGGCGAGGTGCGCCGCGACGGGGGCGAAGATGTCGCGGCCGTGGAAGGTGGCCGACACCGGCTCAAGCCTGTGCTGTGAGCGGGTGACGTCGACCGCGATCTCCACCCCGCCGCAGCGCTGCCACGCCAGGCTCAGCAGCCCGTTGTCCGGCCCCACCAGCATGCGGCCGTCGGCGGTGCGGAGGGCAACGGCTCGGCGCTCGGTCCCCACCTGCGGGTCGACCACCGCGATGTGCACCCCCACGGGCATATACGGGAGCGTGTTCCGCAGCACGATCGCCCCCTGGCGCACCGCATACCGGGGGATGCCGTGAGTGATGTCGACGATCTGCGCGTCGGCGTCGATCGAGCGGATGACGCCATGGCAGACTCCCACGAAGTCGTCCTCGCGACCGTAATCGGTGAGCAGGGTGACGATCACGCCGGCGCAACCCTGCGCGCCGCGGCGTCGTCTGTCAAGGCCTGGATCAGCCCCTCCACGTCGTGCCGCTCGGCCTCAACGTGTACAGGGAGGCCATGCTCGCGGGCGGTCGCGCTGGTCACGGGCCCGATCGAGGCAATGCGGGCGGATTCCGGCACGCGGCCGCCGGACTCCAGCAGGAAGCGGACGGTGGAGCTCGAGGTGAACGTCACGTACGTGGCTCGTGCGAGGCCCTCGCGGGCCGCGTGGTCAAGCGGCTCGGCGACCGTGTCGTAGAGGGCGACCACGTCGACCTCGGTGCCGCGCTCACGCAGCCCTTCCGGCAGCGCGTCGCGGGCCTCCGCGGCGCGGGCGACCAGCGCGCGGCGGCCGCGCAGGTTGAGCCCGCCCAGTGCGTCGAGGAGGCCCTCGGCGACGAAGCGCTCCGCCACGACGTCCGAGCGGATCCCGTGCCGCGTGAGCTCGCTCGCCGTGCCGGGGCCGATGGCGGCCACGGTCACGCCCGCGAGCGCCCGGGCGTCGCGGTCAAGGGCCTCGAAGTACAAACGCACGCCGTTCGGGCTCGTGAAGCAGATCAGCTCGTAGCTCTCGGGCCGGGGGAGGTCGACGGCCCTGCGCTCGATGCGGATCGCCGGCGCCTCGACCACCTCCGCGCCCAGGTCCCGGAGCCGCGCGGCGAGGCCGCTGGCCTGCGCGCGGGCGCGCGTCACGGCCACGACCTGGCCGTGCAGCGGACGACGCTTGAGCCAAGCGATGGTGTCCCGCAGCTCGGCGACCCGGCCGATCACCGTGACGGCCGGCGGCCGGACCTCGGCCTCCTCCGCACGCGCCGCGATGTCGGAGAGCGTGCCGGTAACGACGCGCTGTCCGGGATCGGTGCCGCGCTCCACGACCGCGGTCGCTTCGCCCGGGTCGCGGCCCGCCGCGGTCAGGCGCTCCGCCGCCATCCCGAGGTTCCGGACGCCCATGTAGAGCACGAGCGTTCCGGGGAAGCGGCCGAGTGCGTTCCAATCCACGGCGGACTCCGGCTTGTCGCGATCCTCATGCCCCGTGACGAACGCGACGGCGGAGGCGACATCCCGGTGCGTAACCGGAATGCCGGCGTATGCAGGCGCGGCAAGTCCGGCGGTCACCCCGGGCACGACTTCGAAGCGCACGCCGGCCTCGGCCAGCGCCTCCGCCTCCTCGCCGCCCCGGCCAAAGACGAACGGGTCCCCACCCTTCAGCCGCACCACGCGCTTGCCGCCCCGCCCCAGCTCCACCAGCTGCCGGTTGATCTCCTGCTGGCCGACCGCCGGCGCGCCGGGCTCCTTGCCCACGTAGCGGAGTTCGGCGTCGGCACGCGCGCCCTCGAGCGCGCCCGCTGGAACCAGCCGGTCGTAGAGGATCGCGTCCGCGGACGCGATCAGCTCGAGCGATCGACGGGTCATGAGCCCCGGATCGCCGGGGCCCGCCCCGACGAGGTAGACGACGCCGCCGCTCACGTGCGCGAACGCTACGCGGCGGCCCGCTCGGCCGCCTCGAGCAGCTCCCGAGCGCCTGCCGCCGCGAGGCGCTCCGCGACCGTGCGGCCTAGGGCCGCAGGCTCAGCGGGGTCGCCCTCGAGCACGTCCCGGATCCAGCGCGAGCCGTCCGGCATGCCGGCGAACGCGGTCAGGCGCAGCGCGCCGTCGCTCGGCTCGGCGTGGGCGCCGATCGGCGTGCGACACGTGGCTTCGAGCGCCTGTACGAGCGCCCGCTCAGCCGCAAGCGCGGTGAGCGCGGCCCGGTCGGTCACCTTCGCCGCTGCGGCCGCCGTCCGCTCGTCGTCAGAGCGCGCCTCGAGCGCCAGGCAGCCCTGACCCGGCGCGGGGACGAGCTCGCCGAGCAGCGCGCCCTCGCCGCTGCGCCCTAGTCGGTCGAGCCCCGCCTGCGCGAGCACCACCGCCGCGAAGTCCCCGTCGGCGAGGCGGCGCAGGCGCGTATCGACGTTGCCTCGCAGCTCCCGCACGTCCAGATCCGGCCGCAGCGCGAGGAGCTGCGCTCGGCGTCGCAGGCTGCTCGTCCCCACCGCGGCGCCCTCGTCGAGCTCCGCCAACGAGCCCGCCCCGCAGAGCGCGTCGCGCGGGTTCGCACGCCGCGGCACCCCCACGATCGCCAGTCCGGGGGGCAGCGTGGACGGCACGTCCTTGGCCGAATGAACCGCCAGGTCCACCTCACCGGCTAGCAGCGCCTCCTCGATCTCCTTGACGAAGCGCGACTTGTCGGATCGCTCGCCGCGCGGCCGATCCCCTGACGTCTCGATCGGCGCGAGCTCCACCTCACCGCCGAGCGCCGTCGCCACCAGGCGGGCCTGGGCCATGGCGAGCGCGCTGCGGCGCGTGCCGAGCCGGATCACCGACGCATGCGGCGGCGGAGGTCCAGCTGCGTGACCTCCGCTGCTGTCTCCTCGTGCGGGGCCAGGGCGGCCTCGAGTGCGAAGAGCTCGCGCAGGGCGTGGATGTAGCGGTACGAGGCGCCGTCGCGGGCCGAGCCCTTCAGTCGCAGAGTCGGCTCGTGGAGCAGCCGGCTGACCACCGCTCGCGCCATCGTCTCCACGCGCTCTCGGTCGGCCTCGGACAGCGACTCCCAGCGGGATTCGTTCTCCCGCAGAACCTGGTCGACGACCTCGTCGCCCCGCCGGCGCAGCGCAGAGATCGTGGGGACGACGTCGAGGCTCTCGAGCCAGCGGTCGAAGCGCTCCACCTCCTCGCGGACGAGTCCGCGCGCCTCGTCGGCCACCGCCTCGCGAACGCTCATGTTCTCGGCGACGGCCCGCTGGAGATCGTCCATGTCATAGAGCGCGACACTGGGGCAGTCGCGCACGCCCGGTTCCACGTCGCGCGGGACGGCCAAGTCGACCAGGACGAGCGGCCGGCCAAGGCGTGAGGCGGCAACGTGCTCTAGCTCCTCGCGCCCGAGGATCTGGTGCGGCGCCCCGGTGGAGGCGACGACGATGTCGGCTTGCTCGAGCTCCCGCGGCAGGTCCTCGAACGAAACCGCCCGCCCGCCGAAGCGCTGTGCCAGGCCGAGCGCGCGGTCGTACCGGCGATTGGCGACGAACAGCGCCTCCACGCCGCGTTCGTGGAGCGTCCGGGCGGTGAGCTCGGCGTTCTCACCGGCGCCGATCACGAGCACGCGCCGTCCCGAGAGCTCCCCGAGGAAGTCGGCCGCGAGTTGCACCGCCACCGAGGAGACGGACACGTTCGACCGCGATATCTGGGTCTCGCTCCGAACGCGCTTACCGGTCGCGAGCGCGTCGCGGAAGAGGCGGTTCGACACCGGTCCCGTCACGCCCTCGACCAGGGCCTGCTCGTAGGCGCGCTTCACCTGCCCCTGGATCTCGGTCTCGCCGACGATCATCGAGTCGAGGCCGGAGGTCACCGAGAAAAGGTGCTCGACGGCCTCGGCGGCGCGCATGGAATAGATCGCGCCGAGGAGCTCCGTGGGTCGCAGCCCGGCCTGGCGCGAGAGGATCCCGAGCGCGGCGCTCTCGGCCTCCACCGGGTCAGCTGTGACCAGGTACAGCTCCGTCCGGTTGCAGGTGAAGAGCGCGGCCGCCTCGTGAACGGCCTCGTGGTCGGTGAGCTCCGCGAGCGCACGCGAGGCCCGCCCGGCCGGGAGGGCGAGCTTCTCGCGCAGCTCGAGCGGCGCGGTCTTGTGCGACGCGCCCAGGGCGATGATCTCGCCGGTCACCGCTCGTCCTCCTTCGCGACCAGCTCGCTCAGCTCGCGCTCGATGCGGGCGATCTTCGCGCCGATGATGGCGACGTAGATGACCACCAGGGTGAGGAACACCAGGTACGCGCCCGCGACGTACTTGCCGGCCTCATCCAGCGGGAGCGCCGGCATCAGGCCGCCACCGCCTCGCGCTCGGCGAGCTTCCGCTTCAGGCGCTTCAGCTGCATCGACGCGTGCTTCGAGGTCAGCTCGAGCTTCCACAGGGTCACGTACAGGAGCGTCATGGCGAGCAGCGAGACGAGGAACGTGAGCCGCATCTCCCCCGGAAGGTTCCCGCCTGTCTGCGAGAGCACGCGCGGGTGCGTGTAAGCCTCGGCCATCCGCACGGCCGCGAAGTTGAGCGGCACGAACGCACCGGCCGCGATCGCGAACACGGACGAGTAGCGGGCCTGGCGCTCGCGGTCCTCGATCGAGAAGCGCAGCGGGTAGTAGACGCAGTAGAGCAGCACCACCACGAGGAACGAGACGAGGACGGGCTCGTCCCACACCCACCAGTGACCCCAGGACGCCTTGGCCCAGATCGCCCCCGTCGCAAGCACACCGACCCCGAGGATGATCGAGATGTGGATGGCGACATAGGAGCGCATGTCCCACGAGGGGTCGCGCGAGCGCAGGTACTTGATCGCCATGATCCCGCCCGCCACGAAGCCGCACAGCGACACGATCGCCATCGGCACGTGCACGTAGAAGATCTTCTGGACGAAGCCCTGGTCGGCGTCGAGGGGCGCGTAGAAGAAGACGAGCGCCATGGCTGCCGCCAGCGTGACGACGGTCGCGCCGGCCAGAGGAATTAGTCCCTTCGAGTACATCAGTCCTCGAGCAGGTAGTCGAAGACCGCTACGGAGAGAAGCACGAACACCACATCGTAAAGCGTCAGGAGCGCCAGCCAGCGGCCGAGGTCCTCGGGCCCCTGATCCGGGCGCATGAACGGCTCCGTCGCTTGCGCGCAGGCGATCAGCACCGGCACGAGGAACGGCAGGAGCAGCAGGGGGACGATCAGCTCCCGCGCGCGGGTCTCCGCGGCGAGCGCGGCCACGAGCGCCCCGACGGCCGCGATCCCGAGGTCGCCCAGTGCGAGGATCGCGAGAAGCTCGGGCAGCATGCCCGCCAGTCCCGGACCGAGCAGGAGCAGCGCGAAGGCCGGGATGGCCACCACCTCGACCGCGACCAGGAAGACGAACAGCGCGGCCGCCTTGGCGAGGAAGAGCGACGTGCGGTCGACGGGGGCGAGCAGCAGCGCATCGATCCCGCCCTGCTCGCGCTCGACGGCGAAGATCCTGCTGACGCCGATGACCGCCGCGAGCAGCAGGGTCACCCAGAGGACGCCCGCCGCTAGCGCCCCGTCAAGGGAGTCCCGGTCCAGGCCGAAGTGGAAGAGCACGTACACCGTGAGCGTGAAGAGCGTCATCGCGGGCACGGACTCCTTCGTGCGCAGCTCGAGCCGCAGGTCCTTGCGCAGGATCGCGCCGGCGGCCGCGATCACCGGTACAGCTCCCGGACAGCGTCCGGGTCGGGATTGCCGGCGAACGCCTGCCGGCCGGCCCTGAGGCCGAGCGCCACGTCGGCCTCTCCGAGCGCCCGCTCGACGTCGTGGCTCACGAGCACGCGCGTCCGGCCGGAGCCGCGCCCGATCAGCGGCTCGAGCAGCTCGGCCGCCGCGGGATCGAGGTGCGCCCGCGGCTCGTCGAGGAGGAGCAGCGGGGGGTCATGCAGCACCGCCCGAGCAGCGGCCAGGCGCTGCACCATGCCCCGCGACAGCTCCCGCAGCGGCTCGTCGGCCCGACGCTCCATCCCGACCGCGGCAATTGCTTCGCGCACGCGCGAGCGGTCCACGCCGTGCAGGCGGGCGTGGTAGGTGAGGTTCTCGCGTGCGGTCAGGTCGCGGTAGAGAAGGGGCTCGTGGCCCAGGTAGCCCACCTGCGCCGGCACCTTCCAGCGCTCGTCCGGTATCTCGGCACCGAAGACCCGCGCGGTCCCGGCGTGCGGGCGGAGGAGCCCGGCGAGCACCCGCAGCAGGGTGGTCTTGCCGGCCCCGTTGGGGCCGAGCACGGCGAGCGTGGCGCCGGGCGCGAGCCTGACCGAGACGCCGCGCAACGCCACCCGTTCGCCATAGCGTCGCTCTAGGCCGTCGAGCTCAATGGCCGCGTCCACGGCGGCGAAGCCTATGCTGGCGAAGTGGCCCGTCTCGTGGGCATAAACCACGTGGTTCTCGAGGTGGACGAGCTCGAGGAGGCGCTCGCGTTCTATGGGCGGGTGTTCGAGTTCGAGCTACGCGGCCGCGTCCCCGGAATGGCGTTCCTCGACATGGGCGACCAGTTCCTGGTGCTCGCTGAGCGGCGTTCGCAGCCGCCCGATGGGGAGCGCCACTTTGGGCTCGTCGTCGACGATCGCGAGGAGATACGCCGCCTGCTTCGCGAGGCGGGCGCCGAGATCCTGCCCGGGCGGGGGCTCGACTTCCGCGATCCGTGGGGCAACCACGTGCAGGTGGTCCAGTACTCGGAGATCCAGTTCACGAAGGCGCCGCAGGTGCTGCGGGGGATGGGCCTCGACGGCCTTGGCAAGTCGGAGGCCGCGCTGCGAGAGCTGCGCAAGAAGGGCCTCGACCGGGGCAAATGATGCAGCCTCGCGGCGGGCGGTCCGCCTAGAGCGGCTGACCCGTCCGGGGCTCAGCTAGGGCTTCGGCTGCTTGGTCGACCGCGGCGTGGACGGCGGCTCCGCGGCGCGCGTGGAGGGCGGGACCGTCGCCGCTGGTGGCTTCGTGGTCGCGGGCTCACGTGGTGGGGTCGGCTTTGCCGCTGGCGGGCCCCGCCTGACCGGCGTGCTCGGCGGCGGCGCCTCGATTGGGCCGCGGCCGACCGGCGCCTCGACCGGCGCCTCGACAGGCGCGTCGGCCGGCGCCTCGACCGGCGCCTCGGCGGGCGCCTCGACCGGCGCCGTAGCTCGCTTCTCCTCGCTGCCTGCCAATCCCGGCTCCGTGGGAGCCGCGGGCGGCGGAGTGGCGGTCCGGTCTGTGCCGTCACCGAGCTTGCGGCCGGTGTCGGCGCGGGTCTGCACGGTGTCGGGGGCCGCGAGGTTGTGCCGGCCGGCTCCCGTGCCGCTGCGCTTCCCTGCCCGCTCGACGGCGGAGCGCCGGGTCGGTACGTCGCCCGGGACGGCCGACCTTCCGGCGGCCGGCGCCGCGGGGGGCTGCGCCCCGGATGCCGTACGGCGCTCGGTTGCCCGGGCGTTCGATCGTCGCCCCGCCGGCACGACCGCGGTTCTTCTCGCCGCCGCCGGCGGCGAGGCTCGCGTCTCCGTCACCTTGTCCGGCGGTGCCGGCGCCCTCCCTGCGCCGTCCAGAGCCGCTTCGCCCACGAGCGCGCCGCCGCCGGCGAGCACGCCCACGGTGGCGAGCTTCGCGATGCCACCGGCTCCGAGAGACCCGGTGAGCCCCCCGACCGTGGCCGCGAGACCCCCGCCCGCGGCGCCGCCGCCGGCCGCGACTCCGCCGCCCGCGGCGCCGCCGGCCGAGAGACCGCCGCCCGCGACGCCGCCGCCGGCCGCGAGACCGCCTCCCGTCGCGCCGCCGCCGAGTCCGATTGCAGAGAGGACACTCGACTTGAGAGCGGCCGACGGGACGACCGGTAGGGCGACGCCAAGCATGCGACGTTGCCGCTCCACCTCCGCCCGGTAGGCGCGACAACCGGGGCAGGCGCGGAGATGGTGTCGCAGCGCCTGGCGTCGCAGCGCCCCGCCGCGGAGGTTGGCGAGTTTCTCGCGGATCTCGCTGCAGGAAGTCTCACGAGCTTCACGACGCTGGATCAGGCCACTGCGGGCGCGGAACACGAGCGCCTTCACCTTCGTCCGCTCGCAACCGAGCACGGCCGCGACTTCGGCGTGCGGGAGGTCCGCCAGCTCCGCCAGCAGCAGCGCCGCGCGCTGCTCCTCGGGCAGGTCTCGTAGGTCGCGAAGCAGCTCACGCAGCTCGGCGCGACGCTCGACCTGCTCGGCCAGGCCCGCCGTGGGCAGCTCGTCTTCGAGGGCGACGCGCTCCCGCCTCGATCGCAGCAGCGACAGGCAGCGGTTGCGCGCGATCGTGTAGAGCCACGGCTTGAGGGCCAGCTCGCGGTCGCGGCGCCGCTGTAGGTCGCGGAACGCCGCGGCGAAGGTGTGCTGAACGGCGTCCTCGGCCTCCTCCGGCGAGCCGAGCATGTGGCGACAGAAGCCGAGGATCCCGGCTCCGTGCCGCTCGAAGACCACCTCGAAGGCGGCCTCGTTCCCGCGCCGAATCTGCTCCACGAGCCGCTCGTCGCCCGCCAGCGCCAACAGGCGCTTGGAGCGCAGGACGCCCCGCGGGGCACGGGCTCGTAGCGACGCCGTTCCCATGTCCAGAGATTCGTACCCGGTGTGCCGGGCCGCATGCGGGAGCGCACCGATTGGGCGCGTGGACGCAACATCGCCCACAGAAACGCGAGCGACGGCGAGAGGTTGGGGGTAACGGGCGAGCTTGGCCGGCTCTGTTCGGGCAGGATCCGCCCGGTTCTTCTCGGAGTCGCGCCAGAAGAAGCCCTTTGAGCCGACGGACACCCGGACCCACCGGTCGGCGTGGCAGTGCACTCCTACAGGCCCGCGCGCAGCTGAGCTACTCGCGCTCGAGCGTCGCCGCTGCATGCTCGAGCGTGGGCTCCACAATCGGCCAGGACTGGGCGATCGCCTTCGGGTTGCCCGGGAAGTTGATGATCAGCGTGCGGCAGCGCACGCCCGACACGCCACGGGTGAGGATTCCGAGCGGGGTGTGGTTGCGCGCGTCGCTGCGGATAGCCTCGGCGTATCCCGGCGCCTCGCGCTCGATCACGGCGCCAGTGGCCTCCGGCGTTACGTCGTCGGGCGTCAGGCCGGTGCCTCCGGTCGTGAAGACGAAACGCACGCCCTCGTGGTCGGCCAGTCGCTTGAGCGCGCCGCCTATCGCCTCGTGCTCGTCGGGCACGACCTCGTGGCTCACCTCTAGGCCGGCCCGCTCGCACAGCTCGACGAGCGCGGGGCCCGAGACGTCCTCCCCCTCGCCCCGCGCGAGCGACGTGGACACCGTGAGCACGGCCGCCCTCACGCCTGAGCGCGCCGCCAGTGGTGCCGCCCACCCGACTTCTCGACGAGCGTGACCTCCGTTATCTCCACGCCTCGCTCGAGGCCCTTGACCATGTCGTAGACGGTCAGCGCCGCGACCGAGGCGGCCGTCAGCGCCTCCATCTCGACGCCCGTCTGCGCGCTGGTCCGGGCCTCGGTCTCGATCTCGACGCGATCGTCGCCGACCTCCAGCCGCACGTCGACGAACGACAGCTGCAACGGATGGCAGAGCGGGATGAGCTCCGCCGTCCGCTTGGCGCCCTGGATGCCCGCGATCCGGGCGGTCCCGAGCACGTCTCCCTTGGGCGCGTCGCCCCGCCGCACCGCGGCGGCGGTGTCCTCCGACATCCGCACCACCGCGCGGGCCACGGCGCGCCGATCCGTCGTCGCCTTCGGCCCGATGTCGACCATCCGGGCGCGGCCGGCCTCGTCGAGGTGGGAGAGCTCGCCCATGGCTGACGCGAGCCTATCGTCCGTTCCGCGGGTTTAGGCCGGGACGTGAGACTTCTGCGCAGCCGCGATCAGGTCGCGCACGGCACGCTCGTTGCCGCGGCGAAGGAGCTCAACCGGATCCGGCTCGCCGTTCACGATCGATTCGAAGAACGCCTTGCGGTCCTGGTAGGTGGGGAGCGTGTCCTTGGCCCAGCCCCGCACCTCGTTCAGCAGCACCGCGAGGCGGGCGTAGGGCTCGCCGTACTCGTCGGCGATCTCGTCGCGGATCCGCTTGGCCAGAGCAGGCGAGGCCCCTGCCGTGGAGATCGCCACGGCCAGCGGTCCGGTGCGCACGATCGCGGGCAGGATGAAGTTGCACAGCGGCGGCACGTCCACCACGTTGACGAGCATCGCCCGCCGCTCGGCGTCCTCGTAGACGTGGATGTTGACGTCGGTATCGCTCGTCGCGGCGATAACCATGAAGACGCCTTCCAGATCGGCCGCGCCGGCGTACTCCCGCCGCTCCCACCGGATCGACCCCTCGGCGGCCAGCTCCCGCAGCGGCTCGACGGCGTCCGGGGCGATGAGGGTCACCTCGCCGTCGCATGCGAGCAGGCCCTCGACCTTCTCGAGCCCGACGTCGCCCCCGCCCACGACGACGCAGCGCCGTCCGCTGAGTCGCAGGCACGCGATGTAAAACGGGGTGTCGAGCATGCCCTGCACGCAGCTCTGATCGCAGATCCCCCTGCGCAGTTGGCAGACACACTCCTTGCCGGCATAGGCCTGGGCGGGCATGCCGCAGAGTCTAGGCGGCCCCGCGGGCCGGCCATCATCGCGGTCACAGGCGCGGATAGACTCCTCGTCCAGGTGCGCTGGCGCAGATGACCCGAGGCGCAGCACGTCTTCGCACCACCGAGAGCACTGGCAGGGGCCGCGAGACCGCCACGGCGGGCGGTCGACTACCTCCTGAGCACGTCCCGAAGCGACTTGCCGCCGAGGCGCAGCAGCGGAACCGCGCCCTCTCGCAGCGCGCGCGGCTTGTCCGCGTCCCGTCCATAGAGCAGCTTGGCGGAGGCTCGCATCGCCTTCCCAAGTGACTCGTCGTACGGGTGCCACCAGAAGTCGCGCGTGCGCGAGGGCTCCCACGTCACGAGCTTGATGTTCACGCACTCGTACAGGCCGAACTTCGAGTGCGAGCGGCCGAGTCCGGAGCTCTTCACCCCGCCCCACGAGCACGAGCAGGCCCCGTGGGAGAACGTGTGGTCGTTCACCCAGACCATTCCTGCCTCTACCCGCCGGGCCATGCGCTCGCCCTTCGCTCGGTTCATCGTCCAAACGGACGCGCCGAGGCCGAACTCCGAATCGTTCGCCAGCGTGATCGCCTCGTCCTCGGAGCCCACCGTCACGATCGGCACGACCGGCCCGAAGATCTCTTCGCGCATCAGGCGCATGTCGTGTGTAACGCCGGTGACCACCGCGGGCGCGTAGAATCTCGCGTGCGGGTGGGCGGCCACGTCCAGGGGACCGCCGGAGTGCAGCGTGGCCCCGTTAGCCACGGCGTCATCCACCAGGTCCCGCACGGCCTCGAACTGCGCGCGGGACACCATCGGCCCGATCTCCGTCGACCAGTCCATCGGGTCTCCGACGCGCAGCCTCCGCGCCCCCTCCACCACGCCGCCGATGAAGCGCTCGGCCACGTCGCGCAAGACGTAGACGCGCTCGATTCCCGAGCAGGTCTGCCCCGCGTTCGCAAAGCCACCCCAGAGGCAGCCCGAGATCGCGTTCGGGAGGTTCGCGTCCGAGCAGACGATCATCGCGTCCTTGCCGCCCAGCTCGAGGACGGACCCCTTCATGCGACGTGCGCACTCCTCACCCACCGAGCGGCCGATCTCCAGCGAGCCGGTGAAGAAGATCTTCGCGGCGCTCGACTCGACTAGCGCCTGGCCCACCGCACCGCCGCCGTGGATCGTACGCACGAGCCCCTCGGGAAGCCCGGCGCGCTCGAACACCTCCTGGATCTTCTGCCCTATGAGAGGCGTGAGCGAGGCTGGCTTGATGACGACCCCGTTGCCCGCCATCAACGCGGCAGCCACGTCGCCGAAGGGAATCGACCACGGGTAGTTCCAGGGCGCGATCACCCCGACCACTCCGAGCGGCTCGTACGTGAAGCGGGCGCGCTTGTGCTTGATGAAGATCGGAAGCGGGATGCGCTCGTCCTCGACGATCCCGGGACCCGCTTCGGCGAGCCAGCGCAGCGCATCGATGGTCGGCACGAGCTCCATCACGTAGGACTCGTTGCGCGGCTTGCCCTGCTCCCGGGTGAGCAGCTCCGCGAGGTGGTCGAGCTGATCGATGATCGCCTGGCCGGCGCGCCGCATGTAGCGCGCCCGGTCGCCCAGCGGGAGCTGGGCCCAAAACGGCTGGACGCGCGCCACGTCGTCGACCACCGACTGCACCTGCTCCGGCGCGATCGTCGGGACGGCGCCCAGCCGCGCGCCGTCGAGCGGGCCGAAGGACTCGAGCTCCGCCGCCCGGTCCTCCAGGGGCCTGACCGCTTCCATACCGGATGATTGTGACCTAGCGGCGGGAGCGAGTTACCGCCCGCGCGCCCGCCTTATCCGCTCGAGCCGCTCGCGTAGCTCGCGCTCTTTGCCGTGGTCGCTCAGCTCGAGGAAGTGCTCGCCCTCGGCGTCGGCGGGCATCAGCTTCTGCTCGGAGACTCCCTCAGGGTGGTCGTGCGGGTAGTCGTAGCCCTCGCCGCGACCGAGCTTCCTCGCGCCCGGGTAGGCGGCGCTCCGCAGGTGCGCGGGCGGCCGCGGCGTGCCGTGCTCGCGCACCCAGGTCCGGGCCCGACCGAGCGCCTTGATCGCGGTGTTCGACTTTGGCGCGAGGGCGAGGTAGATCGCGGCCTGGGACAGGTTGAGCGCGCACTCCGGCATGCCGACGTGCTCCACCGCGTGCGCCGCCGCCACCGCGACCTCGAGCGCGCGCGGGTCGGCGTTGCCGATGTCCTCGCTCGCGAGGACGACCATGCGCCGCGCGATGAACCGGGGGTCCTCGCCGCCCTCGATCATCGCCGCCAGGTACAGGAGCGAGGCGTCCGGATCCGACCCGCGGGTGGCCTTGATCCATGCGGAGATCAGGTCGTAGTGGAGGTCCCCGCCCTTGTCGTAGAGGATCGCGCTGCGCTGGAGGGCGTCCTCCGCCACGCGCACCGTGACGGCCCCGCCGGCGCCCACCGTCTCGCAGGCCAGCTCGAGCGCCGAGAGAGCGCTGCGGGCGTCCCCCGCCGCGCGCGTGGCCAGGAACTCGAGCGCATCCTCCTCCACCCTGGGCGCGTCGACGATCCCCCGGTCGTCGCCCAGCGCGCGCCGGAGCAGAGCGAGGATGTGCTCCTCCGCGAGCGGGCGCAGCTCATAGATCCGGCAGCGCGAGAGCAGCGCCGAGTTCACCTCGAAGTACGGGTTCTCGGTGGTGGCGCCGACCAGCACGACGAGGCCCTCCTCGACCGCGGGCAGGAGGGTGTCCTGCTGCGCCTTGTTGAAGCGGTGGATCTCATCGAGGAAGAAGATCGTCCGCTCGCCGCTCGTGGAGCGCCGGTGCGCCGCGCGCTCGAGCACCTCGCGGACCTCAGCCCGGCCCGCGTTCACCGCCGACGCCTCCTCGAACGCGGCGCGGGCGTTGACCGCGAGCAGGCGCGCCAGCGTCGTCTTCCCGGTGCCCGGCGGGCCGTAGAGGATCATCGAGTGCGGGCGCCCGTCCTCGACGGCGGTGCGCAGCGCGGAGCCACGGCCGAGGACGTGATCCTGCCCCACGAACTCGCCGAGCGAGGCGGGACGCATGCGCGCCGCTAGCGGCAGTTCGTTCGCGTCCACTCCGGTCCGCCCGCGCGGCAGGTCGTCGATCTCGAAGAGCCGCTCCATGCTCAAAGTCTGGCAGCGGGCGGGGCGGCCCCGGGCCGCGCGCCACTACCCTGAGACGCTGAAGATGACCGCCCCGGTTCCAGAGACCAAGCTCCGCCTCGGCGGCATGGCGCTCCGCAACGGCCTGCTCGTGCACGGCCCGACCCACTGGGCGGCCGCGATCCGGACCGACGACGGCGAGCTACGGGTCGCCTCGGGGCGCAAGCCGGACCTCGGCGGGAAGGCCATGGAGCGCGTCCCGGGGTTGCGCGGGATCGCCAAGTTGGCCGAGGCGATGGCCGTGATACCGCTCGTGAAGCGCGCGCTGCCGGAGGCGCGCCTGCCGATGCAGGACCCCAAGACGCTGAGCGCAATGGGCGGGGCTGCGCTCGGCGGGCAGGCAATCCGCGCGACGGGCCCGCGCAGCGTCGCGCGCGAGGCCGCGGTCGCTCTGCTGTCGCTCGCCCCGGCGCTGCTCGCGCTGCGCGGCGGCGACCTCGCCGCATACCACGGGGTCGAACACAAGGCGATCGCCGGCTACGAGGAGGACGCCGACGCCGCCGATGCCGACAAGGAGCACGACCGCTGCGGCTCCCATCTCGTCGCCCCCATGCTCGCCGCCGCGGCGCTCGGAAACGTCGCCGCCCGCCGCGCCGGCCTCCGCGGCCCGGCCACGGACGCGGCGGTCGGGCTCGGCAGCGCGGCGGTGGCCGTCGAGCTCTTCGTTTGGGGCGAGCGCAACCCCGACTCGCGGGTGACTCGCCTGATGCGCCTTCCGGGTAACGAGATTCAACGCGTGGTGGGCACGCGCGAGCCCACCGAAGAGCAGCTCGAGGTGGGCCGCGCCGCCCTCGAGGAGATCCTGAGGATCGAGCCGGCGGCTCGATAATTCCCCCATGGCCACCGAGGCCCGTACCCGCCTCGATCCCGGGGTCTTCCGACTTCCCGTCGAGAGGATCCGGGACGGCTATTACACCGACGCCTACTTCAACTTCACGAAGCGCCTCCTGGAGGAGCGGGGCCGGCACGCCCGGGTGACGATGCAGGTCTTCCAGCGCCACCGGTCGGTGCTCGGCGGCATCGACGAGGCCATCGCGGTGCTGAAGCAGTGCTCCGGGCGCCGCTTGCCCGAGGGTTCTTGGGCCCCCGGCTGGGACGAGCTCGAGGTGCAGGCCCTATACGAGGGGGACGAGATCACGCCGTGGGAGACGGTGCTGATGATTGAGGGCGACTACTCGCTCTTCGTCCACCTCGAGACCGTCTACCTCGGATGCCTCGCGCGGCGCACGCTCGTGATGCGCAACGTGCGCGAGGTGGTGGACGCGGCGAACGGGAAGCCGATCCTCTTCTTCCCCGCTCGCCACGACCACTGGCTGGTGCAGACGGGCGACGGCTGGGCGGCGCACGTCGCTGGCGCGATCGGCGTGTCCACCGACGCCCAGGCCTCCTGGTGGGGCGGTACCGGCGTCGGCACCGTGCCGCACGGCCTCATCGCGAGCTACGGCGGCGACACCGTGGCCGCCGCTCGGGAGTTCGCCGACCGCTTCGCCGACGAGATGAACGTCACGGTGCTCGTGGACTTCGTGAACGACTCGGTCGGCACGGCCCTCGAGGTGGCCGACGCCCTCGGCGACAAGCTCTGGGGTGTGCGGCTCGACACCTCCGGCGTGCTGGTCGACCGCGCGCTCTGGCACGAGATGGGCACCTTCGACCCCACCGGCGTCAACCCGGTCTTGGTGGAGCGCGTCCGGCAGGCACTCGACCGCGCCGGCCACGAGCGGGTAAAGATCGTGGCCTCGGGCGGGTTCGACGCCAAGCGGATCCGTCACTTCGAGGAGCTGGGCGCCCCGGTGGACTCCTACGGCGTCGGGTCCGCCCTCCTTCGCGGCGAGAACGACTTCACGGCCGACGTCGTGCGGGTGGACGGCCGCGAGTGCGCCAAGGTCGGCCGCCGCTACAACCCAAATCCGCGCCTGGCCGCCGTTGAGTAGGCACATCGCGGGGAGCACTAGACTCGCGCCGCGTGTTCGGGCGGATCGACCACATCGGCGTCGCGGTCGAGGACCTGGACGGGGCCATCTCGCTCTACCGGGACCGCCTCGGCATGCCGCTGCAGCACCGCGAGACCGTGGAGGAGCTCGGCGTCGAGGCCGTGCTGCTCGAGATCGGCGACGGCCATGTGGAGCTACTGACGCCGGCCGCGCCGGACAGCGCGGTGGGCCGGTTCCTGGAGCGTCGCGGCCCGGGCATGCACCACGTCGCGTACCAGACCGACGACATCGAGTCGGCGCTCGACTCGGTGCGGGCCTCGGGGCTTCATTTGATCGACGAGCAGCCACGCACGGGGATCCTCCGCAGCCGCGTCGCGTTCGTGCACCCGAAGTCGACCGGCGGCGTGCTCATGGAGCTGGTCGAGCCCGCGAAGGACCGGTGATTGGATGGCAGAGGAAGTGAGGCGAATCGACATCGGGTTCCAGGGCGGTCAGGTCCTGCCGGCCCGGGTCGGGGCGGACGAGTACGAGAGCCTGCGGAAGGCCCTGGGCGACGAGCGAGCCGATCGCTGGTTTGAGCTTAAGACGCAGGACTCGGAGGTCGCGATCGACCTCGCCCAGGTCGTGTACGTACGGCTCGACACAGAGGCGCACCGCGTCGGATTCTGATGCGGCGCGCGCGGGCCGCGATGCGCTCGCTCGACCGGCGGCTGCTGCGCACCCTGCGGACCCGGGGGCACTCCCCCGCCATGGACACCGCGGTGATACGGCTCGCCCGCGCCGGCGAGAGGGGGCTGATCTGGTACGCGCTGGCGGCGTGCGGCGTCGTGCTGCACGCGGACCGGCGGCCCGTCTATCTGCGGGCCATCCGGGCGGTGCTCGCGTCGATGGTCGCCAACACTGCGGTCAAGCAGGCCGTGAGAAGGCGCCGTCCCAAGTTCGCCGAGCTGCCGGTGCTGGGGCCGCTCCTCCGGAGCCGCTCCTACCCCTCCGCCCACACGACCACGTCGTTCGCGGCCGCGCGGGTTCTCTCCGAGGCGCTGCCGGCGGCCCCCCTCTACGGGCTCGCCCTCGCGATGTCGCTGTCGCGCCCCTACCTGGGCGTCCACTACCCGTCGGACGTCCTGGCCGGCGCGGTCCTCGGCGACGCGGTGGCTGAGCTCATGCGGTGAGCGCCGCCGTGGCATGAAGGTCGGGATCGTCGGCCTCCCCAACGCGGGTAAGTCCTCGCTCTTCAACGCGCTCACCAAGGCCGGGGCGCCGACGGCGGGGTATCCGTTCACCACCGTCGAGCCGAACGTCGCAATCGTCGGCGTACCCGACGAGCGCGTCGACCGCGTGGCGGCGACGGTGGGCGCGTCGCCGGTGGTCCACGAGACGATCGAGTTCCACGACATCGCCGGGCTCGTGCGCGGGGCGCACCGAGGCGAGGGCCTCGGCAACCGCTTCCTCGCGAACATCCGCGAGACCGACGCGATCCTCCACGTCGTGCGCGTGCACGAGGACGAGCAGGTCGTTCACCCCGACGGTCGGGTCGATCCGGTCGCGGACGTCGAGACCGTCGAGACCGAGCTGCTCTACGCCGACCTGGAGCAGGCGGAGCGCCGGCTCGAGCGCGTGGCAAGGCAGGCGAAATCGCTCGAGAAGGAGGCGCTCGCCGAGGAGGCCTGGCTGCGGGAGGTCGTCGATGCGCTCCGCTCGGGCCGCCCGGTGCGGTCCGTGCCGGCGCCCGCCCACGCGCCCGGCGCGGCGCAGCGGCTGTCCGCGCTGACCTCGAAGCCGGTCCTGTACGTGGCGAACGTGGCCGAGGACGCTCCGCTCGAGGCGCCGGCCGCGCTGCGCGATCACGCCGCCGCGACCGGGGCGCGGGTCGCGGCGGTGAGCGCCCGGCTCGAGGCCGAGCTCGCCGAGCTCGACGACGAGGAGGCCGCGGAGATGCGTCGGGAGATGGGCGTCAGCGAGTCCGGGCTCGCCACCGTGGTCCGCGAGGCGTTCACGTTGCTCGACCTCATTACGTTCTTCACCGCCGACCGCGGCACCGAGGCGCGCGCCCGGGCGATCCCCCGGGGCACGCCGGCGCGCCGCGCCGCGGGCGCGGTGCACACCGATATGGAGCGCGGCTTCGCGGCGGCCGAGGTCACCCCGTGGGCGGACCTGGTCGACGCGGGCGGCTATGCACCGGCGCGGGAGCGCGCGCTGACGCGCGTCGAGGGGCGCGACTACGTGGTGCGGGACGGCGACGTGGTGGTGTTCCGCTTCACGCGGTAAGGGCCGCGCGCGACGCGCTCAGCGGATCCGCACACCGGGTCCCGCCACGGAGCCGGCGCGTACGCGATAGACACCCGCGCGGTCGAGCGCCTTGCGGTAGCGGCCGCGGCGGTCGGTGCGGCCGAAGGCCAAGTGGCGCCAGCGCCCGCCGGCCAGTCGCTCGACGCGCAGCCTGCGCTCGCGTGGCGCCGGCCAGAAGCTACCCACGAGCGCTCGGTGCCGGGCCGGCCAGAATTCGCCGACGAGCGATTCCTTCGCGTCTCGGCTCCAGCTCGCCGGGCGCACGGAAGCCGCTCGCCTCGCCGAGCTCGAGACGCTCACGATCGTCAGCCACGTGTCGCGCAGCCCGAGGCGGGCACGGATCGCCGGTCCGGTGATCGTCGTCGAGCCGCTCGAGCCGACCACGCGGGCGCGCACCACCCGCGGAGAGACGCCGCGCTTCAGGACCTGCAGCCGGCGGAAGGTGCCTGGTGAGCCGAGCGCGCGCGTCAAGGTCGCGGTCGAGAAGCTGACCTGCCAGCGGTGGTGCGGCGAGTGATGGTCGTAGGGATCCGGCACGCCGACCAGCCAGGGCCTGCTGAGTGATGTGCCGATGGAGGAGTACTCGACGTTCTCCGTGTGCCCGCCCGAGGTCGAGAAGAAGTAGGTGACCGCCGGCACCCCGTCGTAGGTCACGATGCGGCCGGCGGTCTGGGCGACCGCGGCGTCGCTTCGGACGCTCTCGCCGGTGACCCCGCGGTAGACCTGGGAGCGGGTGTCCGGATACTGGTCGAAGATGCCGCCCCTCTTCCGCGTGGCCAGCGCGTAGGTCCGAGCCGTCACCGCCTGGGCCTTGAGCGCCTCGAGCGGCCAGGAAGAGGGCATCTCGCCCGCCACGACGCCCCGCACGTAGCTGTCGATGTCGAGGACGTTCACCGCCGTCAGGCCGCCGCCCCCGGGGACGACATGGATGGCGCCGCGGTAGCGGCCGTCCGAGATTCCGTTGAGCGCCGGGCCGAGCAGGCGCAGAGAACCGCGGCCTTTGAACCGCAGTGGCGCGCTGAAGCGAGCGACCGTTCGTCCGGCGGCGGTGCTGAGCGCGATCAGCGAGCCCGAGGGCCGCGCCACGTACGTCGCCGCGGCGCTGAGCCTCCTGCCGTTGGCGCTGGTTGCTCCCCGTACGCGGATGTAGGGGTCCACCGGCTGGAGCAGCACCCGCACGGGCCGGCTCGGCGCCGTGCTGAGCTCGGTGCCCCGGTAGTAGTGGGCAAGGATCTTTGCGTAGCTTGCACCCTTGAGCGCAAAGCCATAGGCGCCGTACTGGCTCATCCCGGTGCCATGGCCGTAGCCCGCCCCGCGCACGACGTGGCGCACGGCGGCTTCGGAGGCGGCTGGAGCGGCTGCCAGCACGGCCAGGAGTGTGGGCAGCACGATGCGTCGCACGGGTCCCCTAACGCAAGTCAGGGCGCAAGGTAGCGGGGGCTTTGCCCGATTTGCAGGTCGCCGCGCGTGGCGTCGGCCCGCGCCACGACGTTACAGTCAGGCCGATGGCGTCGCGAAAGGCAAGCGACGTGTTCGTCGAGTGCCTCGAGGCCGAGGGCGTGAGGCACGTCTTCGGGATCCCCGGCGAGGAGACTCTCGACCTGAACGAATCGTTCTCGCGCTCGTCGATCGACTTCATCCCCGTTCGCCACGAGCAGGGCGGCGCCTACATGGCGGACGTGTACGGGCGGCTGACCGGCCGCGCCGGCGTCTGCCTCGGCACGCTCGGCCCGGGCGCGCTCAACCTGGTGACGGGCGTGGCCGACGCGTTCCTCGACCGGGCCCCGCTCGTATCCCTCACCGGCCAGGGCGATCTCGAGCGAATGCACAAGGAGTCGCACCAGTACATCGACCTGCTGCGTGTGATGCGACCGATCACGAAGTGGAACGCCCGCCTCTCCGATCCGGCGATCATCCCCGAGGTCGTCCGCAAGGCCTTCAAGGTCGCCGAGGGGGAGAAGCCCGGCGCCACGCACATAGAGCTCCCGGAGGACGTCATGGCCGCCCAGATCGACGCCGAGCCGTTGCCCCGCCGGCGTCAGGCCCGCCCCGAGCCGGCGGCGCGCGAGCTGCTGAAGGCCGCCGACCTCGTGCGCGGGGCGATCAACCCGGTAGCGCTGGCGGGCAACGGCGTCGTGCGGGCGAACGCGGCTCCCGCGCTGCGAGAGTTCGTGCGCGCGACCGGCATCCCCGTGGCGGAGACGTTCATGGGCAAGGGGCTCGTGTCGCCCGACAGCCCGAAGGCGCTCGGGACGGTCGGGCTGCAGGCGGGCGATTACACGATGGCGGGGTTCGACGAGGCCGACGTCGTGGTGGCGATCGGGTACGACCTCGTCGAGCACGCGCCCGAGCACTGGAACCCGAAGCGCGACAAGAGGATCATCTGCGTCGACTCCGTGCCGGCGGAGACCGACGCCTACTTCATGCCCGAGGTCGAGCTGGTGGGCGACATCTACAACGTCCTGACCCGCCTCGCGGAGGAGTGCAGGCACGTGCCGCACGAGGGCGGCTCGGCCAAGCTCCGCGACGTCGTCCTGGGCCGCTTCGAGCAGGCCAAGGACGACGAGCACTTCCCGATGCAGCCACCGCGCGCGCTATACGACATCCGCCGGGCCCTCGGACGGCAGGACATCCTGATCTCGGACGTCGGCCTGCACAAGCTCTGGATCGCGCGCATGTTCCCGGCGTACGAGCCGAACACGGTGCTGATCGCGAACGGCCTGGCGGGGATGGGCTTCGCGCTCCCGGCGGCGATCGCGGCGAAGCTCGTGCACCCCGACCGGAACGTCGTGGCCGTGAACGGCGACGGAGGCTTCCTCATGAACTCCCAGGAGCTCGAGACCGCCGTGCGGCTCCGCACGCCGTTCGTCACGGTCATCTGGGAGAACCGGTCGTACGGATCGATCGTCTGGAAGCAGGAGAAGAGGTTCGGAGGCCACTTCGGCACGGACTTTGCGAACCCGGACTTCGTCAAGCTGGCCGAGGGGTACGGGCTGCCGGGGTGGCGCTGCGAGTCGGCGGATGACTTTGGCGAACGACTGCGCGAGGCCCTGAGACTCGACGTCCCGTCCCTGATCGTGCTGCCGATCGACTACTCGATCGACGTCGCGATCAGCGAGGAGCTTGGGACCGAGACGGTCGCGACCTGACCGGCCGACAGGCCACACCCGGAGTACTCTCACCGTAACGCCCACGGGAGGAGGGACATGGCTATCGCAACCGAGGAACAGATGGTCGTAGACAAGGTCGCGAAGAAGCTCTACATCGGCGGCGAGTGGCGCGACGCCTCCGGCGGCGCGACGCTCGAGGTGATCGACCCGGCAACGGAGGAGCCGCTCTGTGAGATCGCCGACGGCACTCCCGAGGATGCGATGGCCGCGCTCGACGCGGCGGTCGAGACGCAGAGGGAGTGGGGTGCAACGCCCCCGAACGACCGTGCCGGGATCCTCTGGAAGGCGTTCGAGGCGCTGATGGAGCGCGCGGACGAGCTGGCGCTCCTTATGACGCTCGAGATGGGCAAGCCGGTGGCCGAGTCGAAGGCAGAGATCGTGTACGCGGCGGACTTCTTCCGCTGGTTCTCGGGCGAGGCGCTTCGGATCGACGGCAACTACAAGCAGTTCGCGAACGGCACCAGCCGCGTGCTCGTCATGAAGCAGCCGGTGGGGCCGAGCCTGATGATCACGCCCTGGAACTTCCCGATGGCAATGGGCACCCGCAAGGTCGGGCCGGCGATCGCCGCCGGGTGCACGATCGTCATGAAGCCGGCGCAGCAGACGCCGCTGTCCATGCTGGCGCTGGGGCAGATCCTCGAGGACGCCGGGCTACCGGGCGGCGTGTTCAACATCCTCACGACCTCGTCCTCGAGCAAGACCACCGGCCCGCTGATCCAGGACCCCCGCCTGCGGAAGCTGAGCTTCACGGGGTCTACCGAAGTCGGGCGCAAGCTGATCGAGGCGTCCGCGCAGAACGTGCTGAGGACGTCGATGGAGCTGGGCGGCAACGCGCCGTTTCTCATCTTCGAGGACGCCGACCTAGACGCGGCTGTCGAGGGTGCCCTCCTCGCGAAGATGCGCAACATCGGCGAGGCGTGCACCGCTGCAAACCGGTTTCATGTTTCCGAGCCGGTGCGCGAGGAGTTTCAGCGCCGGCTCGGGGAGAGGATGGGCGCGCTCAAGGTCGGCCGCGGCACCGAGGAGGACGTAAAGGTCGGCCCGCTCATCGACCAGCCGTCGCGCGAGAAGGTCGCGGAGCTGGTCCAGGACGCGCTCGACAAGGGGGCCGCGCGGGTCGTCGGCGGGGAGATCCCGGACGGGCGCGGCTACTTCTACCCGCCGACGGTGCTCGGCGGCGTGCCCGACGACGCCCGCGTCCTGCACGAGGAGATCTTCGGGCCCGTGGCCCCGGTCACGACCTTCGAGTCGGAGGAGGACGCGATCGCCCGGGCCAACGACACCGAGTACGGCCTCGTGGCGTACGTGTTCACCCGGGACATCAAGCGGGCCATCCGCGTATGCGAGGGCCTCGAGACCGGAATGGTGGGCCTGAACCAGGGCATGGTGTCGAACGCCGGAGCGCCCTTCGGCGGCGTGAAGCAGTCCGGAATCGGGCGCGAGGGGGGCAAGGAGGGTCTCGAGGAGTTCCTCGAGACGAAGTACGTCGCCGTGAACCTCTGAGCCGCGTTGCACGATGCCTTGCAGCGGTTGAGCCGCTGCAGGTGATCTGACATCCATGTCGAGATGCCCCTCGCCCGGAGGATCTGCGGCGGGGCCGTCCTGGCACTCGTCGTGGCCCTCGCATTGCCGGCGCCGGCGCCGGCGGCCAGCGCCAACGTGGCCGCGCTCCAGTCCGCGCTGACCGCGCTGCACCTGTATCGCGGGTTCGTCGACGGCATCAGTGGACCGCTCACCCGCAGCGCGGTCATCCGCTTCCAGCGCCGCCGCGGGCTGCTCGTGGACGGCATCGCCGGGCCTCAGACGAGGCGAGCCCTCGGCCGCCGCGGACGGCCACCGCTCGGGAAGCGGGTGATGCGGCTCGGCCACTTCGGGTGGGACGTGGCCGCGCTCCAGTTCCTGCTCCTGCGGCGCGGCTACGGGCCCGGGCGGGTGGACGGCGCGTTCGGCCGCCTGACGCACCGCGCGGTGCTGCGCGCGCAGCGCGCACGCGGGCTCACCGTCGACGGGCTTGCGGGGCAGCAGACGATCGGCTCGCTCAGGGGCCGCTCCGTTTCCAGCGGTCCCGGCCGCTTCCTGCGCCCGGTGCCTGGGCCGATCGGCGACGGCTTCGGCGCGCGCAGGCGCGGAGGGCGACGGCACCAGGGAGTGGATTTCCCGGTGAGCTACGGCACGCGGGTGGGAGCGGCGGCGCCCGGGACCACGATCTTCGCAGCCCCCAACTACGGGGGATACGGGCACCTGGTCGTGATCCAGCACCCACTCGGGTACACGACCTGGTACGCGCACCTCTCGAGGATCACGAGCTGGGCGGGCGAGCGGGTGGACGGCGGCACGCGCATCGGGTACGTCGGCTCCACGGGCTACTCCACCGGCCCGCACCTGCACTTCGAGGTCCGCCGCTACAACACGCCGGTCGACCCGGTGCCCTTGATGTCGTCGGCGGTGGCGGCGAGCGCGGGCGGCCGCCGCGCCCGGACGAAGCTCGAGTGCCGCGGACGCACCGATCCGGTGAAGGCGCCACGCGGCTCGTCGTGGATCGCGCGCGAGCGCCTGTGCCGGTGGTGACCGCCCGCGAGCGCCGGTCCCGCAGCTGACACTCGCCCGCCTGTGCCGCGTGGAGCCCCCGGCGCCTGCGGTCAGGCCTTCGGCCGCGTCCCGTGCGCCATCGCCCGCAGGTCGAGCACCTTGTCGAGCGTCTCCTCGTCCACGCCCTTCTCGATCGCGACCTCGCGGATCGTGCGGTCGGACGCCGCCGCCTCCTTGACGATCTCGGTCGCCCGGTCGTAGCCGATGTGGGGGTTCAGGGCGGTGGCGATCGCCGGTGTGGACTCGGCGTGGCGGCGGAGCACCTCCTCGTTCGCCTCGATCCCCTCCACGCACCGCTCCGCCAGCATGTGGCAGGCGGCGGCCAGGATCCGGATCGACTCGAACACGTTTCGCGCGATCACCGGCACGCGTACGTTGAGCTCGAAGGCACCCTGGCTGCCGGCCACGGTGACGGCCACGTCGTTACCGATCACCTGCGCGGCCACCTGGAGCACGACCTCGGGGATGACCGGGTTGACCTTTCCCGGCATGATGGAGGAGCCCTTCTGAAGCTCCGGAAGCCGGATCTCCATCAGGCCGGTGCGCGGGCCGGAGCCCATCAGCACGAGGTCGTTGGCGATCTTCGTCAGCGACACCGCGATGCCCTTGAGCGCGGCGTGCAGCTCCACGAGGCCCTCGCGGTTGGCCTGGGCCTCGAAGCGGTCACGGGGCGCCTCGCCGCGGCCGAGCTTCTCGCGAACCCGCTCCGCGAACTCGGGGTGAGTGTTGAGCCCCGTACCGGTGGCGGTGCCTCCGAGCGGGATCTCGGAGGCGCGGCCGAGCGCGTCGCGCATTCGGTCGCGTCCGAGGGCAATCTGCGCTGCATAGCCGGCGAGCTCCTGGCCGAGGGTGACCGGAACCGCGTCCATCATGTGAGTTCGGCCCGCCTTCACTAGGTCGGCGAACTCGTCGGCCTTCCGTTGCAGGGAACCGGCGAGGCGCTCGAGCGCCGGCAGCAGCTCCGACTCAGCGCTGTCCACCGCGGCGAGGTGCACCGCGGAGGGAAAGACGTCGTTCGACGACTGACCCATGTTCACGTGGTCGTTGGGGTGCACGTCGTCCCCGGCGAGGCTTGCGATCACCTCGTTGGCGTTCCTGTTCGAGGAGGAGCCGGACCCGGTCTGGAAGACGTCGATCGGGAACTGGTCGTCGTGCTCGCCCGTCGCGACCTCGTCACCCGCGCGGGCGATGCGCTCGGCGACGTCTGGGTCCAGCAGGCCGAGCTCCGCGTTCACCCGGGCTGCGGCCGCCTTTATCCGGCCGAGCCAGTGCACCACCGGCGCGGGCACCCGCTCGCCTGACACGGGGAAGTTCTCTACGGCCTTGCTCGTTTCGGGTCCCCAAAGCTCCTGCCGAACCGCCAACCCGTCTCCTTCGTCGCTTGCAGAAGGAGGCTATCGCTGCCGGCGCGGGCCCGCGCGAAGGCCGATCTTCGCCGGCGCGCCCGCGCCACTCCCAGACCCGGCGGGACTGAGCCTCCAATCCTGCAGCGAACATCTCAGTCGCCCGGGGTTGGATGGAGGTTCGCGTGATGTTTCGGGCTTGAACCGGTGCATTGCCGATGGTGCATGGGCGATTCTGCGGGTTCCGTGTTGTGATCGCCCGCGTGACGGCTCTTATCCGGATCGACCGGGCGTGGACGGCTGCGCCCGGCGACGAGCGGCCGAGGCCGATACGCTTCTGCTCGCGCTGCGGTCATCCCTCCGAGGAGCCGCCGGGCAGGCCCCAGCCCAGGCGGCGAGTGTGCGAGCGCTGCGGCATGGGGATGATCCTCACCTGCCCCCGCGACGCCCTTCCGGGCGCGGCGGCGGCCTTCCTGATCCTGACTTTCGAGCTCGAGGTGAGCGCGGTCAGCGAGGCCGGGGAGAAGATCTTCGGCAGCGAGCACGGGCTGATCGGCGCTCAGCTCCTCGATCTGATGACGAGCCCGATGGGCGACGACCAGCTTGCCCGTCACACCAGCATCGCCGCGCAGCGTCCCTGTGACCCGGTGGTGCTCCCGGTGCGTCTCACTTCGGAGCGGGCGGGTGAGGTCGGAACGATGGCCGCGCGGATCGCGACCTGCGGGCCGCCCCGCGCGGCGCTCCTGACGGTCGAACCGAGTAACTTCGGGCGCCGCTGAGCGGCCCGCTCCGGCCCGGCTCGCGGGCGCTGCTGCCGCCGCCGCAACCCGCTCGTCGGGCGTGGAATCCGTGCAACAACGGCTGCATCACTTGCGCAAGATCCCTCTGAGCGGCCATAAACCTCCCTCAAGGTGCGGGGGCTTCTCCCAGAAACCTGTGCAAGAGCGTTGGACAGTCCACGGAGCCGCTGTCAACGTGTGAAGTACGCCCGACGCTTCAGCGGTTCATCTGAGGTGGAGAGACCGTGACCGGGATCAGGACGAACGCGGCCGCCGAGCTGCTCGGCGTAAGCCCCAACACCCTGCGAAGCTGGGAGCGTCGCTTTGGCTACCCCAAGCCCCGGCGCACGCAGGGAGGCCACCGTCAGTACGACATCGCCGAGCTTGAGGCGCTCCGTCGGGCCCTGCTCGAGACACACAACATCTCGTCCGCGATCGAGCTGGCGCGCCAGCGCGGCGAGGGCCCGAGCTCGCCGAACCGGCTCCTCGATGCGTTCGACCACTTCGACGAGGCAGCCGCCGACCGCGTCATGGAGGAGAGCCTCGCGGTGCGGTCGGTGGAGCGCTCGGTGGAGGAGGTGCTCTTGCCGGCCCTCGAGCTGGCCGAGGGCCGGGAGGGTCGGGAGGCGGAGCGGGAGCTGGCCATGCGCTGGGCGTCCGGATGGCTGTACGCCTGCCGGCGTGTGGTCCCGCCGGCGAGCCGGCCCCAGGGCGTGCTGGTGTTCGACTCGAGCCGGCGGCTGGATCTGGACGCGCTCCACGTGCAGGCGCTCGAGCTCGGCCTGCGAAGGGCCGGTTTCCGCACGCTGCTGCTCGCGTTCGACCTGCCGCCGGAGCGCGTGGTCCGGCCCGTGCGCGCGCTCGATCCCACCGCGTTCGTGTTCTGCGGCGGGGAGGCCACCCTCGACGTCGTAGGGCGCCTCGTCTACACGGTTCGCCAGGTCGGTTCCGCAGCCCCCGTCTTCGAGTATCGCGAGGCGATGCCGGTTACGGGCGACCACGGGATCCCGTCGCTCGGCTCGACCCCAGTCGAGGCCGTAGAGCGGCTGAAGGCCTACGTCGACAGCGGCCGGATCGAGCAGGTCGTGGTCATGGGCGAGTCCGAGCACTCCTCGGGCAGCCGGTTCTCGCTTGGCGAGCGCAACTCGGCGTAGCCGCGCGCGGAGTCGCCGAACGGATCGTCTCCGCCGGCCGGCCGAGGGCTGGGTAAGTAGGGCGGCCGCTGGGCAGCCCGGAGAAGTACCGTCCTGGATGACTGTTGTACAGGAACAGTCAGGCAGGACGGTTATCCGTCGGTGGGCGGGCGGGGCGCGCACTCCGTCCGCTACGCCGCCAGCTTCCGGCAGATCTCGACGAGCGATCGCTTCTCGCGGTCATCGAGCGTCCCGAAGGCGCGTCTCACGCGTTCGGCATGCTGGGGGAAGAGGTGCTCGACGAGCTCGCGCCCCGCGCCGGTGAGCTCGATCGCCAACGCTCGTCGGTCCTCGGCCACGCGCCTTCTGACTACCAGCCCGCGGGCGGCGAGGGTGGCCGTCACCTCCGTGGCGTTCGCCTTGCTCCAGCCGAGCCGCCGGCGGAGCGTCTTCAGCTCGAGCGCGCCGCCCGCCGTGGTGAGCACGACCAAGGCCGAGAACCCCGCTGCCGACACGCCCTCGCGCTCGAGCTCCGTCGCTAGCCGGCGGCGGACCGTCGCCTCCGCCCGCAGCAGCGCCTGCAGCGCGCGGTGGGCGAGCGGATCGCCGAGCTCGAGGGGCGTCATGCCGCGGCGATCGTAGGTGAGGGGCCGGACGGGGCCGGGCACCCCGGCAGACACGACGGGGCTAGACGCCGCTCGCACCTAGAATCGACGGCTCGTGGCCCGCTACCAGCCAGTCGACGGCGCGCAGTCGTTTCCGGAGCTCGAGGAGCGCGTGCTCGAGCGCTGGCGCGAGCGCGACGTCTTCCACGAGTCGATCCGGCGCCGGGAGGGGGGTCCCCCGTTCGTCTTCTATGAAGGTCCCCCCACCGCCAATGGCCGACCGGGTTCGCACCACGTCCTCAGCCGAGTCTTCAAGGACGTCTTCCCGCGCTACCGGACGATGCGCGGTCACGTGGTCCACCGCAAGGGCGGATGGGACTGCCACGGCCTGCCGGTCGAGCTCGAGATCGAGAAAGAGCTCGGCTTCAGCTCCAAGGAGGACATCGAGCGCTACGGAGTGGCTGAGTTCAACGAGCGCTGCCGGGAGTCGGTCCTCCGCTACATCGACGAGTGGAATGAGCTGACCGAGCGGATCGGGTTCTGGCTCGACACGGACGCCGCCTACTACACGCTCTCGAACGAGTACATCGAGTCCGTGTGGTGGTCGCTCAAGCAAATCTTCGACAAGGGCCTCCTCACCGAGGGGCACAAGGTCGTTCCCTACTGCCCGCGCTGCGGCACGGCGCTCTCCTCGCACGAGGTGGCGCTTGGGTATAGGGACGTGGTCGACCCGAGCGTCTACGTGAAGTTCCCGCTCATGGACGACCCGAGCGTCTCGCTGCTCGCCTGGACCACCATGCCGTGGACGCTCGTGCCGCACGCGGCGATCGCGGTGCACCCTGACGTGACGTACGTCCGAGCGCGGGTCGGCGACGAGCGCCTGATCCTCGCCGAGGCGCTCCTCGAGCGGGTGCTCGGCGAGGAGGCCGAGATCGAGGAGCGGATGCCGGGTTCGGCGCTGCTCGGCCTGCGCTACGAGCCGCCCTTCCCCTACATCCGGGATTACGGGACACGCGGCCACACGGTGCTGCCGGGGGACTTCGTGTCGATCGAGGACGGCACCGGTGTCGTCCACACCGGCGCCGCGTTCGGCGAGGACGACTTCCGCCTGGCCCAGGACAATGGGCTCACGATCCACAATCCCGTGCGCCCCGACGGCACCTTCGACGAGCGCACGGGGCCCTTCGCGGGGCTCCACGTCCGCGAAGCCGACCCGAAGATAATCGATGCCCTGCGCGAGTCCGGGCGCCTCTTCAGGGCGGGCGAGTACGAGCACGCCTACCCCCACTGCTGGCGCTGCGACACGCCGCTCATCTACTACGCGAAGAGGAACTGGTACGCACGCACGACCGAGGTCAAGGACGAGCTGCTCGCGGCGAACGAGTCGATCACCTGGTACCCCGAGCACATCAAGCACGGGCGCTTCGGCAAGTGGCTCGAGAACAACGTCGACTGGGCGCTGTCGAGAGAGCGGTATTGGGGCACGCCGCTTCCGATCTGGCGGGCGGACGACGGCGAGGCCGTCTGCATCGGCTCGCGGCAGGAGCTGCGCCAGCTCGGTGCCGAGGTGCCGGACGATCTCCACCGCCCGTACATCGACGAGGTGACGTTCGAGCGCGATGGGAAGACCTTCCGGCGCGTTCCGGACCTGATCGACGTCTGGTGGGACTCGGGCTGCATGCCCTTCGCCCAGTGGCACGCGCCGTTCGAGAACCAGGACGTCTTCAGGGAGCGCTTCCCCGCCGACTACATCTGCGAGGCGCTCGACCAGACGCGGGGGTGGTTCTACTCGCTGCTCGCCGTGTCGACGCTCCTCTTCGGGCGCACCTCGTACGAGACCTGCCTCTGCCTCGGGCTGATCCTGGATCCCGAGGGACAGAAGATGTCCAAGTCGCGCGGCAACGTCGTCGTGCCGTGGGACGTCATCCGCGCCCACGGGGCCGACGCCTTCCGGTGGTACTACTTCACCTCAAAGCAGCCCTGGGACGGCTACCGCTTCTCGCTCGAGACCGTCGGCGAGTCCGTGCGCCAGTTCCTCAAGCCGCTCTGGAACACGTACGCCTTCTTCGTCCTCTACGCGAACGTGAACGAGCCGTCTGGTGCCGGCCGGCCGACCGACCTCGACCGCTGGATCCTCTCCCGGCTGAGCGCAACCGTCGAGCGGGTCATCGAGCGCATGGACGACTACGACACGACCTTCGCCGGCCGCGCGATCGCCGAGCTGGTGGACGACCTCTCGAACTGGTATGTCCGGCGCTCGCGGCGCCGGTTCTGGGACGGCGACCCGGCGGCCTTCGAGACGCTCCGGGCCTGCCTGCTCACGATCGCCAAGCTGCTCGCGCCGCTCACCCCATTCGTGGCGGACGAGATCTACGAGAATCTCGACGGCGCGGAGGCCTCCGTGCACCTCTGTGACTTTCCGAAGCCGGGTGACATCGACGAGGAGCTCGAGTGGCAGATGCGCGTGGCGCGGGACGCCGTCGAGCTCGGACGCGCGGCCCGGGCGCAGGCAAGCGTCAAGGTCCGCCAGCCCCTGCGCGAGGCCGTGGTGGTGGCCGCCGACCGCGAGCGCACCGCGATCGAGCGCTTCGAGAGACTGCTGCTGGAGGAGCTGAACGTTAAGTCGCTGCGGCACGTGTCGGAGGCGGACGAGCTCGGGCGGTTCGAGCTGAAGCCGAACTACCGGGCGCTCGGACCCCGCTTCGGCAAACAGATGCCTCAGGTGGCCGCGGCCATCTCCTCGCTCGACCCGGGCCGCCTGCGCGCGGGCGGCCGGATGGGCATCAACGTCGACGGCCAGGAGCACGAGATCGGCCCGGAGGACGTGCAGATCGCGCTGCAGCCGCTCGAGGGCTACCAGGTCGAGCGCTCCGGCACGCACGCCGTGGCGCTCAACCTCGAGCTCGACGACGAGCTGCGTCGCGAGGCGCTCGCCCGGGAGGTCGTCCACGCCGTGCAGGCGGCCCGCAAGAGTGCGGGCCTGCGGGTGGAGGACCGGATCGAGCTCACGCTAGCCGGCGACGGCGAGCTGCTTGATGCCACCCGCGCGCACGAGGACTACGTGGCCGGCGAGACGCTCGCGACCGCCGTCAACTACGACGGCGCCGACGGCGGCTCCGCTGCTGAGATCGACGGCAGGCGCCTGCTGATCTCGGTGGCGCGGCGATAGCCTCGCTCGGGGCCGGCGCCCGCCTTTCGGGCGCTCGGGCTCCTCGACCGGGCTATGCCGCGAGCGCCGGCTCGATCTCCTGTACGAGCCGGCTCTTGGGCAGCGCCCCGATGATCTGATGCGCCACCTGGCCGTGCTTGAAGAGCAGCAGGGTCGGGATCGACATGACGCCGTAACGCGCCGCGGTCTGCGGGTTGTCATCCACGTTCAGCTTCACGATCTGCAGGTCCTGCCGCTCGCCGGCCAGCTCCTCGAGATGCGGGGCCACGATCCGGCACGGGCCGCACCAAGGCGCCCAGAAGTCCACCAGCACCGGCTTGTCGGCCTCGAGCACCTCGGCCTGGAAGTTCTGATCGGTGACCTCGTAGATAGCGCCTGCCACGGGTTGCTCCCTTGTTCTAGTAACCGAAATCGCGGAGAACCGCGGGCGAAGCGACCGCCTCGCCCCATTGCTATACAAAGTAGGAGGTCATGGACTTTACAAACCCAGGCCCCCCGCTTTACAAAGTGAAGTATAGCGAGGCGTCGGGACTGCCTCAGCCATACTCCAGAGGCATGCACCACGCCGCTATCCATCCCCTCACTCCGGGAAGCCCTGCGTATGCCCTAGCGAAGCTCAGCGCGATTGGCGGCCTCGTTGCTCTCAGGATTCTGTTGTCTCGGCGCGCTCGCCGTGCTACAGAGCTAGAGGGCAACGGACGCACACAGGAGCTGCCAGCGCGGCCTCACCCGGCGAGCAGTCGGAAGGCACGCCGCCGCCGTAAGCGTCGCTAGCGCGACGTGCGTTAGGAGCGTCGCTCCGGGTACACACTCAGCGTGAGGGCCTCCCTGTGGAGCGCCGGCGCTGGAGTGGAGGAACGGCTCGGTAGCGACTCGGGGAGGCTCTTGCTCGACTAGACCGACACCACTGAGGGGACATCGCGCTTGACGATGCCGTGACCGGTCACGCGGTCGTCGGGATCAAGATCGCGGCGACCGATCTCACAGTGGTAGCAAAGCGCCGTATCGTCATCGGCGCGATACCAGTCATGGTCCCCACAGTCCTCAGACCCCTTGGGGGCGATCCACGTGAGCACGCAGGGCAGGTGTCCCCGTGCCCACGTACGCGTCCTGTAGCGGCGCGTTAGTCATTCTGTCCATCTCGGATAGTACCTCCGGTATACCGGCCGCGAACCCCCAAATTCAGAGTCTCCTGACGTTTCCGTGGGTCATGTCAGTGGGGCAGTGACGGGCAGAGGTCGGCGAGGCTGAGCATCGCCAGGGCGATGAGGGCGTTGGCGGAGTGGAAGCCGAAGGCGCGGCGGGCGATCAGGCGGATCTGGGTGTTGATCGCCTCGACGCGCGCGTTGGAGAGCCCGTGGGTGATCGCGGCGAGGATGCCGGCGCGCTGCTGGGTGATCGTCTTGGCGAGCTTCACGAACGACGGCAGGCGGCAGCGCCTGGCCCACTGAAGCCAGCGCTCGAGCAGCGCGACGGCGGACTTCGCCGGCAGCCGGTAGATCTGGCGCTGCTGCTCCTTGAGCAGGTAGGCGCGGTAGAGCCGGCGGTTGGTGCGCTCGATGTCAGACAGCTTGGCCCGCTGGCGGGCGGTCAGGTGCTCGGGGTTCTTCCAGAGCGCGAACCGCGCGCCCTTGAGCTCGGCCGCGAGCGCGGTCTGGCCCTGGCGACGGGCCTCGTTCCAGACCTCGCGGCGGACCTCGTCGAGCGCGTCGGTGGCGAGCTGGACGACGTGGAACGGGTCCAGGCACAGCTCGGCCTGCGGGCAGCGCTCGCCGATCGGGCCGGCGATCCAGGCGGCCATGTCGCAGGACACCAACTCGAGCCGTTTGCAGCGCTCTTCGCCGAGCGCGTCGAGGAACGCCTCGACCGTGGCCCTGTCCCGCCCGGCCGCCGCCCACACGAGGCGGCCGGTGTCGTGGCAGACGACGACGGTCGGGTAGCGCTGACCCTTGCGATGGCTGATCTCGTCGATCCCGATCCGGCGCAGCCCGGCGAGCAGGTCGACCTCGCGTCCCGCCTCGGCGGCCACCCGCTCGCAGATCCCGCCGACCGTGCGCCAGGCGATCCGCACCAACGCGGCGACGGCGGTCTTGGAGCAGTTGACCGCCAGCCAGGCGACCTGGTCCTCAAATGCCCTCGTGAAGCGCGACCCATGCCTCGCCCAAGGCACCGCGCAGACCACCACGCCGTGGCGGCGGCAGCGCACCCTGGGCGCCTCGGCCTCGACATAGGCGAATGTCGTGCCGAGGTCGAGCGCCCGCCAGCGCCGCCGGCCCTCGCCGAGGTCGAACCCCGGCGACCGGCGCCGACAGATCCCGCAGCGATCGCGCTCCCGCCAGTTCGGCCTGGCCGCCACCACCACTTCCCCCTGATCGCCGACGAACACATCCTCGACCACCGCCCGCTTCAGCCCCAGCAGGCGCGCCCATACCCTTTTGCTGCGCACGTCGCATCCGCTCCCTTCGCTTCCGACCGTCGAGAAGCCGGAAACCTAGGCGCGGAGCGGCGTGCGCCTCCCTGTCAGGCGCTCACCTCACCCACGGTAACAGCAGAAGCGCCCAAATTCAGGAGCTTCGCCGCTTCCGCTTGTTGCCGCGCAGGCGGGATTTCCTCCTGCTGGTATGCCCGCCGACGGTTGACCGGCAAGGTCTTGTCGCGTGCCCGCTGCGAGACCTCGGCGTTCGACAGGTCCCGGAACTCAGTACGTCTCTTGGCGCCCTTCCGGTTCACGACGGCGACCCCGAGGGCTCTGTCCCGGGCGGACGCTTAGAGGGTCGCCATCGGGGTGAGCCTTCAGCCCTTAGCAGACTTTTTCGAGCGCGGCTTGCGCGGCTTCTTTTCAGGCGGCTTGGCTTCAAGCGCCGCTCTCACGGCATCCTCGAAGGGGAGTGGAATGCGGAGCCTGCCGTTGCGTCTGGCAGGCTGAGCTTGGTCCGGCTTCGCCATGGGCCAAGCCTACCGCGCCCTTCCGTATCCCGGGAGGAGCCACTACACTTTCTGAAGCAACGAGTCGGCCAGGAGTCGAACCTGTCACCAGGGGAAGACCTGGATCGCCGCGCCCACACCGCGGCACCGACCCAAGTAGCGCCGACCCCCGGCGACCGCTAGATGACTGATTCCGTTTCCACGGATTCAGTGGTCGTAGGCGGTGAAGTGGCGGCCGGGGGCATCGATCTCGCCTGCTTCCCAGAGCTGCCAGCTGTGCCAGACGCCCGCGGCCAGGGCGAGCACGCGCTGGCAGACGC
>JACVRW010000112.1 GCA_014534235.1 Thermoleophilaceae bacterium | reverse complement strand
GTCGAAGGCGTCGTCGCCCAGTATCACGGTGTCGTTGCCGCCCCTTCCGCTGAGCCGGTCCGCGCCGGGGCCGCCGCGTAGGACGTTCCGCGCCCGGTTGCCGACAAGCCTCTGCGCCCCGAACCCGCCGCGCAGCCGGACGCGGCGGCTGCCCGTTGCGACCGCTCGCTGCACCCCGGCCGGCACGGTCAGCTTGCGGCTCGTCGCGATCGTGTCGTAGCCGCCGCGGGGCAGCTCGACGATCTCCGGCACGCCCCCGCCGCGGAGCACGTAGCGGTCGTTCCCCGGCCCGCCGGCGAGGCCCGTCCGCCGCAGACGCCCCCGCGCGATCAGCACGTCGTCTCCCGCGCCGCCGTCGAGCGTTCCGCTCAGGTGCTCGGCCGAGAGCCTGTCGTTGCCCGCCTCGCCGAGCAGGGAGCCCCGCCCGCGGTCGCGCAAGCGGTCGCGGCCCGGGCCGCCGGTCAGGTAGTCGTGACGGGAGCCGCCCCTCAGCACATCGTTGCCCTGCCCGCCGTCGATCCCGTCCTCGCCCGGCCCGCCCCTGACGCGGTCCGGGCCGCGGCCGGCGTCGACGCGGTCGACCGTCCCGGCGCGCGGGTCGATCCGCTCGCCGCGCGCGCCGCCGAGCACCGTGTCCGAGATGTCCGTGCCGGCGATCGTCCGCGAGGCGCCGGCCGGCCCGCGGGCGTCGATCAGGTTGGCCGGCGTCACGTCGACCACGCCGCCGTTGGGCGGCACGTGGTAGTGGGGCTCTCGGCGATGCTACCCTCGAGCAGCTCTTCGCGAGACGGACGCCTCCGCCGCGCTGGGGACTACAACTTCCGCGGTACGCATCGCACATCGGGTGGGTGAATGCGATCACGCGTGTCATCGGCGTAAAACGCTCAGATGAGCGACGGTAGCGCGCTGACGCGGGAGCGGCTGCTCTTGTACGTCCGCCGATTGACCGGCGCACCGGCGGGGCTCGCGGCCTCGACGATGACGTTGCCGCGCTGGCTGGCGGCCGCGACGGCCGCCCTGCTGTTCGCGATCTCGGTGGGCCTTGCGCTGGTCGGGGTGCCGGACGCGGCGGCAGGCCCCGGCGACGTATTCGCGAACCTCGGGCGGAATCTGGTCACGACGCTCGCGGTGGCCCTCCTAGCGTATCTGTGGTTCTACGTCTGGACGAGCTATCACGCCACGCACCATCTGCGCCTTCAGGCACGCGTTCGGCCCGAGAGCCTCTTTCCGGTGGCACCGAGGGTGGGCAAGGCCAAGGACGTCTTCGGGCGGACGGATCTAATCCAGGAGATTGCTACCAACCTAAGGGACGACTTCCGCACCGCGCCGCAGGTCGTCGTCGGCGACACGGGCTCCGGCAAGACGAGTCTGCTGCTCGGGCTAGCGGGGCACTTCGCGTCGCAGGACGTCCTTCCAGTCGTCCTCTCGCTTCGCGACGCCCCGGAGATCGATTTCGCCGCCATGGCGGAGCAGCGCTTCAAGGAGTACATCGACCCGCACGTCAGAACCGCGGCCGACGCGGACAGGCTGTGGCGCTGGATGTCTCGGCGCGGGCAGGTCGTCGTGCTCGCCGACGACCTCGACCGGGCCAGGGTCCACGGCATGGCCGCCGACCCATACAAGACGGCCGCGCGAGTGGCGCTGGATGCCGCCCGCCGCCGCAACATGCCGCTGGTGGTCACCTCCCGCCCGGAGGGGGTGCCGCCGGAGCTCGGCGTGCCGCCGATCGAGCTCGGAGGCCTCGAGCTGAGCGAGCCGGAAGCCGTCAAGGAAGTCCTGGCCCGAGCCGGGCGCCGCGAGCAAGAGCGCGAGGTAGTGCGCTTGAACATCGAGGAGGGCAAGCTGGTGGACAGCCCCTTCTACCTCGGCCTGATCGCCGACCTGCTGCGACTCCGCTCGCTGGAGCCGCCCCCGGATGGCGGCGAGCACGCGGTTCGAGTCGCGCTCCTAAGCGCATGGCGCGAGTCCCTGCTGGGTGGGGACACCGTTCCGGAGGACGAACGGCGCAAGCGTGCGGCGATACTCGATCGGCTGGACCACTTCGCTGCGGACCGGCTCGCGCCGGAGAGCGAGTCGGCGAGCGTCGGCGCAGCTGTCCGACCGGACAGCAAGTGGCTCGACGCCGTTCACGCCGCCGAGCGCTTCGGCGTCCTCGAGGTCGACGACGAGGGCCTGCACCGCTTCAAGCACGAGGTGCTGCACGCCTACTTCGCGTCGCGGATGCTGCTCGACGACCGCGGTCTCCTCCGCGACGTCATGGAACGCGCGCCGGACGCGCCCCGCGTGCAGCTCGCGCTGGTGCTTGCCGCGGCTGCCAGCCGTGATGCGGGCTTCTGTCGGGAGGTGTGTGACACGCTGCTTCTCGAGTCGGCTGGGGTCGCCGACGAGCGGAGGCTGCTGCACGCCGCCGCGGCGGCCGAGGTGGCGCAGGCCGGCGAGTTCGCCGGTTTGAATCAGCGGATCGTGTCGGAGTGCCTGGCTGCTCGGAGGGACGCGGCGCCGCTGGTCCGGCGGGCGGCGCTCGAGCACCTAGCGCAGCTCGCCGGGGCGCGCGCCGTGCAGGCGCTGTGGGCGTTTGCCGGGGACGACGACTACGACGTGCGCTGGACGGCGGCGGAGAAGCTCGTGCAGCGCTGCTCCGCCGACGCCTCGGCGCCCCCGGGGCGCGATGAGGAGACCTTCGTCGCTGGAGCCGCCGGCTACGAAGTGATCGCCGCCGAGATCGAGAGTAGCTTGGCCCCTGCCAAGCGCCTCGACAAGCCGCGCGACGATTGGACGCCCGAGATCGTGCCGCTGAAGCAGCTGGCCTGGATCCTCCCGGCGCTTAGGACGCGAATCGCCCTCTCGCACGAGCAGCAGCTCTCGGGTCGCGTCGCCGAGCATCTCGGCGAGCTCCTCGCGCTCGAAGCGAAGCCGGTCACCCATCAGAGAGGGCTCGAGGCGTCCATCGCTCAGGGGTTCAAGGTCGACGCGCAGCTCAACCACGAGGGCGGCGTCGACCCGGACGCGCTCGACCTCCTGCAGCGCGCGCGGTTCTGGTACTCGCGGCTCTGCCTGCTGCACGCCGTCGCCGTGCGCGTTGCGTATGGCGGCGAGCTCCCGCAGGGCGTGCGGCGGGTGACCGACCTGCTGCCGGAGGGCGAGCACCCGTTCGTAGCCGCCGCAGCCGAGCTCTGTGAGCGTGGGCTCGACGAGGTACGACGGCATCGCACTCCGGCGATCCTGGAGCGCTACGTCTGGGCGGACGAGGGGAAGCTCGTCTCCCGGCGTCCGGCCGGGCTCGTTCCCGAGGCGATTCAGCTGGTGGGCGAGATCGTGCTGCTGCTCAACATGAACGAGACCGGCGGGGAGCGGGAGCGCGAGGCGTTTGGCGAGAGGGACGACCTGCCCTACTGCATCGCGCAGAGCGCCGACCGGAGCGAGCTCACGGACGGATGCGTGGACGAAGACGTCTGCACGTTCCTGCTGTGCCCGTACCAGCCGGCCGTCAACCGGCTGTCAGCCCACCGGGAGGTGAGCCGTGCGTTCTGTCGTCACCAGCGGTTGAACGCGACCCACGCCACCGCTCGCCTGTGGGGAGCGCGCGTGCACAAGCGGGCGCTGCAAGACCTCTGGAGCGAGCTCGAGCGGAAGGCAAGGACCTAAGCGCCGATGTACGACGCCATCGCCTGAGCGGCCTCGGCGCCCACTGAGGTTCCGAGGGCGGCGACCCGCCCGCCGTCGACCGACGCGTGGCCACGCAGGCGCTCGAGCCGGCCGCCAGCGACTCGAGCGGAACCTCGCAGAGCGTCCGCGGACGTCCGGGAGCACCGAAGTAGCCAACGACGAGGGCGGCGAAGCCGTGCGAGGCAAGCAGCGCGCCGGAGGGGGCCAGCCCAGCGATCCCTCCCCCCGCACCGTGAAACATCGCCACGCCCGGATGCGGCCCCGGGGCCGGCGGCAGAAACAGGGCCGCCGTCAGGTCGGGCTCCTCCGACGTCGATGCGCTCCACGCCCGCGGCCGAGAATCGCCGCCGGACGGTTGCCGACGCTCGCTCACCATCCGCGATCGCTTCGAGCGCGACGTCGAAGCCCGGCCACGGCATGCGGAAGTGCGGATCCTTCTCTCCCTCGGGTAGTCCCATCGACCACAGCAACCCCATCGGGTCGGCCTGGTCGTAGCTGCCGGCAACGGGGCGACATGCCGGAGATCGAGCGCGCCCTCGCGACCGGCCGCGAGCTGCGCTTCCGACCGCGGCGGCTGGCGCCCTCATCGGCGCCGCCCGCGGCAACCGTCACGTCCGCACCCGCCGGTACCCCCGCGAGCCAGATCGACAACCTCTCATCGCTGAGCGCGTCACGGGCCACGCCTCGAGACGCATCGGGCCACAGTATTGCGACCAACGAGCCGCAGGCACAGCCTCGCGCTTTGGGGGGACCACCCATCGCCCGAGGCCCGGGCGACCGGCAGCCTCCAGCCCGCGCGGTTCCGGCGGTTCGCCAGTGTCTAACACTCCCCTCCGCCGCCAGTCCGGCGATCCAGGGGCGCGCGATTGACTCCCGCGTCGCTCCTCCCTTCTTCGGAGTTGGAGAAGCGATCGCGGCATCTCGAAAGTCTCGGTGTCCACGATCGAGACGTTCGTTCGCGTGGCGATCCGATACGGCCACGCGCGCCGGATGCCATCGCTCGGCGAGCTTGTCCAACTTCTCAGTCCACCGAGCTAGCAGGTGTTAGTCGACCTCCATAACCGGTTCAGCTAGACACTCCTAGGCGATGGGCAACTCCTGTGTGCCCCCGGCGTCGTGGATGACGAGCGTCGCCACGTCGCCTTTGTCGAACATCTCGAGCGCCGGGATGGCGGTCGGGGCCGCTGCCGGCGCCGGCAGCGGCGGCTCGACGTAGAGCGTGTACTCGCGCCGGCCGGGCGTGACTGATTCGAGCGCGAACCACGCATGGCAGCCTGGGCTCGGCGCGGTGACCTTCGCGCGCAGCCGGCGCTTGTCCGACACCGGCTGCAATTGGTAGTCGCCGTCGCGCTGCCCGAGTAGGAGGTGGTGCCCGATGTCGTCTGCATTCGGGTTCTGCGTCCAGCGCTCGAAGAGGTCGATCCACTCCGCCGGCCAGGGGCCGCCGACCTTCTGCCCGGGCATGTTGAACAGGCCCTCTCCGCGCAGCCGGACGAGGATGTCATTGCGCATCGTCCACACGTTCTCGAGGTCCCACAGGTCGAAGCCGGGGTCGACGAACGTGAGCATGTGCTCTCGGTCGAGCAGCCGGAACATCGGGCGGATGTGGAGCTCGAAGACCGGGGGCCGCTGGTCCTCCGCCATCGTCGTCCTCCTCAGTAGATGTTGAGCGACAGGTCGCCGAAGTCCATGGCCGCAGCGGTGTCGCCTGCGGGGACGTGGCGCGCCCTCGGCGCCCGCGTCTCGCTCGCGCCGAGCGCGACCGCCACGCGCCACCGCTCGCCCGCATGCGTCTTGGAGAGCGGCATCAGCGCGGAGTTGAGATCCACCACGAGGTCGCGCGAGTGCCCGTCGTCGCCGCCGTGATGGGCCTTCCAGATGTAGAGCAGGTCCACGAGGTGGGTCGCGCGGAACTCGCGGTCGTCGAGACGTAGTTCCTCGCCCGCGGGCGCGACGTAGACGTCCGCGCTGTAGGAGAACGGCGTGTGCACGTTCACGCCGCTCAGCACGAGCTGCGCGCCCGAGAAGCCGGGCGCGGGGATCGTCACGTCCAGCGCGCGCACGATCTCCGGGCGCTTGCGGGCGCTGACGACGAAGTCGAACGCTGGGTGGACGGGGAATGGCCGCGCCGCCTCCAGGTCGCTCGGCGGCGTGGGCGGCGGCGGCCCAGGAGTGTACTCGTACACGTACCCGAGCTGCGCCTCAGTGTCGAGCGTGTCCTTCACCCGGAAGCGGTTCTCCGGGAGGTGCTCGCGGTCCTTAAACAGCCCGCACAGGCGCGCCTCGAGGTCCGTGTCGGTCTCGAACTGCTCCTGCCACTGCGCCCACAGGAGGTCGATGTAGCAGTGGAAGGAGTAGAAGATCGGATCGAGCACGGCGACCGAGGGATCCGCCATGTCGCCGCCGATGTAGGAATCGTGCATCGTGTTGTGGCCAGGCTGCTCGAGCGCTCCGAACCCGCTGCCGAACTGCGATGAGCAGTCCTGTTCACCGCCCTCATGTCCGCCGAAGCTGTCGAGCTGTGACCGCGCGGCGTCCGCCGTCGACCACTTAGCGATGCTGAGCACACGGGCGTCGAGGTGCGCGCGCGGGAACGGCAGCTGTTCGCATGCGCCATCGCCGGCAGTTCGGCAGATCGGCGTGTCGTGGCGGAAGTCGTGGAACAGCACCGAGCCCGTGTTTTCGAACGCCTTCGGGAAGCGGCTGCCGCTCGGCAGCGCGGACCAGTCCCAGTACGGCACCGTGACGTTGTCCGTTCGCGGCGGGTCGGAGCGGCGCAGCGCCTCCTCGAACAGGAAGAGGTGCGCGCGGTGCCACGGCATGAACGTGTCGTTCGCGTGCTCGCACGGGCCGAGCTCGCCGTCGTGGAGCTGCTCGAAGTACGTGTAGCCGTCGATGCTGTCCGGATCCTGCTGCGAGATCGCCAGCAGCCTCGAGACCGCGTGCTCGTAGTCGGCGAGCTCCTGAGGCGTGAGGCTGTCGATGTTCTTACGGATGTGGGGCGTGGCCACGGCGTGCCTCCTCGGTTCGTCTTCCGGGGGTGGCACGAACCTACCCTGGCCGCCGTCAGCGTGCGAGTTCGAGGCGCAGGACGAGCTCGCGCTCGAGGAGGCCGCCGTGGCCGACATCCGCGTCAAGCGCCACTACCTCGAGCCCAATACCGACGCCCGAAGCCTCCGCGCGGCCACAAGCGGGCGCTCGGCACCATCAAGCACGCAATGATCTTCGCGATTTGGCACATGCTCGCCACCAGCGAGACCTACCGCGACCTAAGGGCGGCGACTACTTCACCAACCGCGACCCCGAACGCCAGACCAAACGCCGCGTCGCCGAGCTCGAACGGCTCGGACACCACGTCACCCGCCAGGAGCCCGAGGGCTCAGTCTGAGCGACTTTCCCTGTCAGTCGATTGCGATAGCGCGACGGCGTCGTCCGTTGCGCCTGCTGCTCGTCCGAGGCGGTTTTGTGCCGCTTGGTCGCGGACGTCGTCCAAGCCCGGCTGCCGTGCTTCAAGCTCGGCCTGCCATGGGGGACCCGTCGTTCGTGAAGCGCCTCGGGCAGGCCTCGCGGCCAGGCGCCTATCTCCGGGCGTCGAGGAAGGCGAGCTCGGCGCAGGACGACGCCCTCGACGTCGACCCCACCGCGCGGCCGGATCACGGCGTCACGGTGCGGCCCGTCTCCGACGCGATCCTGCTCGACCACGGGCTCACCCCCAGGTGCTCGACGCGCCGCAGGTGATCCCGTCGCTCCGCGAGGGGATGACGAGGGGTCAGGCCACAACCCTTCCGGGTTGACTGAGGGGCAAGGGAAGACACCGTCGCGCGGCGGCCGAGCCGTGCTCACGGTCGCCGGAAGTGATAGCGCGCGGCGTCGGTAGCGGCGCTACTGCTTGTGGCAATTGAGCGGCCCGCCGGCACGTTGTCCGGGTAACCGCTTCCGCTTAAGAGCAGGCGCGTGGGAGCGCCAGCGCAGACGCCCGCTGCTCGTCCATTCCGGTCGTCTGCTGCTATACGGTCGGAGCTCTCCTCACGCCTCGTTGCGAGCGTCTCCGAGAACACGCCGCACGGCGCTCCTGGACGGACGAGTCCAAAGTTCAGCTGACGGCGATCGGCTCCCGCGCCCCTCCCGCCCGCGTCGAAGCCAGCACTGTCAATCCGCGCTCCCGCTGTCGTAGGCGGCGAGCGCCTGGGGGCGGCGTTGGTCGCGGCCACTCCATCGGGCGGCGGTTCCTTTCGGGCGGACGCGCCGGGCGTGGTGTTTTCGCTATTGCAGGGCGGCGAATGCGCCGGCGTAAAGACGAGCGGGTCGTTGCTGGGGGAGATGCGTAGGTTGTCGACTTGGCCGACGATGATTCAGTGGTTGCCCGGCGCGGTGGTCGGCGACGCTTTCGCACTCTATGGCCGCGAGGGCGTCGGTGATGCACGCGCAGCCCCTGATCGCTTCGGCTTACGATTCCCGCGGCACACGCGCGGGTCCAGCCGAGCGGCTAAGGGGAGTCGGCGGCCTGGACCGTGCCGACGGTCGGCTCGGCACGACCCGAGCGCGACGATCGCAGCGCCGCCGCGAACAGCCGATGGGCGTCGAGCGCCTCCCGCGGGGTGAGGCAGCCGAAGCGATCGCCGAGCGCGCCCGCGCGCTCGGCGAGGAAGGCGGCCCACATCTGCAGGATGGCATCGGCGAAACCGAACTCGAAGATCGCACCCGTGACCGTCGGGAACACCGACTGGCTCCCCACCTGGAGTTCCTGCCAGGCCTGGCGTCCATCCTCGAGTACAAAGCGCCGCACGGTCTTCGGCGCGCGCGTGGAGAACTCCACGCCCCCGTTCATCCCGACGGCGCGCAGGACCCATGTGTTGGCCTCGCCCGGGGCGATCCGCTTCGTCTCGACGGTGAGCGGGAAATCACCGTGCTCGTGCTCGACGGCGGCGATCAACGTCGCGTTGTCGATCGTGTCGCAGGGTACGGTTCGGCCGTCCGCCCCGGGGCGTTCGGGCACGATGTCCTGAGTGGCCGCGTACACCGTGCGTGGGCGCCAGCCGAGGCGCAGCGGGACGTGCAGGGCGTGCACGCCCAGGTCGCCCATCACGCCGAGCTCGCCGCAGTAGCGGGTCTGCCGCTTCCAGTTGATCGGCTTGCGCGGATCGATGTCACTCGAATGGAGGAAGCTCGCCTGCGCCTCGATGGGCCGCCCGAGAGCGCCAGAGCGGATCTCATTGATCGCTAGCTGAGCGCCGGGGAAGAAGGGCATCTCGCTAGAGCAGCGCACGAACACCCCGGCCCGTTCGATCGCGGCGATGATGCGCTGCCCAGCAGCGAGGTCGATCCCGAACGGCTTCTCGGCCAAGAAGTCCTTCCCCGCGGCGGCGGCGTCCAAGTAGAGCCGCTCGTGCAGATGATGAGGAACGGCGATGTAGACGACGTCGATCTCCTCGGCGGCGAGCAGCTCGCGGTGGTCGGCCGTCAGCAGAGCGGCCGTGTCGATGCGCTCGAACCACGCCAGGCGCTCGGGCTCGGTGTCGCAGACGCCGGCGAGGACGGGCCGCACCGGGTGGTCCTCGAGCGCCGGCCAGCGCGCGATCGCGGCGGCCGCCTCACGGCCCATCAGGCCGCCGCCGATCAGCCCGACCCTGACGGCCTCGGCCATCAGCCTCGGCTATCGCACCGCCTCGGCCCCGAGCACGGCCAGGGCCCCCTCCACGCCGGCGTCCTCGTGAACCATCGCCATCAGGGCCCCCGTGATCGCGCGCGGCGAGTCGTGCTGGATGATGTTCCGGCCGTACACGATGCCCGCCGCGCCCTGGTCGAGCACCGCGCGAGTGCGCTCGAGCAGCACGTCGTCGGGAAGGCGGCCTCCGCCGCGTACCAGCACCGGCACGCGCGCGGCCGCCACCACGCGGTGATACTGCGAGATGTCGTCGGCGGGGTCGGCTTTGATCACGTTGGCTCCCAGCTCCACCGCCTGGCGCACCACGCCGAGGATGCGCTCGACGTCGCCGTCGACCCCGTAGGCGCCGGCCTCTGGACGCAGGACCAGCGGCTCAACCATCATCGGCATTCCCGCGCGCTCGCACTGCGGCTTCAGCCGGAGGATGTTGTCAACGCAGTCGCGCCGGAGTTCGGGGTGGCCCCGCACCTCCAGCAGGTTGACGACGACGCAGGCCGCGTCGAGGCGCACCGCCTGACCCACCGGGTCGTCGATCATGCGGCTGTAGAGCAGGGCCGGTAGGTCGCTGCCGTAGACGTTGGCCAGGTCGGTGCGCAACACGAGCGCCGGCTTGTCGCGGCCCGGCCGCGACTGCAGCAGCTCCGCCTGCCCCGCGGTCAGCTGAATCGCGTCCGGTTTCGCCTCCGCCAGTAGGTCGACTGCCACGCTCATGTCCTCGATCCCGCGCAGGAAGGCGGGCTCTCCCACGAAGCCGTGATCCACCGCGACGTCGAGGCAGCGGCGCGAGCGAGGGTCGAAGAGGCGATTGAGGCGGTAGGCGGTCAGGAGGAGGCCCGAACGGTAGGTGTCTCCCGACATCATTGTCAAATACTGGGCCGTTAACGCGATCTCCTCAACGAACTTGGTTTGACAACGTCGCCATAGGGAATAGACAACGTTGTCGCGGCGGGCGGCACGGGCAGCACATAGACGTACGCACCGCCGACAGTCACCGAGCACGGATGGGGCGGCGGGCTAGCACGCTTGAGGCTCGCGATCGAGAGTCAGTGACCGCACGAGCCAGCCCCGCCAGCGCGACGACCGGGAGCCCGCCGATAGCGGCCGCGTCACCCAGACCGACGATGAAGAACGTCGCGGAGGCGGCCGGCGTAAGCCTGAAGACGGTCTCCCGCGTGGTGAACGGCGAGT
>JACVRW010000175.1 GCA_014534235.1 Thermoleophilaceae bacterium | reverse complement strand
TGGGATCAACGGTGATCGACGCGCCGGAATCGCGCAGGTCGTAGCGCACGACGTGGCGCCCGCCGCGCGCGAGCGCCGCGCAGAGCGCGTCGGGCCAGGAGAGCATGGTCGGGCCGCCCGCGAGCAGAACGAGCGGCGCCGCCGCGTCGCCGAAGTGCTCGACCCCGAGCGTGACGCCGTCCGCCTCGACCGTCGTCATCACGCCTCCGCCGTCGCGATGGCGTCGTCGCATATGCCGAACAAGTGGACCGTCGGATACATCGTCAACCTCCAAGGTAGGTCGTGGACCGGTGGCGCACGGACGGCGGCCACAGGTCGGGTAGAGCGTCCGCTCTAGCTTCGCGCGATACGCCGGAGGGCCCCGGCTCGCGAACCGCCTAACTCTCGATGAACACGTAGTCGCGCCGAATCCGGCCGTCCGTGCCGAGGACGAGAAGCACGAGCCCGACCGCCGTCACCTCGCCGTCCGGCGAGACGGCCTCCCAGTGGAACTCGACCACTTCGTGCAGCCGCTCGACGTCGTCGCGCCGCCTGAAGCTGAGTCCGGCGGAGTCGACCCACTGCTCGTATCTTCCACGCACCCAACCAGTTGCCCGCCGAGACTAGGTGGCAGGCCTTCCTAGTCCGGCTCAGCCCAACGATCAGCTGGCAAACCTCGTCATCCGTGAGGTTGTTCGGATCGCGGGGAAATCGCCATTGACCATGCCGACGATGAAGACGTGCTCGGCTGACAGGCCTTTGGCGCCGACCTGGCTCGTGCAGACGATGGTCGGGCCTTCGGTCTCGCCGTGGGCTTCGGCTTCGTCGTAGCCCTCTGCGCCCTCGTCCCCTTCCTCCTCGGGGTCGGTGCCCAGCGCGACGTGGACCTGATCGATCGTCATGTCGGCGGCCATCTCGAGCTGGCGACTTCGTCCGCGCTCAACTCGTGCCCGTCGAGCAGCTTCTCCACCAACGTGGCGGGCCCACGATGTCTCTCGCGGTAGCCCTCGGGCAATGACGCAGCGAGATCGACCTCCGCTCGCAGTGCTCGCTCGATCAGGTCGGCGGCTCCATCGCAGGGGTCAACGTGCAGCAGGATCCGCCAGCCGAGGCGGGAGTCAAAGGCGCGGGCCAGGCGGCGATAGCCATCCAACGCGGTTATTCCGATCTTCGTGGATTCGAGAAGGCGCACATTGGCGAACCACTCGGCGAGGTACTCGCAGATCGGGCGCACGTAGTAGAGCGGCCCGATCACGAGCACGGTCGGATGCGGGCCCTCCCGCGATTCCCGAATGTCTCCGTCGGGGATCTCGGCGATCTGCTCGGCGATGTACCTGCGCGCGTAGGGGGCCTTGCTGGTTTCGACGGAGCAGGCAGCGTGGATCAGGCTGGGTGCCTGTCGCTGTCTTTCGCCTTCGCTGGCAGGTAGCAGAGGCCTGGGGCGCGCGCTGGTGACTCGCGGGTGCGACCACGCCGGCTCGCCACCCCGGTTGCCTGATCCCGTGATCACCCCCTCGAGCGGGGTTGTTCTCGCCGCTCCCGAGTGTCAGCACTGGCTGTTCATCTGGCGGCGACGCAGTCGTTCCCCGGGGGTGAGGTGAAGCGCGTGTGGCCTCTCCCCGGTTGACTCCAGCCTCCCGAACTCGGATACTCGCGACCATGCGATCGAGCCGAGCGGCACTGGCCGCCGCCCTGGCGGTGGTTGCCTGCGCGTGCCTGGCGCCAACGGCGTCTGCCCAAGACGCGACCAAAGCGGGCCTTCAGCGCCAGCTCGACGCCCTGGTGGCGGCCGACGGCGGTCCGCCGGGCGCGATCGTGACGCTGCGCCGCGGCTCGCGCATGACGACGCTCAGCGCCGGAGTGGCCGACGTCGAGGCGCGCAGAAAGCCCCGCGCGACCGACCACATGCGGATCGCGAGCGTGGCGAAGGCCTTCAGCGGCGCGGTCGCGCTGCGCCTGGTGGCGCGCGGGAAGCTAGAACTGAGCAACACAATCGGCGAGCTGCTGCCGAATCTCCCCTCCGCGTGGTCCGCCGTGACGCTGCGCCGGCTGCTGAACCACACCAGCGGCCTGCCCGACTACACCGAGTCGGACGGCTTCAGGATGCAGTTCCAGAATGATCCCCAGGGCTACGTCTCACCCGCCAAGATCCTCAGCTGGGTCGAGAACGACCCGCTCGAGTTTAGGCCCGGCAGCCGCTACGCGTACTCGAACACCGACAACATCGTCGTCGGCCTGATGGCGGAGCGAGTCAGCGGCAGGTCCTATGGCCGCCTGCTGCGTGACATCGTCTTCAGGCCGCTCGGGCTGACGCGCACGAGCTTCCCGAGCAGCCCGCGTCTCCCGCGGCCGTTCATCCACGGCTACCTGGTAGAACCGGGCTCGCCGCCCGAGGACGTGAGCACTCTCCTCAGCCCGTCCGGAGCGTGGGCCTCCGGCGCCATCGTGTCGACGCCCAGGGACCTCGGCACATTCATCCGCGGCTACCTCGGGGGCCGCCTCTTCCCGGCGTCGCTGCAGCGGCAGCAGCTGCGCTTCGTAGCGGGCGGCGAGTCGAGCCCGCCGGGGCCCGGCCGGAACTCCGCCGGCCTCGCCGTCTTCCGCTACCGCACCCGGTGCGGGACCGTCTACGGCCACACCGGCAACTTCCCCGGCTACGTCCAGTTCGCGGCGGCCACGCGCGACGGCCGCCGAGCGGTCACCAGCTCGCTCAACATCCCGGCGCCCAGCGGCGACCTCCTGGCCCGCCTGCGCGCGATGCAGCAGACCGCTGTCTGCCTGCTGCTCCGCTCGAGGTAGACGACCCGCGGAAGCCCACCCGGCGGAGGCGCCGCACCTTACGCCGGAAAACGCGAAAACAAGCTCCGAGCCTGCGAACACACGTGCGTGGGTGGTCAACTCCCCAACAGCGAGCGCGGACGAGCGTTCCCGCGGTGCTGCTCCTCGACGAACCCAGCGCCCTGTCGGGAGCGACGGAGTTCCACCGCCGAGCTGGCTCCGCGGCTCCGGTCAGCGGGCGCTGGAAGTCGGGGGCCGCGTGGTCCTAGAGCCCGAGGGCTGGTTAGGGCCTGCGCCCGGGGTCCCGAACTCTCTGATCCGAACGATCCTGCCGGCGCGAACTGTGAGAACCCGGGTTTCCCGCCGCTCCTCGAAGTTCAGGCCGCTGCCCTTGCCGACGCCGCCTAGGTCAGCGGAACAACGACCTGATCGTCACCGACCGGCACGAATTCCTCGGGCCGGTACCACCTGTCGTCCGTCACCTCGTCGAAGCGAGCACTCAGCCGGCGAACGCCGTCGTGTCCCTGATAGCGACCGGCGTCCGGGAGATCCGGTCGGACCTCCCAGTCGATGTCCGCGGCGCGGAAATCGAATAGGAAGGCAATCCCCCGCCGTTGCCACGCTTCGAGGGCGGCGCGGGCAACTCAACCCTCTGCCTCGACATCCTCGCCCAGTATGCCGGGCGAATGGGGGGCCCCCGCAGGCTCGATGCTTGGCCGCCGCCTTGAACGTTGGCGATCGCCTCCGCGACGTCGCGATAGCCCCAAATCTAGACGGCGAGGCATCGCGCAGCTCACACACAAACCCGAGCTTTCCTCGATGTCGGGCCCCGCCCCCGCGCCCGCGGAGCCGCCTATCGCGCTCGGACCTCGAGGACGTATACGACGCTCTCGACTCGCTTCGACCGGCTGGCCCCGATCGCGTTCCGCGACCCGGAAAACATCCGACGCCGACAGGAGTGGTCGCTCCCTCGCGAGGGTGCCGCCGTGGCCGTCGAAGTCGCGAGCTTTCTCGGGGCGAGTACTCGGGTGGCCGCCGGCCCCGCCATCATCGTTCCCCTACGGGAAGCTCGAGCGGGTGGGCACCCGCGACGACCTTGAGGACCACGCCCGCAGCCCCCGACGAAGCGGCCAGCTTCGAGATCGAGCAAGCGGGCGGACGCTGGACGCTTCGCGCCAGCACATGAGCCGCCCGGGCTCGCGATCCGCCCATGCTGGTGGAGGCCCACCTCGTTCATGCACTGTGAGGAGGCAGAACTGGGCGCCTGCGGGCGGAAAGAGGCGGCCGGCAGCCCGTCTCGTCATCGGGGTGACCCTCACCGCTGGTGCTCAGGCGACCACGCGCAGGTGCCGGTAGGGCCTGCCGCGCAGCTCGCGCGCGACGGCCTCCACGAGCCGCCGCTCGTCGTGGACCTGGCCGTCTGTGACGGCGTCGATCAGTCCCCGCTTTCGCTGGAGCAGCTCCGCCATGGTTTCGTCGATCGTGTCCGGCGCCAGCAGGTACCACGCGGTCACGGCGCTGTCCTG
>JACVRW010000070.1 GCA_014534235.1 Thermoleophilaceae bacterium | reverse complement strand
GCGTGCCCCCGACGGCGATCCTCGGCGAAGAGGGCAAGGGCTTCTACCACATCATGTGGGAGCTCCAGGGCGAGCGCCTGATCGGCGCCGCGGGCTGCGTGGCCGCGGCCCAGCGGTGCTTCGACCGCACGCTCCAGTACGCCAAGGAGCGGACCGCCTTCGGCCGGCCGATCGGCAAGTTCCAGGCGATCCGCCACAAGTTCGCGGACATGGCGACGAAGATCGAGGCCGGAAGGCAGATGGTCTACACCGCGGCGTGGCGCTTCCAGGACGGCGAGTATCCGGTGCGCGAGATCTCGATGGCCAAGCTGTACGCGGCCCGGATGGCGTGCGAGGTGACCGACGAGTGCCTCCAGATCCACGGCGGCGCGGGCTACATGAAGGAGTACGGGATCGAGCGCGCCTGGCGCGACATGCGCCTCAACCGGATTGGGGCCGGCACGGACGAGGTGATGCTCGACGTGATCGGGCGCTCGTACGGCCTCTGAGGAGCCGCGCCGCTCGCGACCCGCGCCGCCCCGCACGGCGACGTGACGCTTCGCATCGAGATCGACCGCTCGCGCCCCCTTCACGACGGCGCCCTGGGTGGCCACAACCGCTGGCACCCGGACATCGCGCCGGTGGCCTCGGTCGATCCCGGCGCCGACGTCACCTTCGAGCTGCGCGACTCGCGCGATCGCACGCTGACGCGGGAGTCGACTCACGAAGACCTGCTCGCCACGCCGCCGCTCGCCCATCCACTGACCGGACCACTGGAGGTGCGGGGGGCCGAACCGGGGGACGTGATCGAGGTGCAGATCCTCGGCTACGAGACGGATGACTTCGGCTGGACTGCGATCTGGCCGGGCTCCGGCTTCCTCGGCGACATGTTCGATCGCCCGTTCCTTGCGAGGTGGGAGCTCGACGGCGAGCGCGCGCGCGCGGCGGAAGTCCCGGGCGTCGCGGTCCCGGCCGCCCCGTTCGCCGGCGTGATCGGAGTGGCGCCCTCACCGGAGCTGCTCGACCGCGCGCGACGGCGGGAGGCGGCGCTCGCCGAGACCGGTGCGAGCCTGAACCTGCCTACCGCCGAGCTCGCATTCCCCCGAGAGGGGGCGGAGGGGCTCCGGACGTTCCCGCCACGCGAGAACGGTGGGAACATGGACATCCGCGACCTCGTCGCCGGGGCAAGGCTGTGGCTACCGGTGTTCGTGCCTGGCGCCCGGCTGTCGATCGGCGACCTCCACTTCGCACAGGGCGACGGCGAGGTCTGCATCGCGGCGATAGAGACCGGGGGAACGGCGACCGTGCGGGTGAACGTTGCCCGCGGGGGCCCGCGCCTTCGCTTCCCGGCGTGGGAGTCGCCGCCCCGGCCCGGGCGGCGCTCCTTCGCCACGACGGGCATCCCCCTCGACGACGCCGGCCGCAACGCCGACCGCGATCTGAACCTGGCCACCCGCCGCGCGCTGATCGAGCTGCTGGACTGGCTCCAGCACGAGCGTGGCCTGGGGCGTGAGGCGGCGTACGTGCTCATGAGCGTGGCCGCCGAGCTGCGAGTGTCCGAGGTCGTCGACGCCCCGAACGCCCTGGTGTCGGCGGCCCTGCCGCTGGACGTCTTCGAGGACTGATGCGCGCCGGGCAAGGCGCACCGGCGGCGCAGCGCGCCCGTCATGATGCCGGGCCTCACGACCCAGAAGGAGACCGATAGTGGAAGTTCTTGACGGCAAGGCGGCGATCATCACCGGCTCGGCCCGGGGCATAGGTCGCGCCACCGCGGAGTTGCTCGCTGAGAACGGCGCCCGCGTCCTGATCAACGACCTGGACGGCGACGTCGCGGAGCAGGCCGCGTCCGAGATCTCGGGTGAGACGACCGTATTCGGGGGCGACCTGACGAAGGACGGCATCTGCGAGCAGCTCGTCCAGCGGGCCGTGGACGAGTTCGGCGGAATCGACATCATCGTGAACAACGCCGGCTACACCTGGGACGGCGTCGCCCACAAGATGACCGACGAGCAGTTCCGGGCCATGCTCGAGATCCACACCGTGGTGCCGTTCCGGATCATCAGGGCGGCGGCGCCGCACATCCGTGAGCCGGCCAAGTCCGAGCGAGACCGGGGCGAGGAGAACTTCCGCAAGATCGTGAACGTCAGCTCCGTCTCCGGCACGATGGGGAACGCCGGACAGGTGAACTACGCGGCGGGCAAGGCGGGCGTGGTTGGCATCACCAAGACGATGGCCAAGGAATGGGGCCAGTTCAAGGTCAACGTCAACGCGGTCGCGTTCGGCTTCGTCGAGACGCGCCTCACGGCGGCCAAGGAGCAGGGCGGCAAGATCGAGATCGAGGGCCGGGAGATCCGGCTCGGCATCCCCGAGCAGATGCGGGCCATGTCGGCGATGATGATTCCGCTGGGACGCCCCGCCTCACCTCAAGAGGCCGCGGGGCCGGTGTTCTTCCTCTGTTCGCCGTGGTCGAACTTCGTGCACGGCCAGGTGCTGAACGTCACGGGCGGCCAGTTCGGGGGGATGTACATCTAAGGGCGGGGGCGTTCGGCGCGGGGGCGGCACTGCCGCCGGCGCGGCGGCGGGGTAGGGGGTGATGGCCCCGATCGCCCGGCTACGCCGGCTACCGCCTACGCCGTCGGCGCCGCCTGCTTGTCCGGGTTCCACGAGTACGCGTACTCCGGCTTGTCCGCCTCCTGCCAGAGCGTGCCGAGCCTTAGCGGCCGGAACGTGTCCCACATGACGGCGAGCTCGTCCGTCGCCGCCTTGCCGAGCGCCTTCTCGACCGCACCCGGCTGCGGCCCGTGCGGCAGGCCCGATGGGTGCAGCGTGAGGCAGCCTACCTCCACGCCCTTGCGCGCCTCGTAGTTGCCCGCCGCGTAGAACATGACCTCCTCGGACTGGATGTTCGAGTGGTGGTAGGGGATCGGCACCGCGTGCGGATCCCAGTCGAGCATCCGCGGGGCAAACGTGCAGATCACGAAGCTCGGCCCCTGGAACGTCTGGTGCGACGGCGGCGGCAGGTGGAAGCGCCCGGCGCGCGGCTCGAAGTCGTCGGCGTTGAAGGTGTAGGGCCACACGTACCCGTCCCAGCCGACGACGTCGAACGGGTGGCGGTCGAGCAGGTAGTCCTGGTAGCCGTCGCGCACCCGCACCGTGACCGGGAACTCGCCGGTCTCGTCGTAGGTCTCGAGCTCCTCGGGCGGATGGAAGTCCCGTTGCGAGAACGGAGCGTGCTCGAGCAGCTGGCCGTAGCGGTTGCGGTAGCGGTTCGGCGTCTCGATCTCGCCAGGCGTGTGGAAGCAGATCCAGAACTGCTCCTCGCCCTCGGGGAGCTCGAACGTATGCGTCGTCCCGCGGGGGATGACGAGGTAGTCGCGCTCGCGGAACGGGACCGGCCCGAACATCGTGCGCAGGAGACCGCGGCCGCGGTGTACGTAGATGACCTCGTCGCCCTCGCCGTTTCGGTAGAAGCGCTCGAGCGGCTCGGTGGGCTTGCACACCGAGACCTCGATGTCGTTGTTGAACATCAAGAGGCGCCGACCGGAGACCGGGTCGCCGCCCGGCTCCATCGGGCGCACGTCGGCGAGGCGATGGACGTGCGCCTCCGGCACCCACTCGTCGCGCTCGATTGGGCGGAACTCGCCGACGCGGTCGAGCCGGCAGGGCGAGTTCAGATGCAGCAGGATCGACTCGTTGCCCGAGAAGCCCTCGTAGCCGAGCACCTCCTCCACGAGCAGCGGCGAGCCCGCGCCGTCGCGACGGACCTGGACGTGCCGCTTGGGCGGAACTTTTCCGAGCGAGACGTAACGCATTGCTACAGGTTTCCTCTCTTCTCCTGTTCACGCTCGATGGCCTCGAACAGGGCCTTGAAGTTGCCCTCGCCGAAGCCGCGGGCGCCGTGGCGCTCGATGATCTCGAAGAAGACGGTCGGGCGGTCGCCGATCGGCTTCGTGAAGATCTGGAGCAGGTAGCCCTCGTCGTCGCGGTCGACGAGGATGCCGAGCCGGCGCAGGTCGTCGATCTGCTCGTCGATCTCGCCAATCCGCTCCGGTACGTCGTCGTAGTACTCCTCCGGGATGTGCAGGAACTCGACGCCACGACCGCGGAGCTCGGAGACGCAGCGAACGATGTCGCGGGTGGCCATCGCGATGTGCTGCGCGCCGGCGCCGTTGTAGTACTCGATGTACTCCTCGATCTGCGACTTGCGCTTGCTCTCGGCGGGCTCGTTGATCGGGAACTTGATCCGCCCGCTGCCGTCGGTGACGACCTTCGACATGAGCGCGGAGTACTCGGTGGAGATCGCTTCGTCCGAGAAATGGATCATCTCGGTCATGCCGAAGACGCGCTCGTAGTACCGCACCCACTCGTCCATGTGCCCGAGCTCGACGTTGCCGACGATGTGGTCGATCCCCATCAGCAGCATGTCGTCCGGGTTCGACGGCGCCTCGCCGCGCCGCTCGTAGCCGGGAAGGAACGGACCGCGGTAGTCGTCGCGCTGGACGAACAGGTGCAGCGTGTCGCCGTAGGTGGCCACCGACGACAGCTGCACGCGCCCGTGCTCGTCCTCGACCCAGTGCGGCGTCTGCACGCCCCGGGCGCCGTGCGACACGGCGTGCTCGTACGCCGCCGCCGCGTCGGGGACGCTCAGCGCGATCTTGTGCACGCCGTCGCCGTGGCGGGCATGGTGGTCAGCGATCTCGTCGCCGCCCCGCAGCGTGCCGGTCAGCACGAAGCGGATGCGGCCCTGCTCGACGACGTGCGAGCGCCGATGGCGGTGGGCGGTCTCAAGGCCGGCGTAGGCGGTCTCGGTGAAGCCGAACGCGTGGGTGAAATAGTAGGTGGCCTGGGCCGCGTTGCCGACGTAGAACTCGACGTGGTCGATGCCGTGGATCGGCATGCGGTCGTGCTCCGGTACCGGCGGAGCGACCGTGCGCGGGGCGACCTGCTCCGTTGCCATCAAGCTCCTCTCACGTATCAGTCGTTTGAGGTAAATGATTGCCGCGCAAAGCCGCCGTATCAACGCCGATATGTTGCAGGACTGCCACACTTCGATGCGCCATGGACGATGTCGATCGAAGAATCGTTGCGCTGCTGCGCAAGAACGCCCGCCGCTCGTTCAAGGACATCGGCGATCACGTCCACCTAACGGCGCCGGCGGTGAAGCGCCGCGTCGACCGGCTCGAGCGCGACGGCGTGATCCGCGGCTACACGGCCGTGGTCGATCCCCGCGCGTTCGGCTGGCACGCCGAGGCCTTCGTGGACCTCTACTGCGAGGGCCACATGCCGGGCGAGGCCATCAAGCGCGCCGTCGAGGGAGAGCCGGGGGTCGTCTCCGCGCACACGGTGGCGGGCGAGGCGAGCGCGCTCTTGCACGTGATGGCCGAGGACACGAGGGACCTGGAGTCCGCCCTCGAGCGCATCCGGGCGACCGACGGCGTGACCCGCACCGTGACCGAGGTGGTGCTCTCGACGCTGTTCGAGCGCTGACCCGCTGGGCGAGCGCACGCTCCGACGCCGCCGTGCGAGCATCCGGGCCCGACGCCTCTCCGACGATGTCCGGTGATTTCGGCTCGACTGCGACCGTGACGCGCTGGTTGGCCGCCAACTAGATCGACGACGCCCGCCGGCGCCGAGGCGCGCAGCCTCCGCGTGCGCCGCCCGGCGTTAGCAGAAAGACCCCCCAACCGACCGCCGGCCACAACGGCCAGAAATGGCCGGCGCCCGCGAGCGCCCATACCGTGACCAGGAGCACCATGACAGCCAGGTACGTCCGCACCTCGGGTCTGGCCGCGCTGCGGCGGCGCCGTGGGCGGGTACGCGTCGTCGGCCGGACGGGATCGGGGAGGTCCCGTGTCAGGGCGGCCAGCTCGCCGGCGGTGCGCGCGTCGAGGGCCCTCTGCACCCGCTCCTCGAGCTCCTCGACCGTGAGCCGCCCTTCGGCCGCGTGCGTGCGGAGCTCGTCGACGACCCGTTCCCGGTCGCGGTCCGATGCCCTCAGCTCGACGTCACTCATCGAACGTCTGTGTGTGCCGCGCGTACCGTTGCCGTTCATGGTCCAAAGAATATCGTCTATTCTGGACCAATGCAAGGGCCGAAGCTAACGCCGACCTCCTACATCGTCCTGGGCCTCCTCTCCTGGACCGGCGAGGCCACGCCGTACCGGTTGAAGGAGATGGTGGCGGGGTCGGTAGGGCACTTCTGGTCGCTGCAGCACGCCCAGCTCTACACCGAGCCGGAGCGCCTAGCGCGCGGTGGCTACCTCACCGAGCACCGCGAGGAACGCGGCCGCCGGCGCAAGCGGTACCGGATCACCGACAAGGGCCGGCAGGCCCTCCGCGACTGGCGAGCCGAGCCGACCGACGTCCTCTCCGAGCTGCGCGACCTGGCTCTGCTCAAGCTGTTCTTCGGCGCCGATCCGAGGGCGCTCGCCGGCGTACAGCTGCAGGCCCACCGGCGCCGGCTCGCCCAGTACGAGCGACTCCGGAACGAGATGCCGGACGACGTTCCCGAGGGCCCACGCCTCGCGCTCGAGGCGGGCATCCGCCAGGCGAGAGCCTGGATCCGCTTCTGGGCGGACCTCGAGCGCTGACGCGCGGCACGCAGCGCCGGCGCACTCCTGCGCGGGCGCCCGGGACGCCGGCGCCCGAGGAGCCAACGCGGCCTACGACCGAGGTACGAGCTCCCGGGCCTCGGTCGAGGCCGTGATGTGGATCGCGCCGGGCTCCCGGACCCAGGCGATCAGGTTGAGCGACTGCAGGCGGTCGAGCATGTACTGGAACGCGACCGCCTGAGCCCGGCTCACGTACCGGCGGCGTATGTCGAAGGCGAAGCCGGTCGTGTGGAGCGAATACGCGGTGGTCGCGTACGGGTTCCGCCGCTCGAGCAGGCGCTGATACTCGAGGTCGCGCACGGTGCTCGTGACGATGAGCGGGCCGCTCGTGCCCGCCAGCTGGCGCACCCCGGCCGCGAGGTACGCGGCGAGCGCGTATGCCTCGGGGCGCAGGCCGCGGTAGAGAGCCGGCTCGGCGTCCAGCCTCGGGGCCAGCTCCCCCATGTCGGGGTCGCGCCGAAGGCCGAGCTTCGCCGGCTGGTTCGGAAACGGTCGGAGCTGCCCCGCCGCGTACGCGTCCTCGAGATCGTCTGGCCGCTCGAACACCTCCGTCCGGGCGCGCGGGTGGAGTACCTCCTCGCCCGAGGCCTTGGCCGCGTGGAGCCGGGTCAGGCGACGCAGCTCGCCGCGGTCCTCGCGGTAGAGCCGCATGATCTCCCGCGCCGCGTACACGCGCCACAGGTAGGTGGCCGAGTCGTCGCCGAAGCCGGCGAGCAGGCGGTACGTTCGTGGATGGTCGCGGGGGGTGGCGTCGAAGTAGAGCTGTGACCAGCTCGCGTCGTCCTCGCCGTACGCCCGGAGCACGCTCTCCAGGTTGCCGATCCCCATGTGGTACGAGGCGACGGCGAGGTCGTCGCGTCCGAAGCGCTCCTTCGCGATGGCGAGGTAGCGCGCGGCCCCCTCCAGCGCCCGGCGCGGATGGAAGCGCTCGTCGACGGCGCGGCGGCGCTCCTCGAGCCGGCGCACCCGCGCGGGATCGTCGGCGCGGGCGATCCGGCGGGTCAGCCGCTCGCTGGCCTCCACGTCCACCCGCATCCCCAGCAGGTGGGTCGCCGTCCCGGCCAGGATCTGGGTCAGCCCCACGGCGCCCTCGAGCTCGTCGCCGGCCTGGGCGTCCGGGTACCCGGCGCTCTCAAGGAACACCATGCCCTCGATGACCTCGGGCGCGACGTCCGCCGTGCTCGCGATCTCGTCGATCTCATCGCGCCAGCGTTCCACCCGCCGGGCCGTGGCGACGACGCCGCCCGGGCTCTTCTCATGTAGCACGTGGCTATGGCCGGCCGTGGCTCGGGACACGAACTCGCCGGCGCGCTCCGGCTCGTAGGCGAATGGGTCCCCGGGCACGACCGCGGCGCCGAACTCCGGCGGGTCGTCGCCAGCGAGCAGCGCGAACGCGGCAAGGACGGCGCAGGCGACGAGCAGCCCGATCGCGAGGGCGAGGCGGTACACACCCCCCAGGTTGTCAACCGGTCGGGAATGAATCACGCTCGTCCCGAGTCCTGATACATCGGACATCGCCGACCAAGAGGAGAACCTGATGCCCATCCAGGCGCCCGCGCCGCTCGTGCGCAGCCCCGTTCCGCTTCCGCCGCTACCGGAAACCGACGTCACCTCGTTCGTACTGCGCGAGTCGCCGCGGCTCGCTGACAGGCCGGCCCTGGTGGACGCGCCGAGCGGCCGCACGATCACCTACGGGCAGCTCGCCGCGCTCGTGCGCCGAGCCGCTGCGGGCCTTGCCGCGCGCGGCTTCGGCCACGGCGACGTGCTCGCGATCTACGCGCCGAACATGCCCGAGTACGCGGTGGCGACGCATGCCGTCCTGTCCCTCGGGGGCGTGGTCACGACGGCGAACCCGCTCTACAGGCCCGCGGAGCTCGCGGTGCAGCTCGCCGATTGCGGCGCGCGGGCGATCGTGACCGTGCCGCCGTTCCTTGACGCCGCCCGGCAGGCGGCCGCGGAGGCCGGGTGCGGCGAGCTGTACGCGCTCGGCGAGGCGCCCGGCGCGACGCCCTTCGCGGCCCTCTTCGAGGGCTCCGCGGAGCCGCCCGAGGTGCGCATCGACCCCGACGACACAGCCGCCCTGCTCTACTCGAGCGGCACCACCGGCGTTCCGAAGGGCGTCCAGCTCTCGCACCGCGCGATCGTCGCGAACGTCGTCCAGACGCAGATCGCGCTCGACCTCACCGAGCGCGACACGGTCGTCGCGGTGGCTCCGTTCTTCCACGCGCTGGGCTTCACGAGCCTGATGAACACGAGCCTGGCGGCCGGAGCCACGATCGCCTCGCTCCCTCGCTTCGAGCTGGAGACGTTCCTGCAGGCGCTCCATGGCCAGCGCGCCACCGCCACGGTGATCGTCCCGCCGATCGCGCTGGCGCTGGCACAGCATCCCTTGGTCGAGCGCTACCACTTGTCCAGCCTCCGCTTCGTCGGGTGCGGCGCGGCGCCGCTCGGCAAGGACCTCGAAGAGGAGTGCGAGAAGCGGCTTGGGTGCTCGTTCTTCCAGGGCTACGGGATGACCGAGGCCACTGCAGGGATCGCGATCTCCACCATGGGCGAGCCCGAGCGGAACCTCCACGGTCAGGCCGGCGTCCTCCGTCCGGGCCCCGAGGCGCGGGTAGTCGACCCGGAGGGGCACCGATCTCGGAACCACCGGGAGCGGCGAGATCTGGATCCGCGTGCCGCAGCTCATGAGCGGCTACCTGGGGCGGCCCGAGGCCACGGCGGAGACGATCGACGCCGACGGGTGGCTTCACACCGGCGACATCGGCCGCGTCGACGACGAGGGCCGTGTCTTCATCACCGACCGGATGAAGGAGCTGATCAAGTACAAGGCGTTCCAGGTCGCCCCGGCCGAGCTCGAAGCGCTCCTGTGCTCGCACCCGGCCATCGACGCGGCCGCGGTGATCGGAGCGCCCGACGAGGAGGCCGGCGAGGTGCCGGCGGCGTTCGTGGTGACGCGCGGGGAGGTCAGGGACGACGAGCTGATGGCCTGGGTGGCCGAGCGCGTTGCGCCGCACAAGCGGATCCGGCGCGTCGAGCGCGTCGACGCCATCCCGTGCTCGCCGTCGGGGAAGATCCTGCGGCGGGAGCTGCGGGAGCGGCTCTAGGCCGGTCGGCCTGCGGCCTCCGCGGCTCGACGGGCGGCGCGGGCAGCCTTCACCACGCTGCGACGACCCTCCCTGGAGAGCCGCCGGTGGAGGGTCCGGACGCGGTCGAAGACGATCTCCGAGGCGGCCTGTGCCTGGGCGCGGCTCGGACGCGCGACGGTCTCGAAGCGGAGCGGTCCCCCGTACTGCACCGTCACCTTCGGGAACTGAAGGCGCTTCCAGTTCCGCGCCCGCTCCGCCCCGGCGATCGCCGTGGGGATCACGGGGACGCCGGACTCGAGCGCCAGCCGCCCCAGCCCGTGGCGCGGCTTCCCGAGCCGGCCGCTCCGAGAGCGTCCCGCCTCAGCGTACATGACCACGATGTCGCCGCGGGCGAGCACGGCGTGCGCCGTCTTAAACGCCTCCTCGTCGTGGTGGCCGCGGCGGACCGGGAACACGCCGCCGTGATGGAAGATGAACTGGAGCGGACGCCTGAAGAGCTGCGACTTGGCCATGAACTGCACCTTGCGGCGCAGGTAGACGCCGACGAAGAAGTGGTCGAGGACCGAGAAGTGGTTTGGCGCGATGATCGCTGGGCCGTCCGCCGGCACTTGCGGCGAGTCGATGCAGCGCGCGCGGTAGAAGAGCACGACATAGGGGGTCAGGACGAGCCGCACCAGGTCGTACACCCAGTCCGGTCGGCGGGTGCGGGCGCGCTCGTGGAAGCGCGCGAAGTGCTCCGCCGGACGCGGGTCCTTGTAGAGCTGCTCCTTCACTGGGCACTTCTACACCCGGGCGGGCATTCGTTACCCGCGGCCCCCGCCGGCGCAGCGAGCCTGGGGCGGGCAGCCTCCCGCTATCGTGCCCGCTCGCCCGAAGCGGACCAGGAGGAACCCACTTGCCCGACGTCGAGGCTCACATCACGGGAACGGTCTGGAAGATCGAATGTGAGGTCGGCCAGCAGGTCGAGGAGGGCGACACGCTCGTGATCCTCGAGTCGATGAAGATGGAGATGCCGGTCGAGGCCGAGGATGAGGGCACGGTGAAGGAGATCGTCTGCGAGGAGGGCCAGTCGGTGTCCGAGGGCGACACGCTCGTCGTCCTCGAGTGACGGACAAGCTGCGACTCGACGAGCCGGTCGCGGGGGTCGCTCGGCTCACGATCTCGAACCCCGAGCGTCGGGGAGCGCTCGACCATGAGCTCCTCGACGCCCTGGCGGAGCGGGCACGCACCCTCGATGCCCGCTGCCTCGTCATCCGCGGCACCGGGTCCGTGTTCTCGGCCGGCTACGACATCGGCAACCTCGAGGAGGGCGGCTTCGAGGAGGCCGCGGCGCGGCTCGTCGCCCACCCGTTCCACGAGGCGATGGAGGCGCTCGAGGACTACCGCTACCCGGTGGTCGCGCAGATCAATGGTCATGCGATCGGCGGCGGCCTCGAGCTGGCGCTCACGTGCGACATCCGGATCGCGGCGCGTGGCGTCCAGCTGGGCATGCCGCCGGCGAAGCTGGGCCTGATCTACTCGCACACCGGCCTGCTCAAGTTCATCCAGACCTGCGGCCCGGCCAACACCGCCGAGCTCTTCTTCGTCGGCCGCACCGTCGACGCCGACCGCGCCGAGCGGATGGGGCTGGTGGGCGACGTCGTCGAGCCCGAGGAGCTCGACGACCGCGTTCTCGAGGTGGCCGGGGAGACCGCAGCGGGCGCGCCGCTCTCGCTCGCCGGCAACAAGCGGATCCTGCGCGCCCTCCGCCTGCACCCCCTTCCCGACGAGCTCGAGCGGGAGCTCATCGAGCTGCGAGAGTCGTGCTTCCGCTCGGAGGACTTCCGCGAGGGGGTTCGCGCGTTCGCGGAGAAGCGCCGGCCGGTCTGGCGCGGCCGGTAGCGCGGGGTACGCTGCGCCCGGTGGATACGTTCCTTGCCATCGCCAGCAGGCGCGAGGTCCGCATGTACTCGGAGCGCGCGGTTCCGGAGGACCTCCAGAGAAGGATCCTCAACGCCGGCCGGCTCTCCGGCAGCTCCCAGAACCGCCAGCAGCGGCGGTTCATCTGGGTGACGGACCGCGAGCGCCTCGAGCGCCTCGCGGGCACGGTCTACAGACCGGCGAACGTGCGCGGCTGCGCGTTCGCCGTCGCCATCAGCGTGTGGGGGAGGGGCCCCACGTCGTTCGACGCCGGGCGCGCGGCCCAGAACATGCTGCTCGCGGCGTGGAACGAGGGCCTCGGCTCGTGCCCGAACGGGATGCCCGATCGCGAGGCGACCGCCGCGGTCCTCGGTCTGCCTGAAGGCGAGACGCCTGCGATCGTGCTCTCGTTCGGGTATCCGGAGCGGACTGGACGGGCTCCTGAGTCCCGCTCCCCGGAGGAGTGGATCGAGGCCGCGGACCGCAAGCCGTTCGACGAGATCGTGGAGCGGGTCTAGGGGCGCCGCGGCGCCGCCCCTGTGCGGCGCCAGCGACGAGCTCTGCGTTGATCCTCAATATGGGGACTAACGCAGAATCAGTGAGGTCAGGGCGCCGAGGGCGGGGGCTCCGTCCGACCCGCCACCTACCTTGGGCGCGAACGTGCCGCCCCTCATTTCCCGCGAAGAGGCGCTGCGGCTCGGCGAGCTCGAGGGTCGCGCCGAGATCGAAGCGCTGGTCGAGCGCGCCTGGCAAGTGCGGCTCGAGCGCTTCGGCGACTCCACGGACATGTGCTCGCTCGTCAACGCCAAGTCAGGCGGCTGCGCGGAGGACTGTGGCTTCTGCGCCCAGTCTCGGTTCGCCGAGGCCGACACGCCGATGCACGCGATGATGAGCGCCGACCGGATCCTCGAGCATGCCCGCGCCGCCGAGGCCGCCGGCGCGCACCGCTTCTGCATGGTCACCCAGGGCCAGGGGCTCTCGAAGCGCGACTTCGAGACGATCCTCGAGGGCGCGCGCCTCGTCGCAGAGCACACGAACCTGAAGCGCTGCGTTTCGATCGGGCACATGTCCACGGCGCGCGCCACAGCGCTCAGGGAGGCGGGGATCCAGCGCGTCCACCACAACGTCGAGACCGCCGAGAGCTACTACGACCAGGTGTCCACCACCGTCCGCTACGAAGGGCGGCTGCGCACCATCGAGCAGGTCCGCGAGGCCGGGCTCGAGACCTGCGTCGGCGGGATCTTGAACCTCGGCGAGTCGCGCGAGCAGCGGGTCGAGATGGCCTTCCAGCTGGCCGAGCTGAACCCGACCAGCGTGCCGATCAACCTCCTGAACCCCCGGCCCGGCACGAAGTTCGGCGACCGCGAGCTGATGGACCCGCTCGAGGCCGTCAAGTGGGTCGCGATCTTCCGGTTGATCATCCCCGACGCGCTCTTTCGCCTCTGCGGCGGGCGCAACGAGAACCTGGGCACGGGCGAGGTGCAGCGGCTGGCGGTGAGGGCCGGCCTCAACGGCGTGATGATGGGCAACTTCCTCACCACGCTCGGCTCGGAGCCGGAGCACGATCGCCGCATGTTCGAGGAACTCGGGCTGAACGTCGCCCGCCAGCCGGACAACGGCGCCAACCCGCGGCCCGACAACCGGTCGGGCCGGCTCTCCGGGGCGACACCGCGCACTCCGGTCGACGACCTAATCGACGGCCAGGCGGAGGCGGGGCTCTGGGACCCGTCGTCCCAGCTCCGCCACCGCAGGAAGACGTCGGTCCCGCCCAGGGCGGACGGCGCGCCGAACACGTACCCCGAGATCGCGCACGTGGAGCCGTGATGAGCGGCGAGATCGAGGACCGTCTGGCGGCGATCTCGAACCGGGGGCTGTACCGGCGGACGCGGTGCGTGTCCGGTCCGCAGGGGCCGCGGGTGCTGCTCGACGGGAAGCCCGTGCTGCTCCTGTGCTCGAACAACTACCTCGGCCTGGCCGATCACCCGCGGGTCCGCGAGGCGGCGGCCGAGGCCGCGATGCGCTACGGCGCCGGCGCGGGCGCGTCGCGGCTCGTGTCGGGGAACATGAGGATCCACCGCCGTCTCGAGGAGCAGCTCGCCGACTTCAAGGGATCAGACGCGTGCCTCCTCTTCGGCTCCGGCTATCTGGCGAACACCGGCGTCGTCTCGACGCTCGCCCGGGAGGGCGACGTCGTCTTCTCCGACGCCCTCAACCACGCCAGCATCGTGGACGGCTGCCGCCTCGCCCGCGCCGAGACCTTCGTCTACCGCCACCTCGATATGGACCACCTCGAGTGGGGCCTCCGTCAGGCCGAGGGCCGAGGGTCGCTGATCGTCACCGACGGCGTGTTCTCGATGGACGGCGACGTGGCGCCGCTTGAGGAGATCGTCGAGCTCGCCGGGCGCTACGACGCCCGCGTCATGGTCGACGAGGCTCACGGCACCGGGGTGCTCGGAACGACCGGGCGCGGGACGGTCGCCGCCGCCGGGCTGGACGGCGAGGTCGACCTGATCGTCGGGACCCTGGGCAAGGCGCTCGGCTCGTACGGGGCATACGTTTGCTGCGACCAGCCGATGGCCCGCTACCTCACCAACACGGCGCGGACGCTGATCTTCTCGACCGCGCTGCCGCCGCCGGCCGTGGCCGCGGCGATGGCGGCCCTCGAGCTGCTGCGCGAGCAACCGCGTCGGGTGGAGAAGCTACAGCGGAACGCAGCCGCGCTGCGCGCGGCGCTCGCCGAGCGCGGCGTGCCGGTGCGGGAGGGCGAGACCCCGATCGTGCCGCTGATCGTGGGCGATCCGGGGAGGGCGGTTGCTGCGTGCGAGCGGGCGCTCGCGCGCGGCGTGTTCGCCCAGGCCATCCGCCCGCCGACCGTCCCGCCCGGCAGCTCTCGCCTGCGCCTGGCGGTGATGGCCCCGCACACGAAGTCCGAGCTGCGCGAGGCGGCCGAGGTGCTCGCGGCCGCGGTGCCCGCCGGCCCGCCCACGAGCGGGGCGCCGGAGCAGGATCAGCGGGAGAGCGACGCGGCCCCCCGGCGGGTGTTCGACGGGCTGCGCGACGCGGCGTAGTGCGCCCCGCTACCCGGCGCACTGGGCGTGGCGTGGCTCTCTGTGCGAACCCAGGTCATCACTCCTAGCTTGCGCGCCGGCCGCCTCCCTCGCCGACGCCCGCCCATCGGCCGCGTGGAGCGCGGCCGGCCCCGCCGGGCGGTGCGGGCGTCGGCGCCGTGCTGGTCGGTACGCCGCTGGCGCCTCGCGCTGTCTCGCCCCTGATGCGCGGGCTCTTCGTCACCGGGACCGGCACGGCGGTTGGCAAGTCGGTCGTGGCCGCGGCCATATGCGCGGCGCTCGCCGCGCGGGGCGAACGGGTCGCGGCGTTCAAGCCGGCGGTCACAGGCCTGGACGAGCCGGCCGGGGAGTGGCCGCCCGATCACGAGCTGCTCGCCCACGTGGCCAGTGCCGGCCAGGCGCCGGCTGGCGTCGCGCCCTATCGATTCCGGCCACCCGTGTCCCCGCACTTCGCCTCCGAGCTCCGCGGCGAAACGATTGAGCCGATGCGGCTCGTCGCGACGGCGCGCGCCGCGGGCGCGGGCGCCGACGTTCTCGTCTGTGAAGGCGTCGGCGGCCTCCTCGTACCGCTCACTGCCGGCTACCTCGTGCGCGACCTGGCCGTCGACCTGGGGCTGCCGCTCGTGGTGGCCGCACACACCGGCCTCGGCACGATCAACCACACGCTGCTCACCGTCGAGGCGGCGAGGGCGGCCGGCCTCCGGGTCGCCGGGGTGGTAATGACGCCGTGGCCGAAGCGGCCCGCCCCGATCGAGGCCTCGAACCGGGCGACCGTCGAGCGCCTGGCGGCCGTGCCCGTCAGCGGCCTACCGCAAACCGACCCGCGCTCCCTGGCCGCCGCGGGAGAGGCACTGCCCCTCGACCGCTGGCTCTCACCTCAGAAGGCGCTCGGTCAGCGCGCGCGCGGCGCACACTAAGCTCGACTTCCGTGGCCACCGAGGAAGCCACAAAGCCGCCGCCCGCCGACGATCGCCCCGAGCTCCTGAAGAAGCTCCAGGAGCGCAAGGAGCGCCACAAACAGCGCCACATCGTCCACCGCGCAGCGGTGGTCGTCCTCGGCGGCCTGATCGTGCTCGCGGGCATCGTGATGTCCGGCCCGGGCGTGCCGGGCCCGGGGATCGCGCTCATCCTGGTCGGGCTGGGTTTCCTCGCGCTCGAG
>JACVRW010000081.1 GCA_014534235.1 Thermoleophilaceae bacterium | reverse complement strand
GCGTTCCTCGACAACGGCGACGCGGACGTCTCGTTCGCCGACGTGGACGAGATCATCCTCGCGCGTTCACAGGGCGGCGAGCATCAGGCCATCTTCAGCCCGCAGCACACGAACACGGCCGGAATCGTCGTGCCCGCGGACAGCCCCATAAAGGACATCTCGGGCGTCGAGGGCAAGACCGTCGGGCTCGAGTCGGAGGAAAGCACCCGCTTCCTCGACGCCATGCTCGACTCCGCCGGCATCTCGAAGGACTCCGTGGAGACCGCTGTGGTCGGGACGAGCGGCGCGCTCGTCGCCAAGACGTTCGAGGACGGGAAGATCCAGGCCTACGTCGGCAACGCTTCAGATTTCACGGCGCTGTCCGCGAACGGGGTCGAGCTCCGCAACATCACCCCCGAGGACGTCGCGCGGATCGACGGCAACCCGCTGGGCGTCCTGCCCGACACGCTGAAGGAGAAGCGCAAGGCGGTCGTGGCCTTCCTGCGCGCGTGGGCGAAGGGTCAGTACGTCGGCCAGGTCAACCGCGAGGTGGTGGAGCAGATCGCCCGCGAGAAGGTGCCGGCCGAGTGGCGCAACGAGGCGAGCGGCGAGGCCGCGCTCGATCTCGCGATCCAGCTCATGAAGCCGGACGACCCGAAGCGGATCGGCGACCTGCGACCCGACGTCTGGGACACCGGCCAGGAAGTGCTCGTCCGGGCCGGCGTCCTCGAGCAGGGACAGACGATCGACGTGCAGGAGGCCCTGAACGACTCGCTGATCGAGGACGTCAACGACTGGGACCGGGCGGAGGTCGAGCGGGCCGCGAAGGAGTACGCAGGCGGGTCGTAGGGGCGCGGGCGTGGTCGGGGCGCCGTACGGAGACCACCGCCGCCGCGGCGGCTCCGGATCGCACGCGTGCGACCTTCCGCGGCCATATCCGGCTAAAGGTCGAACGCATGCGAGCGCGACGGCGCCTTGACAACGCTCGTGCGCCGGCGATAGCCTGCACACGATTGCAGCAAACGTTTGCAACGAGGCCCGGTGAGGCTTTCCGGGGCGTTGCTTGAGGAGGGGAGCGAGCCCGATTCCTGCGTGCCCGCGCGGGTACGCAGAGCGAGGCGGAGGAGGTCAGATGCACAAGGTTTTTCGGCTCCTTGTTGTCGTCCTCGCCCTGGCCCTGATGGCCGCGGCCGGCTGCGGTGACGACGACGATGGCGGCGGAGGCGGGGGCGGAGAAGCCAGCGGAGAGCCGATCAAGGTCGGCGCCTCGCTGCCGCTGACCGGGGAGTTCTCCGAGCCCGGCAAGGCGGCACGCCAGGGGTACGAGGTCTGGGAGGCGACGGTCAACGCGAAGGGCGGCCTGATCGATGGGCGCCCGGTGCAGATGGTCATCAAGGACGACCAGAGCAACCAGAACACGGTCGTCGCCGACTACAACGCGCTGATCAGCCGCGACCGGGTCGACCTGCTGCTCGGCACCTTCTCCTCCCTCCTCAACCTCCCCGCCTCGGCGGTGGCCGAGCGGAACCGCATGCTCTACGTCGAGCCGGCCGGCGGCGCCCCGGAACTGTTCGACCGCGGCTTCAAGTACCTGTTCTTCGCCCAGCAGGCGACTGCCGACCACCAGGGCGACCTGTGGGCCGAGTGGGTGACGAACCTGCCCGAGAATGAGCGCCCGAAGACGGCGGCCTACCCGACGCTCGACGACCCGTTCGCGCGGCCGGCCTTGGAGGGGATCGAGGCGATCCTGAGCGATGCCGGGATCAAGACCGTCTACCGCGAGACCTACACGATCGACAACCCGAACCTCGACGGCATCGCGAGCGCGCTGAAGGCACGCAACCCGGACGTGGTCGTCCACGGTGCGACCTTCGAGGACGGCGTGGCGTTCGTGCGCGCCCTGCGCAGGGCCAACTTCACGCCCGACATGCTCTATCAGACGAGCGCGCCCTCGTTCGGCGACCAGTACTCCGGGGCGATCGGCAAGCAGACCACCGAGGGCATCTTCTACGGCGTGAGCCACACGAAGGAGGCGACGACGCCCGGCAACAAGGCGTTCGTGGCGAAGTACCGGGAGATGTTCGGCGGGCAGGAGGTGCCGGAGGACGCGGCCGACGCCTACGCGGCGGCGCAGGTGCTCGAGGCGGCCGTGAAGGCGGTCGGCACGATCGACCGCAACCGCCAGATCGAGCTCGCCGACTGGCTGCGAGAGAACGAGGTCGACACGATCCTGGGCCCGCTGAGGTGGGATGACGCGGGCCGGCCGCAGGGCGAGTTCCTGGTCGGCCAGTGGCAGAGCGGCGTCCCGGAGATCATCCTGCCGGAGGCCGCGGCCACGAGCGACGAGATCATCCCGGAGTGGCGGCCGGAGGGCGCCGGGTAACAGGAGGGGGAGACGCGACACCGCGCGGGGCCGCTAGTGGCTCCGCGCGGCGTCGCCCCGGCGGACGCGACCAGTGACCGAGTTCCTTCAGGCGCTCATCCTCGGCCTCCTCATCGGCGGCGTGTACGCGCTGCTGGCGTCGGGCCTCACGCTGATCTTCGGCGTGATGAACGTGATCAACATCGCCCACGGGGCGTTCCTGATCCTCGCCGCGTTCATCACCTGGTCGCTGTGGCGCGCGATCGGCTTGGACCCGCTGGCGGCGATCTTCGCGCTGACGCCGGTCATGTTCGCGTTCGGCTGGCTGCTTTACAACGCGACGATTCGCCCGATACGCCGTGCGCCGCCCGCGGCCTCGGTGCTACTCACGTTCGGGCTGGCGCTGTTCCTCGAGGGGATCATGGGCGTGATCTGGGGCAACACGTCCCACTCGGTGCGCCCCGAGTACTTCGCCCAGAGCTTCGAGATAGGCGAGCTGTTCCTGCCCAAGGCCCAGGTGTACGGGGGGCTCGTGGCGATCGTCGTCTTGGCCTCGCTGTACCTCGTCCTGACCCGTAGCTGGCTCGGACGCGCGATCCGGGCCAGCGCCGTGAACCCGCAGGGAGCAGAGCTCGTGGGCGTCAACGCCGTGTCCGTGGCGGCGCTCACGTTCGCGATCGGCGTGGCGAGCGCCGGCGCCGGCGGCGCGATCGCGAGCGTGCTCTACCCGTTCCTGCCGGGATCCCACTACCAGTGGATCGCCCGGCTGCTCGGCATCATCGTCTTGGGCGGCATGGGGAGCCTGCCGGGCGCGGTGATCGGCGCGCTCTGCCTGGGCGTGGCCGAGCTCATGACGGTCACCTATATCGGTCCTGAGTGGGCCACCGGCGTGCCGTACGCGTTCGTGTTCATCGTGCTGCTGCTCAGGCCGCAGGGCATCCTCGGCACGCGGCTGCGCCAGGACGTGGCGACGGCATGACCGACGGCGCCACCACCGCGGTCGCCGAGGAGACGCTCAAGGGCGGCGGAACGCCTCCGTCGCGGGCGCCGTCGAAGACGCTGCGCTCGCCCTGGACCGCGGTGATCGCGCTGGCGATCCTGCTCGTCGCCCTCTTCCCGGTCCTTTCGGACGACCTCTACTACCAGAACATGATCATCCTGGCGATGGTGTTCGCCGTCGGCGCCGTCGGGCTGAACATCATCACGGGGTACGCGGGCTACATCTCCCTCGGCCAGGGGGCATTCATCGGCCTCGGCGCCTACACCGTGGGTATCTGCGTGAGCGACATCGGCGGCTCGCCGTGGGTGTGGGTGCCCGTCGCCGGTGTTTTGGCCGGGCTCGTCGCGGCCGCGCTCGGCGTCGTCGCCATGCGCGCCCGCGGGCACGCGTTTGTGATCTTGACCATCGCGTTCCTGTTCCTCGTGCAGCTGCTCGCCACGAACTGGGACGAGCTGACGAACGGCACCGGCGGCATCACGCTGCCGATCCCGACCTGGAGCGTCGACTACCAGTACTGGCCCTTCTACTACACGCTGATGGGGCTGCTGGCGGTATCGCTGGTCCTGTCGTGGTGGATCCGGCGCAACAAGTTCGGCATGGGTCTGGTCGCGATCCGCGAGGACGAGGACAAGGCGGCCACCGTCGGGGTCAGCACGCCGACCTACAAGATCCTCGCATTCGTCGCAAGCGCGGTCTTCGTCGGTATGGCGGGCGGCGTGTACGGCTACTACATCTCGTTCATCGACCCGCTCGGGATGTTCAACATCCTCCTGAGCGTCCAGATCATCCTGTCGCTGCTGCTCGGCGGGCGGGACACGCTCTGGGGGCCCGTCCTCGGTGCGTTCATCATCGAGTGGCTAAACGAGACGAGCAACCAGGAGTTCCAGGGCGGAAACGCCCGACTCCTGATCTTCGGCGGCCTCCTGGTGCTCGTCGTCATGTTCCTGCCGCGCGGGATCATCCCGACCGCCAATCGATGGATCGAGTGGTGGCGGACGCGCGGCAAGGCGGGCCTGGCGGGCGAGCGGCTCACCGGCATCGACCTCCGCGCGCGCGCCGCGCCGGCGCGCGAGGCGGCGGAGCCCTCCGGGCCACCGCTCCTCGAGGTAAAGGGCCTCGAGAAGCGCTTCGGCGGCGTCCGGGCCGTCGACGGCGCCTCGTTCGCCGTCCCGGAGGGCTCGATCACCGCGCTGATCGGGCCGAACGGGTCCGGTAAGACGACGGTCTTCAACCTGATCGGCGGCACGATGACCCCGCAGGCCGGCGAGGTCTGGTTCGACGGGCAGCGGATCGACGGCAAGCCGCCGTGGCAGCGGGCGCACCTCGGCCTCGGGCGGACGTTCCAGATCACCCGGCTCTTCCGGGAGATGACCGTGCTCGAGAACGTCGTGGCGCCGCTGCAGGGGTTCCACCCTCGCCTGCTCGGCGCCGACGCCGTTTCCGGCCGCGAGGCCCGGCGCGCCGAGGACCTACTCGAGTTTGTCGGCATGCGGAAGTACCGCGACGTGCATGCGTCGGCGCTCTCCTACGGGCAGCAGAAGCTCGTGGAGCTGGCCCAGATCCTGATGCTCGACCCGAAGCTAATCATGCTGGATGAGCCGGCCGGGGGGATCAACCCGACGCTGATCGAGCGGATCGGCGAGATGATCCGCGAGCTGAACGCGCAGGGCAAGACGTTCCTGATCGTGGAGCACAACATGCCCTTCGTGCTCGGGATGTGCAACCCGGTGCTCGTGCTCGCCCGCGGCCAGACCATCGCCAGCGGGACGGCCGACGAGGTCCAGCGCGACCCGCAGGTGCTGGATGCCTACCTGGGCGAGGACTTCCGTCTCGAGGAGCCGGCGAGGGCGTGAGATGCTCCGGTTGACTGACGTGTACGCCGGCTACGGCGGGGGCGACGTCCTCCAGGGAGTCGACCTCGAGGTCCCCGAGCGCTCCGTGTGCTGCGTCGTGGGGCCGAACGGCGCCGGCAAGTCGACCGTGCTGCGCGCGATCAGCGGACTGCTCCAGCCCCGCAAGGGCGACGTGCAGCTCGACGGCCGGTCGCTCTGCGGCCTCCACCCCTCGCGGATCCTCGCCATGGGCGTGTCCCAGGTGCCGCAGTCGAACGCGCTCTTCCCGGCGCTGACGGTCAAGGAGAACGTGCTGATGGGCGCCTACATCCAGCGCCGCGACAAGAAGCTGCTCCATAAGCGATACGACTCGGTCGCCGAGCTCTTCCCGGTCATCCGCGAGCGGGCGAACGACCGTGCGGGCAACCTCTCGGGCGGCCAGCGCAGGATGGTGGAGTTTGGCCGGTCGCTGATGCTCGAGCCGAAGCTGGTCATGCTGGACGAGCCGTCGCTCGGGCTGGACCCCAAGGCGCTCAAGCACGTGTGGGAGTCGATCAAGGTGATGGTCGACGCCGGCAAGACGATCTTGCTCGTGGAGCAGAACGTGCGCTTCGGGCTGCGGATGGCGAAGCAGGGCGTCGTGATGGAGAGCGGTCGCGTGCTGCTCACCGGCAAGGCCGACGATGTCCTGAACAACCCCGAGATGTCCGCCCTCTACTTCGGCGGCTCCGTGGAGCAGGCGGGAAAGCAGGCGATTAGGCCCACGACGCCGGCGTGAGTGGCGTTCTGTGGGCGACCGCCTCGGGAATCGGATTCGGCCTCTTCCAGAGCCTCAACCGGCGGGCCATCCGGGGTATCGAGGACCCGTGGGTATCGACGTTCCTACAGCTGTCGGCGGCGACCGTGGTGCTCGTGCTCGCGAGCCTCGTGTCGGAGGACCTGAGCCAGCTCGGCGACGCAACCGGCGAGGCCATCGCGCTGTTCGCGGTCGCGGGCGTGATCCACTTCGTGCTCGGCTGGCTGTTCCTGAACATGAGCCAGATGCGCATCGGGGCGTCGCGAACGGCGCCGCTGATAACGCTCACGCCGCTCTTCGGGGTTGTGCTGGCGGCGGTGACGCTCGGCGAGCTGCCGAGCGCCGCGGTGCTCGCGGCCATCGCGCCGATCATGGTCGGCGCGTGGCTGCTCGCGAGCCGCGGCAGCGGGGACGTCAGGATCGAGCGCGACTCGATCTTCGCCTTCGGCACCGCGTTCATGTGGGCCCTGAGCGCAGTCCTGACCGTGGAGGCGCTCCGCGGGCTCGACTCGCCGCTGCTCGGCGTGACGCTCGGGCTGCTCGCGGCGACGGCCGCGCTGGGCGGGGCGCTGGTGGCGCGCGGCTCGCTGCGCGCGATCCGATCCATCGCGAGGGGCACGCTCGGGCTGAAGCTGTTCGCCGCGCTGCTCGTCGCGTTCGCCACCTGGTTCCGCCTGCTCGCGCTCGACGAGACCGCCGTCGCGGTCGTGCTGGCCACGAATCTGGTCGGCGTGCCGATCACGCTCGTGCTCGCCCCGATCATGGTCGGCCGCCATCTCGAGAACGCAAACGCCCGCGTATGGCTGGGAGGGGCGCTCGTGGTCGGCGGCGTGCTGGCGTTGATCGCGATCGAGGGGTGAGCCCGTGACCGTCGACGTGCACGCCCACGTGATCGTCCCGGAGATCGCCCGCGAGGCCGGCCGCGGCGAGGCCTGGCGCCCTCGCGTCTACACGGACGAGGCCGGGGCGCAGGTCGTGGAGATGGGTGGCAGGGAGATCCGGTCGGCGATCGCCGAGTTCGTGGACATCGAGCGCATCCTCGCGGCGCAGGACGAGGCGGGGGTGGATCGCGTGCTGCTCTCGCCGTGGGTGCCGCTCCTCTACTACGACGCCGATCCCGACGAGGGGCTCGGCAGGGCGCGCATCCAGAACGACGCCCTGGCGCGGCTCGTCCGCGACGACCCCAAGCGCGTGGCGGCTCTCGGCGCGCTGCCGCTCCAGGACCCCGACGTCGCCGCGCGCGAGGTTCGCGTGCTGATGGACGACGGGGTTCTGAGGGGCGTGGAGGTGGCGGCGAGCGTCCGCGGCGCCTTCCTCGGCGACGATCGGTTCGAGCCGTTCTGGGAGGCGGCGGCGGCGACCGGTGCCATCGTCTTCGTGCACCCGACGACGCGCGGGTTCGACTCGCCGGCGTTCCAGGACTACTACCTCTGGAACACGGTGGGCAACCCGCTCGAGACGGCGGCGACGGCGGCGCACATGGTGATGGCCGGCGTCATGGAGCGGCACCCCGGGCTGCGCGTGCTGCTCGCCCACGGTGGCGGCGCGCTCCTCGCGGTCCGCGGGCGGCTGCGGCACGCGCACCGCTTCCAGCCGCAGGCAACGTCGCGCCTTAGAGAGTCGACCGACGACTCGATCCGGCGCTTCTACTTCGACACATTGACGCACGACGACGCGCTCCTGTGCGCGCTGATCGCCTACGCCGGGGCCGACCACGTGCTGCTCGGCTCCGACTATCCATTCGACATGGGCGACACACGGCACGTCGACAGCGTGCGGGCGCTGGGGCTGGCGCCCGAGGTGGAGGAGGCGATCCTCGGCGGCAACGCGGAGCGCCTGCTCCAGCTCGAGCCGGCCCAAAGGGAGGAGACGCTCACATGACCCACACCGCCGACGTCGTCGTCGCGGGCGCAGGCCACAACAGCCTCATCACCGCCGCGTACCTGGCGAGGGCCGGCTACGAATGCCTAGTCCTCGACGCGCGCGCGATACCGGGCGGGGGCGCGGCGACCGAGGAGCTCCTCGGCCCCGGCTACAGGATCGACTCGTGCTCGACCGGGCACACGATCATCCGCGTGAACCCGCTGCTCGTGAACGACGAGCTCGGGCTCCACGCCGACTACGGGCTGGAGTACCTCGAGCCCGACCCGGTAGGGCACGTGGCGTTCCCCGACGGCGAGCAGCTCACGATGTGGCTCGACCTCGACCGCACGTGCGACGAGATCGCGCGCTTCTCGCCGGGCGACGTCGAGGCCTACCGCCGGCTCATACGCGAGTACGACGAGGTCAAGGGGATCTTCGGCCGGGCGCGCGTCACGCCGCCCGGCTTCGGCCCGTCACTGGACGAGATGCTGCTCGAGCATCCGCGCGGTCGCATCTGGCTCCGGCGAAACGCGATCACGGCCTGGGACGTGATCAGGCGCGAGTTCGCGGACCGCCACGTTCAGGCGTTCATGATCTGGCAGGCGTTTCAGACGCTTGTGCCGGTGGACGCTGCCGGCTCGGGGGTGAACGCCTACTCGATCATCTTCGGCCGCCAGGGACGCAGCTGGTCGATCCCGCGCGGCGGCTCGGGCGCGCTGACGGACGCGCTTACGCGCTTCCTCGAGGACCACGGCTCGACCGTCGTCTGCAACCGGCAGGTGTCGCGCCTCGTCCTCGAGGACGGCCGGTGCACCGGCGTCGAGACGGACGACGGCGAGCGCTACATGGCCAGGCGCGCCGTGCTATCGACGATCCACGTCAAGCACCTCGTGGAGATGGCGCCGCGCGACGCGTGGGGCGAGGAGTTCGTCTACGGCGTCGACACCTACGACGTGGGGATGTCCGGCATGGCGTGCTACCTGGCGACCGACGCGGCCCCGGAGTTCCAGACGCCGGACGGCCCGCGCGCCGCCGTCTCCGCCGGGACGGTGGGCTGGCCGGAGGAGGTGCTCGCGCTGGGGCGGGCCGTCCGCGACGGGCGGCCCCACGACCAGGGCGTGCCGTGGCTTCTCGTGGCGACGCCCACGCTCGTCGATCCGGATCGTGCCCCGGAGGGCCATCACACGGTCAAGCTGCTCAGCCCGCAGACCTGGGACCTGCCGGAGGGCGTGGCGAGCTGGGACGAGCACAAGGAGACGGTGTTCCGGCGCCAGCTCGAGCACGTGCGCCGCTTCGTCCCGGCCCTGTCGGACGAGCACATCCTCACCTACTACGTGAAGAGCCCCGCGGACATCGAGCGCTCGAACCAGCACATGCTCCGCGGCGCCTTCCACGGCGGGGATCGCAGCTACGCGTTCAGCGGCAAGTACCGCCCGGTGCCGGGCTGGGCGTCCCACCGCATGCCGATCCCCGGGCTCTACCAGACGGGCGGCACGACGAGCGTCGGCGGCTCCGTCACCGGCGTGCCCGGCCGCAGCGCCGCCATGGTGATGCTGAGCGACCTCGGCCACGACCCGGAGGAGGTGATCGCGGGTGCCGGACGCGCGCGTGCAGGCAGCCATTGAGCACTGGGCGCCGCGCTTCGTGCAGGCCGGGGTCGACTACAACGACTTCCTCGCCACCACCGGCCGGGTCGAGGTCTGGGACGAGTGGCTCGACGCGTGGTGCGGCAATGCGGACATGCACGCGGGGCTGGCTGAGGAGGCCGCCGCGAACGAGCGGCGCCTGACCGCGGGCGAGGCCTGGGCGCGGGCCACGGTCGCCTACCACTTCGCGAAGTTCGTCTGGGTGGTGGACCCCGGCCGAAGCCGCGCCGCCGCCGACAAGGCGGTCGCGGCGTTGGCCAAGGTGCACGAGTACCTCGACCCGGACGCCGAGAGGCTCGAGGTGCCGCTGGACGGCGGCCGGGTGGTGGGCAACCTCCGCCGCCCCGCCGGGGAGGAGCGCCCGCCGCTCGTGTTGCTCGTGCCGGGGCTGGACTCGACGAAGGAGGAGTTCTTCAGGCTCGAGAACGTCTTCCTCGACCGCGGCATGGCCACGCTGTCGATGGACGGGCCGGGGCAGGGGGAGTGCGGCTACGACCTCCCCATCCGACCGGACTACGACGTCGCCGTGACCGCGGTGCTCGACGCGATCGCCGGCCGCACGGACGTCGACCTCGACCGCGTGGGTCTCTTCGGGGTCAGCCTGGGCGGCTACTACGCGCCCCGCGTGCTCGCGTTCGAGCGTCGGGTGAAGGCGGGGGTCGGGCTGAGCGGCCCGTACAGGTTTGGCGACATCTGGGACCACGTGCCGCCGCAGACACGAGAGACCTTCGTGGCGAAGTCGTTCGCGCGCGACGACGAAGAGGGGCGCGCCAAGGCGGCGGAGCTCGACCTCAGCGGGGTGGCGGAGCGCATCGAGCAGCCCTACCTTGCGATAACCGGCAAGCTCGACCGCCTGATCCCCTGGGAGCAGAGCGAGCGGGCCGCCGCCGAGGCGCCGAACGGCACCTTCGTGCTGCACGAGGACGGCAACCACGGCTGCGCGAACGTCCCGTACAAGACGAGGCCGCTGGCCGCCGACTGGGTTCGCGAGCAGCTCGGATGAGCGGCATCGCGATGATCGGTACGGGCATGTGGGCGCCGCGCCTCGCGGCGGCCGCGCAGCGCGCCGGCCTCGAGCTCGTCACGTGCTTCAGCAGGGACGAACGGAGCCGCGGCGAGTTCGCCGAGCGCTTCGGCTGCGAGCCGGCCCCGAGCCCCGAGGAGGCGATCCGGCACCCGCGCGTCGAGGGCGTCGTCCTCGCGACGCCCAACGACGTGCACGAGGAGCAGGCGCTCGCGTGCGCCGAGCACGCTCGCCACGTCTTCGTGGAGAAGCCGATCGCGGACACCGTCGAGGCCGGCGAGCGAATGAGGGACGCGTGCGCGGACGCCGGCGTGACGCTGATGGTCGGCCACGCGTTCCGCCGGCTCGGTGCCGCCCGCCGCGTCAAGCAGCTGCTGGAGCACGGCGCGCTCGGGCGCGTGGTCCTGGCCGAGGCGAACATGTCGCTCCCGGGCTCGTTCAAGCCGGACGCCTGGCGCGCGCACCGCGAGCGCAACCCGGGCGGGCCCATCATGCAGCTCGGGATTCACCACGTCGACACGCTGGCGTACTGGCTCGGCCCCGTACGTCGAGCGTTTGGTCGCTTCGCCCACGTGCACAGCTCGGCCGATATCGACGACGTGGGGGTCGTGACGCTCGAGCTCGGCTCCGGAACGCTCGCCTCCGTCACCGGCAGCTACGTCTCGCCGAAGACGCTCTCGCTGCGCCTGCTCGGGACCGAGGCCGTGCTCGACTACCGCACCGACTTCTCGGTCTGGCCGAAGGCCCAGGCGCTCGACGGCGTGACGACGCTGACGCTCGCCGGCGAGCCCGTCGAGTTCGACGAGCGGGACATGCTGGCGGAGGAGCTCGCTGAGTTCGGCCGCTGCATCCGCGGCGAGGCGGAGCCGGAGACCGGCGCGGAAGAGGGGATAGCCGCGCTGGCCGTGGTGGTCCAGGCGCTCCAGGCGCACGCCGAGGCCGTGGGCTGATGCGGGCCGCCGTCGTGGAGGCCGTCGGCTCTCCGCCGGCGCCGGCGGACGTCGACGAGCCGGTTCGCGACGAGGGTACCGCGCTCGTCGAAGTCGAGGCGGCGCCGCTCAACCCGGTGGAGATCCGCGTCGCCGCGGGGCGCCACGCGAGGCGTGCGCAGCCGCCGTACGTCCCGGGGCTCGAGGGCGCGGGGAGGGTCGTCGAGTCGTCGCGGGTGCCGCCCGGCCGGCGGGTTCGCTTCGAGGGCCCGGCGCTGCCGGGCTTCGGCGCGCAGGGGACGTTGGCCGAGCGCGCCGCCGTCCCAGAGGAGTCGCTCGTGGAGCTCCCGGACGAGGCCAGCGCCGACCTCGCCGCGGCCATCGGCGTGGTCGGCATCACCGCGCTGCTCGCGCTCGAGCGCGCGGCGCCCGCGGGCGGCGAGCGAGTGCTCGTCCTCGGCGCGACCGGCGCCGTCGGGCAGATGGCGGTCCAGCTGGCGAAGGAGATGGGGGCGGCCCGGGTGGTCGGCGCGGGGCGGAGCGCCGAGCGCCTCGAGCGCGTCCGCGAGCTGGGCGCCGACGAGGTCGTCGAGCTGGGCGACGGCGATCCGACGGACGCCGTCGAGCGGGCGGCCGGCGGGCCGCTCGACATCGTGGTCGATCCGCTCTGGGGCGAGCCCGCGATGGCGGCGCTGCGGGTCATCGCCACCGAGGGGCGCCTCGTGAACGTGGGCCAGTCCGCGGGCGCGGACGTCCGCGTGCCGCTCGAGAACGTCCGGAACCGCCAGGGCGCGATCCACGCGATCTCGTCGGGCTGGACCCCGTTCGAGCGGAAGGCCGACGTCTACCGCCGCGTGCTGGAGCTCGCATTGGACGGCCGCGTCGAGGTCGAGCGCGAGGTGGTCCCGCTCGACGAGGTGGCCGGCGCGTGGGAGCGCCAGGAGGAGTCGCCCGGCAGGAAGCTCGTGATCTCGATCGGAGGAGGAGGGTGATCGATGGGGAGGCTCCGTGAGACCGGGGAGTACGTAGTGACGAACCGGGCGGACGCCGAGATGCTCGACCGCACCGCATGCGCGACCCACGTGCGGGACTTCCCCCCGCTCGTCAGCGACGAACCGCCGTTGCGGTCCCGCGTCACGATCGCCACCGACGAGCCGGCGGAGCGCGTGGCGAGGCTCGCGAGCCTCGTCGCCAGCTATTGCCCCGTTGACACGCTGATGCGGCCCGTCGTCCCCGACTTCGACGTGACGTGGGAGCGGAAGCCCGGCTGAGCGCGAACCGGTTGATCGGCCGTCCGGTCGCGCGCCGGGAGGACGAGCGCATCCTGCGCGGCAGGGCGCGCTACCTCGACGACATCGACCCGCCGGGGGCGGCCCACGTCGCGTTCGTGCGGAGCCCGTTCGCGCACGCTCGGATCCACGGCGTAGATGCTCCGGATGGCCTGGATGGCGTCTTCGCCGTGCTCACGGCGGCCGACCTGGAGGGCCGGGCCGGCGACCTGCCGGTGCAGGGCTTCGACGGCGGTCGGATCTCCGAGGAGGGCCACCCGATACTTGCCCGCGATGAGGTGCGCTACGCAGGGCAGCCGGTGGCGGCGGTGCTGGCTGAGTCGCGTGCGCATGCCGAGGACGCTGCCGAGCTCGTCGAGGTCGACTACGAGCCGCTCGAGCCAGTGCTCGACGCCCGCAGCTCGGACGTCACCATGACCCACTGGCATAGGGCGAGCGGCGACGTGGAGGGCGCCTTCGACTCCGCGGCGCACGTGGTGCGCGCAAGGCACGCCCTGCCCCGGCTCGCGCCGGTCCCGATGGAGCCGCGGGGGGCGATCGCGTCCTACGACGAGTCGGACGACATGCTGACCGTCTGCGTGTCGGCGCAGGACAGCCACCGCCAGCTGGCCGGCTTGGCGGCGGCGCTCGACCGGCCGGAGGAGTCGATCCACGTGATCGTCCCCGATGTGGGCGGCGCGTTCGGCAGCAAGGGCCCGCCCGCGCCCGAGGCGGTGCTCGTGGCGGCGGCGGCGATGACGAGCGGACGGCCCGTCAAGTGGGCGGAGGACCGGGAGGAGAACTTCGTCGCCTCCTACCAGGGCCGCGGCGTGGAGGCCGACGTCGAGCTGGCGCTGGACAACGACGCGACGATCCTCGCCGTGCGCGCCCGCATCTGGGCGGACCTCGGCGGCTACCTCATGCCGACGACGGCGATCCCGGC
>JACVRW010000178.1 GCA_014534235.1 Thermoleophilaceae bacterium | reverse complement strand
CGGGCGCCGGTCGAACTCGTCCATGAACCGGTCCTCGGGCGCGCAATGGCCTTCCTCCCCGTAACAGCCTCCGTGGCCGAAGACCGCGAAGCTGCCGGCATATCCCTGCTCGATGTCGCGCGGGGTGTCCGCGTCGGCGCGGGGGTTGTCGAGGAAGATGCGCGCCTCGTAGGACGGCCCGGAGTGATCGACGCCGTAGAAGATCACGTCCGCACGGCTGATGTCCTCCCGGTCGACGGGGACGTCGAGCGGCCTCGAGTCGAAGCGCTTCATCGCCGGGCCTCCACCTGCGCGGAGGCGCTCGCCACCGCGTAGTCGTAGCCGAGCGCGGTCACGTCGAGAGTTTGGCGAACGGTCATCCGAAATGGCGGCAGCGCCTCGTCGAGGATCGCCCGCGGTGGCCGGGCCCCGGGGTGGCGAAGCTGCCACACGCGCCAGAGCCGGTCCACCATCGTGTGGTGTGCCCAGAAGATCGGGTCGAAGGAGGCGAACGGGATCAGGCTCATGTGCCCACCAACCCAGACGTGCACGCGGTCGTGCAAGCCCTCGAGCGCAGACGAGAAGTCCAGGAAGTCACGCAATTCGAGCAGCTCGCGCACCTCCTCCGCCCGGGGAAGCAGCGCGGCGTCGCCGGGCTCGCGCCGCGTGCGGGCCGCCACCCGCAGACCGGCCCGCCGGCCCTGCTCCAGCGCGAGCCGCGAGACCCGCGCCGAGTGGAGCGGGTTGGCCTCCCCGTTGACCCTCCGCACGCGATACGCCTCTGGCAGCTGCGCGGGGCGCTGCGGGCCGGTGCGCCAATCCCACCAGGCCAGCATCGCGCGCTCCACGCGATCGCGCAGCGCTCGCTCGAAGAAGTAAAGATAGGCCCGGTGCCACGGCAGGAAGTAGGGGGTGCCGTGCGCGTTGTCGCACCCGATCGGCAGCGGCAGACCGTGGATCCCGGCTTGGTAGGCGTAGCCGCGATCGTCCGCAAGCCCGTACATGGCCTCGAAGCCCGCCCGCAGGTTGCCGAGCTGGCCGGCCGTCAGCCGGTCAACGTTGCGCCGGAAGCGCACGGCGGACGCGGGCGCCTGAGCACGCGGCGTGCCCAAACTCACGCGCGCCAGCGTAGCCCGAGCGGTGGGGCGCGGTCAACGGCGCACGCGGTTTCGCGCGGGAATAGTCCGACTCGTGGAGGCCCCTCTCAGGCCTGTGCGCGCAGCCCCAGTAGAGCCGCAGCGCGAACTGCCGCCAGTCGAGGGCGGTCGGGTTCAGGTGCGGCACGCGGGCAATCGTCTCCGGCGGCCGTCCGCTCATCATCACTCCCCGGGCATGTCTTGCAGTACGACGCGAGCGGTAGTCGAGCGGCTGTGCGGCGCGAGGCGGGCCTCAGCGCTGCTCGAGCAGCTGCGCGCCGTCGGCCGGCGCGACCTCGGTGGCACCGTGCGCGGTCGGCGCACCTGGTGGCAGGAGCGCGATCACCTGCCCGCCGAAGCCCCCGCCCATCATCCGCGCTCCGGCTGCGCCGGCCGCGCGCAGGCGCTCGACGGTCCGCTCGACCGCCGGCGTCGACGTCTCATAGAGATCGCGCAGGCTGGCGTGCGAGGCGTCGAGCAGCTCGCCAACCGCTGTCAGATCATCCGTTTCGAGCGCGGCCACCGCGGCGTCGACGCGCGCGTTCTCCTCGAGCACGTGCCGGACGCGGCGGTCGAGCGGCTCGGGCAGCCGCTCGGCGTCGGCGGGGAGGGCTTCACGGAGGCTGTCGAGGCCGAGCATTCGACGCGCTCGCTCCGTCTCCGCGCGCCGCTCGTTGTAGCCCGAGCTCGCAAGCGAGCGATGCTCACCCGAGTCGACGGTGACCATGCGCCAGCCGTCGAGGCGGAGCGGCACCGGCCGCGTCTCGAGCGTGCGGAAGTCGATCCGCAGCGCGTGCCCCTCGATGCCCAGGAGCGAGGCAAGCTGGTCGAGCAGGCCCGAGTGGGTCCCGACCCACTCGTTCTCGATCCGGGAGCACAGACGGGCCAGCTTCGCCGGATCCCCCGGCTCGCGGGCGCCCGCCATGGCGCGCAGCGCGAGACACAGCGCCACCTCGAGCGCTGCGGAGGACGACAGGCCCACCCCCTCCGGCACGGTGCCTTCGATCGTGACTTCCGCGCCGCGGAGCTCCACGCCGGCCGCGCTCAGCTCGCCGATAGCCCCGCGGACAAAGTCCCGCCAGCCGCCGAGTCGCTCGCCGCCGCCCGACAGCCGGAACCGCGCGCGTTCGCCGTGGTCGACAGCGGTGACGAGCAGCTCGTCGCCGCCCGTCGCCTCGGCGGTCACGCGCACGCCCTGCCGGATGGCGAACGGCAGGCTGAGCCCCTCGTTGTAGTCGGTGTGCTCGCCGATCAGGTTCGCGCGCCCGGGGCCGAACGCGACGACCCGGCGCGGCGTCACGTCATGACCTCGTCCACGCCGGAGACCGCCGTGCCCGCGCCAAAGGTCATGTCCCCCCGCACAACCAGGCGCTCGGCACGAACGAGCGACGGCGGCCCCGCCGGGAAGCGGGACTCGAAGTCCGCGAGCGCGGTGTAGAAGCGAGGGTCGAGGTTGACGACCTGCGGCGGGGCCCCGCCGCGTTCGGGTGCCCGCTGGAGCCGAGCGTCGTCCTCCTGCAGGACATACGCGTCAGAGCGCACCACCAGCAGGTCGTCTGTGGTATTGACCGCGGCGAAGCGAGTCGGTGAACCAGTCGTCATCCGCGGGCACCGGCGCCTTCTTGCGCAGAAGCAACCGGCCGTCGCGCCGCGCCGCTCATCCGGCGTCGTCCCGACTACCCCAAGACCGCGGATGAAACGCGAGCGGCACGTCGATGGCGTTCATGCCACCTGCCTACTGCTCCGGATCGAGCCACGTTCATCAGTCGACCTCCCGCTCATGTCTTCGATCAGGCGGCGCAGAACCTTCCGATGACGGGGCGAGACGACCGCCCATACCGTCCGAGCAACCGGATTGTTCAGCTGCATGAACGTCGCGACGAGCAGCCCGCGCGGCTCGCGCTTGCAGACCACTTCCGCTTTCATCCCGATGAGCGAGCTGGCAGCAAGGACGGCAAACTCGGGGGAACTTCGGCGGACCGCCCAGCCAAGTATGCGTCGGCCATCATTCGCTGGGCCCAACCGCACGCCGAGCGCAAACCACCCGCGCCGCAGCCTCGTTCGAGTTGCAGCGGGAGCTCCCTCCAACATCGCCCGGGCCCACTCTTCACCGGTCCAGTCCTGCGCCCGTCCAGCGTCGAGCCTGAAGGCATCCGTGTAATCGACGCGCGAGAGCGTGGTCAGCGCGAGTGCGGCCGGCGGTGGTGCGACCTCCTGGACCTGGCCAGGCGTCTTCCCTTCAGCGCTGCCTCCTGGAGCGTTCGTTGCGGGCGTCATGTCGATCCCTGCGCTTCGATCGTCTTGGGCCAGGCGCTCTCTCCCGGAGGAGCGGCGAGGATCTTCGCGGCCGAGGCGCGACGGCGTTCCGCGAGCACCTGCTCCGCCGTCTCGCGAGGCTCGCCGCCCATGCCCGGCTCGAGGGGCCAGACGAGCTCGTATCTGTCCGGGAGGCGGATGATCCTTCCACTGCCGCCCCACGTCCCGTCGGGGATCTCGAGTGTGAAGACACCGACCCGAAGCTCGGGATGCGGCCAAGCGTCGCCCTCGGCCTGTCCTACTGCCCGTGTAATGCCTGCGGTCATCGCGGCGCGGCGCTCGTCGGTGTACTGGCCTTCGGGGACCTGGCAGATGAAGCGGTAGCGCGGCGACCTCGTGGGAGCACCTGCGACGTAGACCGGGAACCGGTGAACGAAGACCCAGGCCAGCTTTTGACCCTTCTCGTTGGCGAGATCGACGCCCTCGTGCTCGATCAACAGGTCGGTGATCGTGGCCACCAGCTCTCGCTCGGCGTCGGGCGTGAGAGCGCCCTCGGG
>JACVRW010000012.1 GCA_014534235.1 Thermoleophilaceae bacterium | reverse complement strand
GAGGCGCAGCTCATGATGCGCAACTACGAGGGCTTCCTGAAGTAGCCCTCGGGTTGGCCGGCGTTCCTGCTCCACGGCGTACTCGCTAGCCTCTGGACTCTTTTCCGTGGCCGAACTGAACCTCATCCTCATGGGCCCTCCTGGGGCCGGAAAGGGAACGCAGGCGGAGCGTCTTGTGGACGACTTCGACCTGCCCTACTACGCCACCGGAGACATCCTCCGGGCGGCGATCAGCGAGGGCACCGAGCTGGGGAAGCGGGCGGGCCCGATCGTGGCGGCGGGCGAGCTAGTCCCCGACGAGCTGATGTGCGACGTGATCATGGAGCGGATCGACACGCCCGAAGCCGAGGACGGGTTCATCCTCGACGGCTTTCCGCGCACCGTACGCCAGGCCGAGGTCCTGGACGACGCGCTCGACCGTCGCGGGCGCTCGCTCACCGTGGCCATTCTGATCGAGGCGCCGACGGATGAGATCATCAGGCGGCTCTCGGGGCGGCGGATCTGCGTGGAGAACCAGCACGTGTACCACGTGGAGTTCGACCCGCCGAAGGTCGATGGGATCTGTGACCAGGACGGGTCGCGGCTCGTCCAGCGCGATGACGACAAGCCCGAGACGATCAGGAGGCGCCTGGCGGTCTACCGCGAGCAGACCGAGCCGCTGATCGAGCGGTACGAGGAGCAGGGCATCCTGCGGCGCTTCGACGGCAGCCGCTCGCCCGAGGAGGTTCACAGCCACATCCGTGCGACACTGGCGACGCTGGCCCTTGAAGCCGAGATCTGAGCGTGATCCATCGCAAGACACCCGAGGAGATCGAGAAGATCGCCGCCGCCGGCAGGATCCTCGCCCGCTGCCACGAGATCCTGAGGCGGAAGGCCCGCCCCGGGGTCACCACCGCCGAGATCGACGAGACGGCCGAGCGGTTCATCCGCTCGCAGAACGCCGAGCCGGCGTTCAAGGGCTACCGCGGCTTCCCGCGCTCGATCTGCACCTCGCCGAACTCGATGGTGGTGCACGGGATCCCCGGCCGCTACCGCCTCCGCCGCGGCGACATCCTGTCGATCGACATCGGCGTCGTCTACGACGGCTGGGTCGCCGATGCCGCGATCACCCATCCCATCGGGAACGTCACCCCGATCGCGCGACGCCTCCTCAGGAGTACCAGGGCGGCCCTCTTCGACGCGGTCGAGCAGTGTAGGCCCGGCAACCGGCTGGGGGACGTCTCGCACGCGGTGCAGGCGCGGGTCGAGGCGGACGGCTTCTCCGTGATCCGCTCGCTGGTCGGCCACGGGATCGGCCGGGACATGCACGAGGACCCGCAGATCCCGAACTTCGGCGACCCGGGCAGGGGTCCGGAGCTGGAGGAGGGCATGGTGCTCGCGATAGAGCCGATGGTGAACGCGGGCGACCACCACGTCCGCATGGGTTCCGACAACTGGGCCGTCTACTCTTCGGACGGCTCGCTCACCGCGCACTTCGAGCACACCGTGGCCGTGACCGCGGACGGGCCGCGGATCCTGACCCCGTGGCACGAGGTGGCCGGCGAGCGGGGTGGCGCCGCGGCGTCATTGGCCGGATAGGCGCGGCCGCGCGGCCCGGTTCCGGGCGGGACCCGGCTGCTACTCTTGTGGGTCGGCGTGGAGCCGACTCCTGGGCTCCGCGCTGGTTCTCGTTCGGTTACGGTCAGATCACGGAGCTATGAAGGTCCGCGCCTCAGTCAAGCCCATGTGCGAGAAGTGCAAGATCATCCGCCGCGGCGGTGCGGTCCTCGTGATCTGTCAGAACCCGCGTCACAAGCAACGGCAGGGGTGAGGTAATGGCGCGAATCGCAGGCATCAACATCCCCCTCAACAAGCGAGCCGAGATCGGACTGACCTACATCTACGGCGTCGGGCGATCGACCGCGAACAGGGTGTTGACCGACGCGGGCGTGGGCCCGGACACGTACGTAAAGGACCTGACCGAGGACGAGGTCCGCCGCCTGCGCGAGCGGGTGGACGACCTGCTCGTAGAGGGAGACCTCCGGCGTGAGCGTTCGCAGAACGTCAAGCGCCTCATGGAGATCGGCTCATACAAGGGGCTCCGCCACCGGCGCGGCCTGCCCGTCAACGGCCAACGGACGAAGACGAACGCCCGCACCCGCAAGGGGCCCAAGCGCGGATCGGCGGCCGGCGGCGGCAAGAGAAAGATCCGGAAGCACTGAGGTGCCCCGCTAGATGCCCCAGCCTCGACGCCCCCGCGGCCGAAGGCGCGTCCGCAAGAACGTGCCGTTCGGCCAGGCCCACATCAAGACCAGCTTCAACAACACGATCGTGTCGCTCACGGACAAGGACGGAAACGTGATCGCGTGGGAGTCCGCCGGCGGTGCGGGCTTCAAGGGCTCCCGCAAGTCCACCCCCTTCGCGGCCCAGGTGACGGCGGACTCCGCGGCGCGGAAGGGCATGGAGCACGGGCTGCAGAGGGTCGAAGTCTTCGTGAAGGGCTCCGGCTCGGGCCGCGAGACCGCCATCCGCTCCCTGCAGGCGGCCGGCCTCGAGATCACGAGCATCCGCGACGTAACGCCGCAGGCGCACAACGGCGTCCGGCCGAGGAAGAGGAGGCGCGTCTAATGGCCCGCGACTCCGGTGCCCAGTGCAAGCAATGTCGCCGGGAGGGGACGAAGCTCTTCCTCAAGGGCGAGCGCTGCCTAACGGACAAGTGCGGCGTCGAGCGCCGCAACTATCCGCCGGGTGACCATGGTCGGGGCCGTGCGCGCCAGTCCGAGTACCGCCTCCAGCTGCGTGAGAAGCAGAAGGCGCGCCGCTACTACGGCGTGCTCGAGAAGCAGTTCCGCAACTACTACGACAAGGCCAGCCGCCAGTCCGGAGTGACCGGCGAGAACCTGCTCCGCATGCTCGAGTCGCGTTTCGACAACGTGCTCGTGCGGCTCGGCTTCGCCGCGTCGCGGCGCCAGGCGCGCCAGATGATCCGCCACGGCCACTGGCGGGTGAACGGCCGCCGGGTGAACATCCCGTCGTATCAGTTGCGAACCGACGACGTGATCACGATGAAGCCGAGCGCTCCGGTGGAGCCGGTCGTGCGAGACGCGACCGAGCTCACCTCCGTGGTCCCGGCGTGGCTTCAGGCCGACCACGACGGCCTTACCGCCAAGGTCCTCCGCCTGCCCGAGCGGTCGGAGATCACCACGCCGGTCCAGGAGCAGCTCATCGTCGAGCTTTACTCCAAGTAGTGAACACGGGTTTGCGCCGGTCGCCGCCGCGGCAGGGCGCGCCCACCAGCCGAAGGAAGCACCCATGATCGAGTTCCAGACTCCCCAAATAGCGACCGAGAAGGTCGAGCAAAACCGCGGCACCTTTACGATCGAGCCGCTCGACCGCGGCTTCGGCTACACGTTCGGCAACTCGCTGCGGCGGGTCCTGCTGTCGTCGCTCGCCGGCGCCGCCGTGACGAGCGTCCGGATCGAGGGAGTGGCCCACGAGTTCTCGACGATCAACGGCGTCAAGGAGGACGTAACCGACATCGTCCTGAACCTGAAGGAGGTCGTCTGCCGCATGCACTCGGATGCGGCCGAGATCGAGGCGCCGCTCGTCGTCACCGGACCCGGTGAGGTCACCGCGGGAGACATCGACCTGCCTTCCGGCGTCGAGATCCTCAATCCGGAGACCCACATAGCGACCCTCGAGAAGAAGACCAAGCTCGAGCTGTACCTCACCATCGGGCACGGCCGCGGGTACTCCCCAGCGGAGGAGAACAAGACGCCCGATCAGCCGATCGGCGTGATCCCGATCGACTCGATCTTCTCGCCGGTGAAGCGAGTGGCGTACTCCGTCGACGCCGCCCGCGTCGGGCAGAAGACCGACTACGACAAGCTCACGATCGACATCGAGACCGACGGCTCGCTCGAGCCCCAGGCGGCGCTACGCGAGGCCGCCGAGATCCTCATCAAGTACCTGGCGATCTTCACGGACGCGGACCGAGTCGACGCGCTGCGCGATCAGGGCGCGGCCCTCGTCGCCGGCGAGGCGGGCCTCGGGGGCGACGGCGGCGGCCCGGGCGCCAGCGGGATGGACGACATCCTGATCGAGGAGCTCGAGCTCGGGGTGCGCTCGTACAACTGCCTCAAGCGGGCGGGCATCCAGACGGTTGGCGACCTCGTCCAGAAGTCCGAGTCCGAGCTGGCGGCGATTCCGAACTTCGGTCGCAAGTCGATCGAGGAGGTTAAGGAGACTCTCGACGCCCGCGGGCTGACCCTCCGCACCGGATAAGGTCGAGCGCGATGCGCCACCGCAAGCAGAGGGGCAAGCTCTCGCGCCAGACGGCCCACCGTAAGGCGCTGTTCTCGAACCTCTGCCGCGAGGTGATCGACCACGAGCGGATCCAGACGACCGAGGCGAAGGCCAAGGCCGTCAAGCCCGAGCTGGAGCGCCTGATCACGCTGGCGAAGCAGGGCGACCCCCACGCCCGCCGCCAGGCGATGGCCCGGCTCGGGCAGGACAAGTTCATCGTGTACAAGCTCTTCGAGGAGATCGCGCCGCGCTACGCCGACCGAGACGGCGGCTACACCCGCATCCTCAAGCTGGGGCCGCGGAAGTCCGACTCCACGGAGATGGTGTTCCTCGAGCTGGTCTGAGAGTCAGCGGGGCGCCGGCTGCGTTACGGGGGCTCCGCTCAGCGATGCACCGCCGCCAGCAGGGCGGCGTACGATCGGACGAGGACGGCGCGCTCCTCGTCGAGCAGCTCGCTCTCCGGGTGGCAGCCGTCCGCCACCCAGCGGTCCGAGACGTCCATGGCCTGGGCTCGCAGTGCCGCCGCCTGTCGCACGTCGTCGGGGTCGGCGGAGTAGGTGTACGAGTAGAGGTCACACAGCGCGGCGGCGAGCTCCTCAGCTGATCCGGCGCCCCGGTCGTGCTGGTTCTCGCGGTGCGCTCGCCACCATTCAACCTCGAGCTCAGCGGCCCTCGCCGGGTCGAAGGCGGCCGGCTCGGTGGCCTTCAGCAGGCGGTAGAAGCGGGTCATCAGCGAACGGGCAGCGTCCGGGTCGTTGTCCGGAAAGGGCGCCCACTTCCGGTTCGCTCGGAGCACGAGCCACGCGCCGAGCACCGTCCGGGGCCAGCTCATCCTGAATGCCGCCCTGACCAGTCCCACCGACACGATCAGGAACGCGAGCCACCTCCGACGGTAGTAAATCTCCCACGCCCTGCACTCGAGGGCTCCGACGGTGCGCGGATCGAAGGACCGCATCGGACTGGGGCGCCTACGTTTGACACCGCCGGAGAGACCCAGGACCATCGCCGCGCAACCCTAGGGCGGCAGGCGCTGCGCTTGCCGGGCCCGGGCGTCGCGCGCCAGGGATCGAGCGCGGCGCAGCGGCTCGGGCGTACGGAAAGCCTCGGTGGAGGCGAGCGCGACGAACGTCGCGGTGTCCACATCCGTGCGCCAACCCGGGTGCACGACGATGGGCCGAGCGCCCGCACGCGTCCTGAGCATGCGTGCGCGGCCTCGACGCCCTGGAGGACCAGCGGGCTGGTGGCGCCGCGCCCGGCGCCGGGCGCTGCGCCCGTTGCCTCGAGCGGGCGGTCGGTCACGCCGATGGCCGCCTTAGGGCACCAGCACCTCGTCCCATTCGCGGATCTGCCAGTCGCGGACTACGCCGTTCAGCACGAACGGATCCCCTCTGACGAACTCCTCGGCCGCCTCGCGGCTCGTGAAGATGGCCATCGAGCCCTCCTCCTGCGGATCGCCGAACGTGCCGACCATGAGGAGGTCGCCGCGGGCATGGAAGTCGTCGAGGCGCGCCTTGTGCGCCGGGAACTGGGCGGGCGCCTTCGAGAGGACGTCATCGGCGGATTCGTAGAAAGGCACGTATTTCACGCTCGTCAGGCTACAGCCGGGACGTTCGCGCTCGTGGCGTTGTAGCTTCTCCGGCCGGAGACGAGAGGAGCCGCCGTGTTTCGCGCCGAGGTCATCGGATCGATGCTTCGCCCGTCCTACCTGAAGGAGGCCCGCGCCGCCTTCGAGCAGGGCAGGCTGTCCACACCCGAGCTCAAGCGCGTGGAGGACCGCGCCGTCGACCAGGTGATTGCGGTCCAGGAGGGCGCGGGGGTTGACGTGGTCACCGACGGCGAGATGCGCCGGTACCTGTTCATGGGGCCGATCACGGAGACAGTGGAGGGCATCGAATCGGTGGAGCACGGGAACGCGATGCCGTGGGCTACGCCCGAGGGGGAGGTCGATTGGGTCTTCGGCTACGCCGTGACCTCGAAGCTCCGCAAGCGGCGCTCGATGGTGACCGAGGAGTACAGCTATGCCCGCGCCCGCGCCCGGCTGCCCCTGAAGGTGACCGTACCGAGCCCGCTGGTCCTCTTCGGCCTGTGGAACCCGAGGTACTCGACCGGTGCGTACCCCGACGCGTTCGCGATGTTCGCCGACGCCGCCGCGGTTGGGCGCTCGGAGATCCAGGAGCTCGTTTCGCTCGGATGCGAGTACATCCAGGTCGACGCGCCGGAGCTGGCCACGCTCGTGGACCCCCGCGTCCGGGACTGGGCCGAGTCGCTCGGCATGCCCGCCGAGCGGATGCTGAGCGAGGGCGTAGAGCTGATCAACGGCATGGTCGAGGGCGTCTCGGGCGTGCGGCTCGGCCTGCACCTGTGCCGCGGGAACAACGTCGGCATGTGGATGGCCAGCGGCGGCTACGACTACATCGCGGGCGCCCTCTTCGAGCGGGCGAGGGCGTTCGACGCCTACTTCCTCGAGTACGACGACGCACGCTCGGGGTCGTTCGAGCCGCTCGTAAAGGTGCCCGACGACAAGCAGGTCGTGCTCGGGCTCGTCTCGACCAAGAGGCCGGAGCTGGAGGCCCCGGACATGCTTCGCGGCCGGATCGACGAGGCCGGAAGCCTTTTCCCGCGGGCGCAGCTCGGACTCTCGACGCAGTGCGGCTTCGCCTCAGTCGCGGAGGGCAACCCGATCGACGAGCGGGCCGAGGAGCTGAAGCTGCGGCTGGTGGCGGACGTGGCGCACGCGGCGTGGGGCTAGCCGAGCGTTCCGCATGGTCGACCTGCTGCTGTTCGCCTTCCAGGGGAAGAAGGCGCTCCCGGCTCCGCTCCGCTAGGACCGCGTTGCCCAGTTCCGGAGCGCCTCGCGCGCGCCCCCGACGAGCGGATCGCCGTGCGCGGTCAGGAGGTTCTCGAACTCGAGCTCATCCGCGAGCCGGGCATAAGCCGCCTTCAGGCCGGCCTTGGTGTCCTCTGGGTCGTCCATCAGGTCGTCGGAGACGAAGCGGAGCTCGCCATAATGCACCACCCCATCCGCCACGGCGAGCGCCGACACGGACGGGATGTGCAGCGCCGACTCGTCCGGACATAGGACGCCGACCTCGTGGACCGTCACCGCGCCGTCGACGAGCGACTCGCCGAAGTCGTAAGGCGCCACGGTCTGGGTCTCGTCGAACTCGTGCATGCCGGTGCGAGGGGCCCGCACGGTGCAGCCGAAGCGCTCGATGAGCCTGCCGCAGTCGCGCCAGTGGTGGCGGTTCGTCAAGAGCACCTCGCGGGGCCGCGTCAGCTCCTCGAGCCGCTCGACGCCCTCGGGCGGGATCAGCGGATCGAGCAGCAGCCCGTGCTGCGGGATGAAATACGAGCTGACCTCGATGCCGATCTTCGGGTGGCGGGCGATCCAGTGCCAGAGGCCGGGCGAGATCTCCTCCATTGACGCCGACGATACCCGCGCGGCGATGCGCCGTGCTCGCTCACCTCGGCGGGTCGGCCCGCGCGCGTCGACGGCGTACCAGGTGCCGTGGAAGGCCCCGCGGTGGCGCGCCGCCGTCCCGGCCGAGCGCGAGCATTCCCGACCGAGTTGATCGGCTTGTGCTACGGTGCGCTGCCGTCAAAGTCGATTGACAAAGTGGAAAATGCACCGGACTCGTAATCGTCTGCTCGCGGTGACGACCGCGATCGCCGCCCTGGCGGCCGCGGCGCTCCTTGGGAGCGGCTGCGGTGGCACCTCGGAGGAGTCGGCAGCGAGCGGCGACGGCGGAATGGGAGGGAAGCTCACCCTCGTCGCCTACTCGACTCCCGAGGAGGCATACCGCGAGCTGATCCCCGCCTTCAACGAGACTCCGCAGGGCAAGGGCGTCGGCTTCGAGCAGTCCTACGCGTCGTCGGGCGAGCAGTCGCGGGCGGTCGAGGGTGGCCTACCCGCCGACGTCGTGGAGTTCTCGCTCGAGCCGGACATGACCAGGCTGGTCGATGCCGGACTCGTGGCCGAGAACTGGAGTGAGAACCAGTACGACGGCTTCGTGACCGAATCGGTCGTCGTGTTCATGGTGCGGAAGGGCAACCCGAAGGACATCAGGAGCTGGGAGGACCTGATCGAACCCGGGGTGGAGGTGCTCGAGCCCAACCCGTTCACCTCCGGCGGGGCCAAGTGGAACATCATGGCCGCGTACGGCGCGCAGCTCGAGCGGGGCAAGTCGCCGAGGGAGGCGCTCGACTACATCGCCGAGCTCTTCGAACACGTGCCGGTGCTAGACAAGAGCGCCCGCGAGTCGCTTCAGACCTTCTCGAGCGGCAAGGCGGACGTGCTGCTCGGCTACGAGAACGAGGCGATCCTCGCGCAGCAGCAGGGCGAGCAGCTCGACTACGTCATCCCCGACGAGACGATCCTGATCGAGAACCCGATCGCGGTCACGGAGGAGTCGAAGAACCCGCAGACGGCCCGGGCGTTCGTCGACTTCCTGTACACGAAGAAGGCCCAGAAGATCTTCGCGCGCAAGGGGTATCGCCCGGTCGTGAAGGAGATCCTCGACGAGGACAGGTTCCCGACTCCCCGGAACCTGTTCGAGATCCACGGGCTCGGCGGCTGGGACCGGGTCAACGACGAGTTCTTCGACCCGGAGCAGGGCTCGATCGCCGAGATCTTCCAGTCACAGGGGAAGAGCACTGCCTCCGGTTAGCGAGGCAGCGACGCCGCCTCCCCCTCCCGCGGCGCCCGCGAGCCGCTGGCCGAGAGCGCTCCCGATTCCGGGGGCCGCCCTCGGCCGGGGCATCGCCATGGCATACCTCAGCATCGTCGCGCTGATCCCGCTGGCGGCTGTCGTCGTCCGCTCGACGGAGGGCGGGCTCGATGCCTTCTGGACCGCGGTGACGAACGATCAGGCGGTCGCGGCGCTGCGACTGACGCTGACCGCCTCGCTGATAGTCGTAGTCGTCAACGCGGTGGCCGGGACGCTCATCGCGTGGGTGCTCGTGCGCGACGAGTTCCGCGGCAGGAGCGTCGTGAACTCGCTGATCGACCTGCCGTTCGCGCTGCCCACGATCGTCGCCGGACTCACGCTGCTCGCGTTCTACGGCCCGGACAGCCCGATCGGAGTGAACCTCGCGTTTACCGAGGTGTCCGTCGTGCTCGCGCTGCTCTTCGTGACGCTGCCGTTCGTGGTCCGGGCCGTGCAGCCGGTCCTCCTGGAGCTGGACAGGGAGATGGAGGAGGCCGCGGAGTCTCTTGGTGCGGGCAAGCGGACGGCGTTCCTTCGGATCATCCTGCCGAACCTGCTGCCGGCGATCATCGCGGGAGGAGGACTCGCGTTCGCGCGGGCGGTCGGGGAGTTCGGGTCGCTCGTCCTGATCACGGGCAACATCCCGTTCGAGACGCAGGCGGCGTCGGTGTTCATCTTCTCCCAGGTCGAGAGCGACAACCCGATCGGCGCCTCCGCCGTGTCGGTGGTACTGCTGGTGGTCGCGCTCGTCGTACTGCTGTTCTTCGGCTGGCTATCGAAGAAGGCGCTCCGGCATGAGGAATAGGCTCATCCTCCGCTTCCTAGCGCTCGGCTATCTGGCGTTGCTCTTGGGCATCCCCGTGGCGCTCGTCTTCGTGAACGCCTTACAGGACGGCGTCGCCGCGGCCTGGGAGGCCGTGACGACGCCGGAGGCGCAGCACGCCTTTTACCTCACGATGGTCATGGTGGCGGTCGCCGTGCCGCTCAACACGATCTTCGGCGTGCTGTGCGCGCTCGCGATCGTGCGCCAGCGCTTTCGCGGCCGGGCCCTGCTCAACGCGATGGTGGACCTGCCCTTCGCGGTGTCTCCGGTCGTCGTCGGTCTCTCCCTGCTGCTCGTCTACGGACGCCGCGACGGATGGGTCGGCGAGTGGCTCGCGGAGTGGGGCATCCAGGTGATCTTCTCCACGCCGGGCATGATTCTCGCGACGATGTTCATCTCGCTGCCGTTCGTGGTCCGCGAGGTGATCCCGGTGCTGCGGGAGATCGGCACCGAGCAGGAGCAGGCGGCGGCCACCCTGGGCGCCGGGGGGTTCCAGACCTTCTTCCGGGTGACGCTTCCGGCGATCCGCTGGGGCGTCGCTTATGGCGTGGTCTTGACCACGGCGCGGGCGCTGGGCGAGTTCGGCGCGGTAAGCGTGGTGTCAGGCAAGCTGTCCGGCCGGACCGAGACCGCCACGCTGTTCGTGGAGAACCGCTTCCAGCGGTTCGATGAGACCGGTGCATATGCTGCCTCGCTCGTGCTGGCTCTGCTGGCACTGGCAACGCTGCTTGCGATGAACCTGATCAAGCCCAAGGAGGCTCAGGGATGAGCATCGTCGTCGACTCAGTCTCGAAGCGATTCGGCGACTTCGTCGCCCTGGACGACGTGTCGCTCGAGGTGCGCGACGGCTCACTGACCGCCCTGCTCGGGCCGAGCGGAGGCGGCAAGTCGACGCTCCTGCGCGTGATCGCCGGGCTCGAGCAACCGGACGCCGGCAGGGTGTTGATCGGCGGCGCGGACGCCACGTTCGAGCCGCCGCAGCGGCGGGGCGTCGGCTTCGTCTTTCAGCACTACGCGGCGTTCAAGCACATGACCGTCCGGAAGAACGTCGCGTTCGGGCTCACGATCCGGAAACGGCCGAAGGCCGAGATCGACGCGCGCGTGGACGAGCTCTTGCGGCTGGTGCACCTTGAGGGATTCGCGAACCGCTATCCGGCGCAGCTCTCCGGGGGACAGCGCCAGCGCATGGCCCTGGCGCGTGCGCTGGCCGTGCAGCCGCGAGTCTTGCTGCTCGACGAGCCGTTCGGTGCGCTCGACGCCACCGTGCGCAAGGAACTGCGCGCCTGGCTTCGCCGGCTCCACGACGAGGTCCACGTGACCACGGTCTTCGTCACCCACGACCAGGAGGAGGCGATGGAGGTGGCGGAGCAGATCGTGGTGCTGAACGATGGGGTGATCGAGCAAGTGGGCTCCCCGCGCGACCTCTACGAGCGCCCGGCGAACGAGTTCGTCATGCGCTTCATCGGCCCGGTGGCCCCGCTCGGCGAGCGCTGGCTGCGGCCGCACGACGTGGAGATCATCCTCGAGCCGGTGAGGGGCGCCGTGGAGGCGACGATCGATCGCGTCATCCATCTGGGCTTTGAGGTGCGCGTGGAGCTGTCGCTCGGGGACGGCGACTCGACCTGGGTGCAGACCACGCGCGGCCGCGCGGAGGAGCTGGAGCTCGACGAGGACCAGACGGTCTGGCTGCGGCCGGCCGAGGAGCGGGCCATGGAGCCCGAGCCGGCCTAATGACCTACCGCCGCAGCCAGGCGTCCGGCGCCTCGGTGAGCTCGCGGATATGCGGCGGCAACCGGTCGGCGACCACGTCCGCCAGCGTCAGCTCGTCCACCACCGACCGCAGGCTCGCCCGCACCGCGACCCACACCGTCCGGAGGTGCTCCGCGGAGCCGCTGTAGCTCACGTCCTCGGGCGGCTCGCCGCGGACGCTCGCCAGCGGGCCCTCCACGGCTCGGATAATCTCGCCGAGCGTGACCTCGTTCGCCGGCCGGGCCAGCCAGTAGCCGCCCACGGCGCCCCGCTGGGCGCGGACGATGTTCGCGTGGCGGAGGTCGATCAGGATGTTCTCCAGGAACTTGAGCGGGATGTCCTGGGCCTGGGCGATGCGCTCGCCCTTCACGGGTCCGTCCTCTGCCACCGCCAGCTCGAGCAGCGCGCGAACCGCATAGTCGACCTTGGCCGAGACACGCACTTCTCCATTGTCCTCGACGCCTCGGCCGGGCGGTACGCTCGGAGGAAATGGACGACAGTTGCTGGGTCCGGGAGTGGATCGAGGCCTATGCGGACGCGTGGCGGAGAGGCGACGACGCCGCGCTCGCCGACCTCTTCACCGAGGACGCCGTCTATCGCTCGGACCCCTTCCGCCCGCCCCGGGTGGGCCTGGACGCCATCCGCGAGTACTGGCGCGACGCGACCTCCACGCAGCAGGAGCTCGACCTCCGGTTCGGCGAGCCGATCGTAATCGGCAACCGCGTGGTGGTCGAGTGGTGGGCGGCGATGCGGGACGATGGCCGCGAGGTCACGCTGCCCGGCTGCCTCCTGATGCGCTTCCGCGCCGGCGGACGCTGCCAGGAGCTCCGCGAGTACTGGCACCTTACGGACGGCCGGCGCGAGCCGCCCGAGGGCTGGGGGCGGTGACCGACGCGGCGCGGTCGAGCACTCCGGGCACGTGCTAACCCGGCGCGGTTAGGTTCGCCCTGACTGCGAGGCTCCTGCTCGAGTACGACGGCTCGGAGTTCGCCGGCTGGGCGCGCCAGCCGGGGCTGCGCAGCGTGCAAGGCGTGGTCGAGGACGCCCTCGCGACGGTCGCGCGCCGCAGGGTGGACCTCACTGTGGCGGGACGGACCGACAGCGGCGTCCACGCCCGTGGCCAGGTGGCGAGCCACGCCGGGGAGCCGGTGGCGCTGCGCAGCCTGAACGCGGTGCTGCCCGCGGACGTCAGCGCCGTGGCGAGCGACGCGGCCGCCGAGGGGTTCGACGCCCGCCGCGACGCGCGCGGGCGCATCTACCGCTACCGCGTGCTGACCCGCTCGATCCCGAGCCCGTTCGAGCGGGGACGGGCGCTCTGGTGGCCGCGACCGCTCGACCGCGAGGCGCTCGACGCCTGTGCCGCGGCGCTCGCGGGCACGCACGACTTCACGGCGTTCACCCCGACCGACACGGACCACGTGCGCTTCGAGCGCAGCGTCGTGCGCGCCGAGTGGCGCGAAGAGCCGGGCGACGTGCTCGCGTTCTGGATCGAGGCCGACACGTTCATGCGGCACATGGTCCGGATCCTCGTCGGGACGATGCTGGAGGGTGCCGACCCGGAGCGCCTCCGGCGACTGCTCGAGGGAAGGCCGCGCAGCGAGGCGGGGGCGACCGCGCCGGCCCAAGGCCTCTACCTGGAGTCGGTCCGCTACTGAGTACCCTGGAACCCGCCTCGCTCATGAAGGTCCTTCTCACGAACGACGACGGCATCACCGCCACCGGCCTGAACGCGATGCGCCAGGCGCTGCTCGAGGTGCCCGGCCTCGAGCTCGCGGTGATCGCGCCCGATTCCAACCGGAGCGCCACCGCGCGCAGCATCACGACGCGCGAGCCGCTGTGGGTGGAGGAGGTCGAGTTCGGCGACGGCACGAGGGGCTTCGCCACGGATGGGACGCCGGTGGACTGCGTCCGCTTCGGGTCGCTTGGCCTGATCGAGTTCGAGCCGGAGCTGATCGTGTCGGGGGTCAACCACGGGGCGAACCTCGGTGACGACATCACTTACTCGGGTACCGTCGCCGCGGCCCTCGAGGGGATCGTGCTGGGGATCCCGGCGATCGCGGTCTCCCAGCAGGCGTACCCCGCGAGGCTCGATTACTGGGTGGGCAGGCAGTGGAAGCGCGAGGACTTCGAGCAGGCTGCCGCCTTCGCGGCGCGCCTCGTGGAGGAGCTGGAGGAGGTCCCAATGCCCCTGGCCACGCTCCTCAACATCAACTGCCCGGCCGGCGAGATAAGGGGGGCCCGGGCCTGCCGGCTCGGGAAGCGGATCTACCACGACAGGCTCGAGCTGACGGAGGAGGAGGGCGGGCGCCGCCGCTACCACATCTACGGCGACGAGCCGGGGTACCAGCACGAGCCGGGGACCGACTTCGCGGCGATCGCCGACGGCCACATCGCGGTCACGCCGCTGCACTTCGATCTGACGGACCAGGCGGGCATAGCGCAGCTCGAGGGCTTCGAGCTCGATCGCCTGCTGCGGCCGGCCGCGCGGGAGATTTGAGCACGGCGCAGGGCATAGCCGCGGAGCGGGTAGCCGAGCTGAGGCGCCAGCTCGACTACCACAACCACCGCTACTACGTCCTCGACGATCCGGAGATCTCGGACGCCGAGTACGACGCGCTGCTGAACGAGCTGCGAGACCTCGAGGCGGGGCACCCGGAGCTACTTACGGCCGACTCTCCGACGCAGCGGGTGGGGGCGGAGCCGCTCGACAAGTTCGAGCAGGTGCGCCACCTCCAGCCGATGCTGTCGCTCGCTAACGCGCGCAACGAGGAGGAGCTCAAGGCGTGGGTCCTCCGCAGCGAGCGCTACCTCGCCCGCCAGGGGGTTGAGCTCGGCGACGTCCGCTTCGTGACCGAGCCCAAGATCGACGGGCTGGCGATCTCGCTCGTCTACCAGAACGGCCTGCTGGTTCGAGGCGCGACCCGAGGCAACGGCGAGATCGGCGAGGACGTGACCCAGAACCTGCGCACGATCCGCGCGATCCCGCTGCGGGTGGAGGGAGCGCCGCCGCTCCTCGAGGTGCGGGGCGAGGTCTACATCCCGTTGTCCGCGTTCGCGCGCCTGAACGAGGAGCGAGCGGCGGCCGGTGAGCCGACGTACGCGAACCCTCGGAACACGGCCGCCGGCTCGATCCGCCAGCTCGACCCCCAGCTTGCCGCCTCGCGGCCGCTGTCGATCTGGTGCTATGGCGTCGGAGCCGTGGACGGGCTCGAGTTCGACACACATCACGAGTGGCTCGACTGGCTGCGCGACCACGGCTTCAAGGTGAGCCGGGAAGTGGGTCTGCACGACACGGTCGACGAGGTGGTCGCGGCCTGCAAGGCCTGGGAGGAGCGCCGCGACCGCCTCGACTTCGAGATCGACGGGGTGGTCGTGAAGGTCGACGACCTGGACCTCCAGCGCCAGCTCGGTGTGGTGGGCCGCGAGCCCCGCGGGGCGATCGCCTGGAAGTTCGCCCCGACCACCGCGACCACCACGCTGAAGCAGGTGCTGTGGAACGTCGGGCGGACGGGGCACATGGTCCCGGCCGCGGTGCTCGAGCCGGTCCAGGTCTCGGGGGTGACGGTGAAGCTCGCGACCCTGCACAACGAGCAGGACCTGCGGCGCAAGGACGTCCGCGAGGGCGACGAGGTGATCGTGATGCGTGCGGGCGACGTGATCCCGCAGGTGATCTCGCCGACGGCCAAGGCGCAGAGGGCGAAGGACCGCGGGCCGGTGCCGGAGCCGCCCGAGCGGTGCCCCGCATGCGGCACCCCCACGATCAAGCCCGACGACGGCGTGTGGACCATCTGCCCCAACCGCACCGGGTGTCCGGGCCAGGTCTTCCAGGCCGTCAAGCACTTCGTGGGAGCGATGGACATCGACGGCCTGGGCGAAGAGAACGTTCGCCGGTTCCTCTCGGAGGGGCTGATCGAGAGCTTCGCCGACCTCTACGACCTGACGGTCGACCGGCTGACGGCCCTAGACGGCTTCGGCGAGGTCTCGGCGAGCAACCTGGTCCGATCGATCGAGGAGTCGAAGCGCCAGCCCTTCCACCTGGTGCTCTACGCGCTCGGCATCAAGGGCATCGGGTTCGTGAATGCGCGCAACTTGGCGCGCCGGTTCCGCTCGATGGATGCGCTGCTCGCCGCGAGCGAGTCGGACCTCACCGACGTGGAGGGCATGGGCGAGATCATGGCCCGTACCGTGCACGAGACGCTGTCGGAGGAGCGCACGCGCGCCCTGATCGAGCGCCTGCGCGGCTACGGGTTGCGGATGGAAGAGGAGGGCGCCGCGCCACCCGCGGAGGGGCCGCTCGCGGGCAAGACGCTCGTCCTGACCGGCACGCTGCCGAATCTCACCCGCGAGGAGGCCACGCGGAGGATCGAGGCCGCCGGCGGCAAGGTCACGGCGTCGGTCTCGAAGAGGACCGACTACCTGGTGGCCGGCGAGGACCCGGGCTCGAAGTACACGAAGGCACAGGAGCTCGGCACGGAGGTCCTCGATGAAGACGGCCTGCTCGCGATGCTGCCGGATGAGGCGGCGCCGGCGGCGGAGGCTCCGCCGCGGCGGCGGTAGCGGCCGGCGTCAGTCACGCGCCGCCGCGAGAGCGTGCGCAATCCGGTCCTGGAGCTGGCGGGCGCCGGTCGGGTACACGGCGTTCATGAGGACGGAGAACGCGACGAGGTCGCCCGAGCGCGCCTCGCAGTAGCCCGAGAGCGCGCTGACGTCCGAGAGGGTGCCCGTCTTCGCGTGGCAGCGCCCGCGTGCGGGCCCGCTGCGCATGCGGGTACGGAGCGTGCCGTCTCGCCCCGCGACCGGGAGCGAAGCGTACAGGGCGTCGAACTCGTCGCGCGCCTGCATCGCCGCAAGGAACCGGACGACCCGACGCGGGGACGCACGGTTGCCGCGGGAGAGGCCGGAGCCGTCCACCAGCCGGGCGGGCGCGCCGAGGCGCCGGGCAAACCCGGCGACGAGCCGGGCGCCGGCGGCGGTGGTCCCGCGGCCGTTCGCTTGGCGCGCGAGGCCCTTCAGGAGCATCTCGGCGAAGAAGTTGTCAGAAGGTTTGTTCGTCATCCGCACGAGATCCGTCATCGGGGGTGAGTCGACGCTCGCCAGCACCTCCGCCCCGGGAGGGGTGACGCCCGCTCGCGGCGCGCCGCGAACCCGGATGCCGCGGTTCTCGAGCGCGCCTTCGAGGCGGGCGGCGGCGAACGTCGGGGGGTTGACCTGGAACGACCGACCGCTCTCGTCCCCCAGGCCGCGGTTGAACGACAGGCTGCTCAGGGGCCCGACCCACACAGACGTCGCGTAGCCCGAGTCCGGTCCGCCGCGTAGGGGGTCGAACGCCGACTCGTCACCAACGATCCGGCCGGTCACGCGCTGGATCCCGGCCTCCTCCAGCCCAAGTGCCAGGTCCTCCACGGTCGCCCCGGTGCCGTAGGCGCGACGGGTGAACGTGCGGCTGCCGAAGGTCGGATCCCCGCCGCCGCGCAGGTACAGGTTGCCCCGCCACACCCCCTGAACGTCGACCGCTCCGGTGCCGAGGACCTCCGTACCGAGGGTGCCCTCCGTGCCGAAGCGGGCCAGCGCCGTGGCGGTGGTGTACAGCTTGGTGTTCGAGGCTAGGATGCGCGGCGTCGCCTGCCGCCAGCGGAAGACGGTCTGCTGGTCGGTGAGGTTGACGACGTACGCGCCTGACTGCGCGCCCGCCGCGCGCATGTAGCGGCCGAGCTTTGCGACGAGCGCAGGGTCCGCGGCCGCGCCGGCCTGGGCGGGGAAGGTGGCGCAGGCCAGCGCGGCCACGAACACGGCGAAGCGGCGCATCGAGTGACCTGAAACACGGCAGATCCGGCGGTGGAGCGGTGCAGTGATCGACAGTCGTCGCGACCCCCGCCAGCCCTCGTCGCCTCACGGGTTCTGCGTTGATCCCCATATTTGGGATCAACGTAGAGCCAGTGAGATATGGCAGGCGGGGCCGCGTCCGGGCGAACTCGGGCCGCCGCGCGCCTCAGCCGATCGCGTACTCGAGCGCCCTCAGCAGCCGGTCGGTCGCATCGCCGTCGCGGACGCTCGCCCGGACATGGTCGTCGGCGCCGAGCGGGCCGCCCGGCGCAACGATCACGCCCTGGCGGCGCAGGCGGCTCGTGAGCTCTTCGCCGCTAAGACCGGATGCGCTCAGCCAGGCGAAGTTGGCCTGGCTCTCGTGCGCGTCCACGCCCAGTGCTCGCAGGCCGTCGAGCAGGCGGGCGCGCTCGCGGGAGACCGAGCGCCGGCGGCGCTCCACCTCGGCATCGCCCGTCCGGAGGGCGTGCTCGATGGCCGCCTGGGTGAGCGCGTTGACCCCAAGCACCGGCGCGACCGCGCCGAGGAGGCGCGCGTCCGATCCTACGAGGTAGCCGGCGCGGAGCCCCGACAGCCCATAGATCTTCGAGAAGGTCCGCACGACCAGCAGGCGCGGGAACGCGTCCACGAGACGCAGGCAGGCGTCGAGCTCCTCGACGTCCTGGAAGTGGACGAGCGCCTCGTCGACCAGCACGTGAACGTGCTCCGGCAGGGCCGCGAGGAGGCCGCCCAGCTCGTCCGCAGGCAGGTAGGTGCCGGTCGGGTCGTTGGGGTTGCAGATCACGATGGCGCGGGTGCGCTCGCCCACCGCCTCGAGCAGCGGGGCGTGCTCGACCGGGACGGGCGTCGCGCCCGCGTGTGTGGCCAGCAAGGGATAGAGCGGATACGAGGGCCACGGCATGACCAGCTCGTCGCCCGGCCGGAGGAGGGTGAGCGCCGCGGCCTGGAGCAGCTCGGCGGCGCCGTTGCCCACCACTATTCGCTCCGGAGGGACGTCATGGCGCTCGGCGAGCAGGCGCCGGGTCACGGATGCGTGCCGGTCGGGGTAGTGGTTCACGAGCCCCCGGGCTCGAGCGATCGCGGCGTTGACGATCTCCGAGTGCGGCAGGTCGGGCCATTCGGTGCCGGACAGGTCGAGCTCCGACAGCCGCTCCAGTGCAAGCCGCCGCTCGCGGCGGCGCCTCGCGCGCCGCTCGAGGTTCGGCTCCGCCTGCTCGATGTCGTCGAACCGGCGGTAGTAGTCGAGAAAGCCCACGGTCAGATGATCGGGGCGAATGTGGGCCCTGGTCCCTCGATGATGAAGAACCAGATCCCGAACGCCACCGCCGCCACCGCGACGCAGATCGCGAAGATCCGCTCGAGCGCGCCGCGCTCCTGGCGGTGGCCGGCGGCCCGCCGGACGAGCTTCCAGGCGTGATCGACCCGCTTGGCCACGGCCATCGTGATCATCAGCGAGGCGAGGGAGCCGAGCATCGTCGCCGCGATACCGGCGGTCACGTATCCGGTGAGGTAGTCGACCTGGGATCCGACCCACAGCCACCCCGCCGGCTGGGGGCCGAGGAGCGAGAGGCAGAGCAGCACCTCGACGGCGAGGAGGCAGCCGGCGATGACGGCGTCCGCCCGGCGGCGGCGCTGCGATGCCGGGCGGACGTCCTCGCGCCAGCGCACCGGCGCAGTGCCGGGTCGACGCCCGATGAACAGGCCGCCGGTGTTGGTGGGGTCGTTACTGGCCATCGCGGCAGCGGCGCGCGCCGACCGGCGCACGCCGACGCCCAGGCTAGCGACGCGCCGCGTAGACCTCGTCGATCACCCCGGCGTACTTCTGATGCACGACGTTGCGCTTGACCTTGAGCGTCGGGGTCAGCTCGCCGGTCTCCTGGGAGAGGTCGCGCGGCAGGATGCGGAAGCGCTTTATCTGCTCCACGGGTCCCACGTGGGAGTTCACATCGTCGACGACCTTCTGGATCTCGGCCCGAACCCGCTCGTCCTCGGCCATCTCCTCGACCGGCATGCCGTCGAGTCGCAGCTCCTGCGCCAGCGCCGGCGCCTCATCGGGGTCGAGCGTGAGGAGCGCGATCAGGTACGGCCGACGGTCCCCCACCACGATGGCCTGGGAGATCCAGCGGCTTTGCTTGAGCCCGTTCTCCAGGTTCGCCGGCGTGATGTTCTTCCCGCCCGCGGTGATGATGATGTCCTTCTTGCGTCCCGTGATGTAGAGGAAGCCGTCCTCGTCGAGGCGGCCGAGGTCGCCGGTGTGGAGCCAGCCGTCCTCCTCCAGCGTGCCGCGCGTGGCTTCGTCGTTCTTGTAGTAGCCCTTGAAGACGTTCGGGCCCTTGATGAGGACCTCGCCGTCGTCGGCGACCTTGACCTCCACGCCCGGCATCGGACGGCCCACCGAGCCGAACCGGAACTGGTTGCCGTCGACCCGGTTGACCGTGGCGACCGTGGCCGTCTCGGTCATGCCGTAGCCCTCCATGATGGGGACGCCGCAGGCGTAGAAGAACTTCAGGATGTCGGGCGCGATGGGGGCCGCGCCGGTCACGCACTCCCGGATGTTCCGGCCGAAGAGGCCACGCACGTTGCGGAAGAGCGCCTCCTCGGCCTGGTCGAACGCCTTCTGGAGCTCATGCGGGACCTCCTGGCCCGCCTCCCGTAGCTGGCGGGCCTTGACCCCAACCTCCACCGCCCTCCGCAGCTGCTCCTTGTCGGGCGCGGTCGACGTTGCGAGCGTGTAGATCTTCTCGAACATTCGCGGCACCGAGGGGAAGAAGCTCGGGTTTATCTCGGTGAGGTCGGCGATGATCTTCTGCGGGTCGCGCGACCAGTAGGCGAGCGTCACGCCTAGGTCGAACGTGGCGAACTGGATCAGGATCGCGAACGCGTGCGCCAGCGGCAGGAAGAGGTAGGTGCAGTCCCCCGGCTGAAGGACGGATTCCTGCACGACGGCGTCGGTGATCGCACGGTAGTTGCCGTGCGATAGGAGGCAGCCCTTGGGCGGCCCGGTCGTGCCCGACGTATAGATGTAGAGGCACATGTCGTCCGGCGTGAGGGCCTCGTAGCGGGCTCCCCACTCCGAGGGATCGCGGCGGCGACCCCGCTCGCGCAGCTGGTCGAGCGTGAGTGCGTCGCCGATGTCACCCTCGCCCGGCTCCATGACGATGACGTGCTCGAGCTCGGGGCACTGGTTCTCGACCTTCCGGACCTTCGCCAGCTGCTCGGTGTCCTCCACGAACACGGCCCGAGAGTCCGAGTGGTCGAGCACGTACTGGCACTCCTCCGGGGAGCTGGTCTGGTAGATCGTGACGAGGACCCCGCCCGCGCTTAGGATGCCAAAGCAGGCGTAGGCCCATTCCGGGCGGGTGTGGGCGAGGATCGAGGCCTTGTCGCCCGGCTGGATGCCGAGACCGATCAGCCCGAGCGCCACGTCTCTGACGATCTCCCCGAGTTCGGCGTACGAGACGTCCTTCCACTCCTCGCCGGACTTGATCCGAACCGCCGGCTTGTTGCCGTACTTGGCGGCCGCGAGCGGCAGCAGGTCGGCGATCGTCCTCGAGCCGGTGCCTACGGGGGCGCCGGCGGTGACTGCTTCCATCGTGCCTCCCCCTGGATGCGAGCTTGCGCGGTCCTGCGTCCGGATTCTACGGGGAGAGCGGCGGCCGAGCGGCCGCCGCCGGCGCTCGGCCTAGGCCTTCGCGAGCTGCTTCTTCTGCGCCTTCAGGCTCTTGATGAAGAGCGTCTTGTCGATCCTCCCCTGGAAGATCGGGACGCCCAGCTCCATGCACTTCGCGATGACCTCGCGGCGGTGCATCCCTGCCTCTCGGGCGAGCTCCGTGGGCGTCAGGTGGATCGACATGTAATTAATCCTCCGCGTCGTTTGGCCTATTCATGAGGGTACTGACTGGCGGGGACGGCGCAACGAAAAGTTGGGAAAGAGCGGATAAAACCCGTCGCTTCGCTCGCGGCTTTCGAGTTTCCTCGCGGCCCCGTCAGATCGGGTTCGGCACGTCGATGAAGCGATGCTCGACCCCGAAGCGATCGGCCACGAGCTCGCCCAGGCGGCGGACGCCGAAGGTCTCCGTGGCGTAGTGGCCGGCGGCGATGAAATGTACGCCGGCCTCGCGTGCCTCCGCCATCGCCGGTTCGGCGGGCTCGCCGGTGAGGAAGGCGTCCAGGCCGAGCGAGATCGCCTCGCCGAAGCTCGAGGCGCCGCCACCCGACAGGACGCCCACGCTCCTGACTGTGGCCGGCCCGGCGTCCCACGCGAACGACCGCCGCCCGAAAGCGCCGCGGCAGCGATCGAGGAGCTCGCCGAACGGGATCGCTTCCGGAGCGCGGCCGACGAAGCCGATCGTCCGGCCACGGTGGTGCCCGAACGGCTCGGCCCGCTCGAGCCCGAGGGCCTCGCAGATCAGCGCGTTGTTGCCGAGCTCTGGGTGGGCGTCGAGCGGCAGGTGGTAGGCGGCCAGCGAGATGTCCGAGTCGAAGAGCACGCGCAGGCGCTCCTTCAGAGGAGGTGAGATCGCGCGGGGCTGGGAATCCCAAAGGACGCCGTGATGGCAGATCACGAGCTGGGCGCCTGCGTCGGCCGCGCGCGTGAAGAGTTCGCGGTGCGCCGACACGCCCGTGACGACCAACTCCACCTCTTCGGCCCCCGGCACCTGGATTCCGTTGGGGCCGTAGTCGTCGAACGCATGCGCCTCCAGCAGCTCGTCGAGGTAGCGGGTGATCTCGTCGCGGGCGGGCACGGAAGGCACCTTCGGGGTGGTCGGGGGAGGGTAACCTGCCCGCCGATGGCGGCGAAGCGCACGAGACGCCGCTCCGCGAGCGAGGCGGCGGGCGAGCAGTTCCTCGAGTCGCTCATGGACACGAGCCTGTACTCGATGGGCGCTTACTTCTCCGACCAGCATCCCGACCTCGTGGACGAGGTGATCGCCCAGAGCGAGGCCATCGAGAGGGCCGGCCTGCGGGCCTACGCCGAGGAGCACGGCATCAGCCTGGAGTCCTGCTTCGAGACCCTGCTCACCGGTCTCGCTGTGCGCTACTACAACGCCGTCGCGGCATGACGTGAGCCGGGGCCGCACCGACGTGGCCGTGGTGGGGGCGGGGATCGTGGGCCTCTCGACCGCCTATGCGCTCTCCCTGCGGCGTGTCGACTTCCGCCTGTTCGAGGCCGCCCGGCCCGGAGCGGGACAGTCGGCCGGCCGGACGAGGATCTTCCGCCACGGCCATGCACGGCCGGAGCTCGTCCGCCTCGCGGTGGAGTCTCGGCTCGTATGGGAGGAGTGGGAGCGGCGCCTGGGCACGCCGATGCTCGGCGGCGAGGGCGTGATCGTGACCGGTCCACCGGCGCTGGAGCGCGAGCGCCTGCTCGCCGAGGCCGGCGTGCCGTGCAGGCTGATCGGCCCGCGCGAGCAGGAGCGGGCGCTGCCGATCTTCCGGGCGCCGGGGGGCGAGGCGCTGCTCGACGAGCTGGGCGGGTCGACCGACGTGCGGGCGAGCATCGAGGCGCTCTCGCGGGCCGTCTCCGACCGGTTGACGCTGGGACAGGCCTTCCGGCTCGGAGACTCCCCGCGCCCGGTCGTCGAGACCTCGGAGGGGATCTGGGAGGCGGGCTGCGTGATCGTCTGCGCCGGGGCGGGCGTGCGGGAGCTCGCGAGCGGTCTCGGCGTCGCGGTCCCCGTCTCGATCGGCTGCCACGCGCGGGCGACGTTCCGCGTGCTCCGTCCGGGTGTCGGCGCGGCGCTCCCCTCGCTGCAGGACCTCTCGGGTGCCCACGGCGAGACGGTCTACGGCGGACCCGTGCCGGGCGAGGACGCGTACGTGGTAGGGCTGAGCGGGCCGGACAACGAGGTCCCCTCCGGGCAAGACGGCGTGGACGCGCTGCTCCGCCGGATTCGCCGATACGTCGAGCGCGCCCTGCCGGGCCTCGACCCGGAGCCGATCGGTGCCCGCCTTTGCCTCACGACGATGCTGCCCGAGGGCGGTGACACCTTCCGCATCTGGCGCGCCGGGCGCGTGCTGGTGCTTGCCGGCGACAACTTGTTCAAGTTCGGGCCGGCGTTGGGCGAGCTACTCGCGGACGCAGCGCTGGGCGAGCCGATCCCCTCATGGCTCGAGGCGCCGGGTCCCGCGCGCGTCACCCGGGCTGCGACAACGCCGGCGGTCTTGGCACCCGATCGTTCCCCGCGCCTGGCCGGGTCCTAGAAACGCCCATGGCCGAACGCTGACTCAGGAAGGGAGACCGCAATGCGCATGATTCGTCAACCTGCCGGTCAAGGACCTCGAGAGCTCGAAGCGGTTCTTCGGACAGCTGGGCTTCGAGTTCGACCCGCAGTTCACGGACGAGACCCCCGCCTGCATGGTCATCGACCAGAACATCTACGCGATGCTGCTGACCGAAGACCGCTTCCGCGACTTCATCGACGGCGAGATCGCCGATCCGATACCACCGAGGTCCTGGTTCGCGCTCTCCGCGGACAGCCGCCAGGAGGTCGACTCGCTGGTCGAGAAGGCGCTTGCCGCCGGCGGCCGGCCGTGGAACGACACCCTGGAGCAGGGCCCGATGTACGAGCGCAGCTTCCGGGACCCGGACGGCCACGTATGGGAGGTCATCTACATGGAGCAGCCGGCCGGGTAGAGCGTGAGCGAGTGGCCGCCGGACGCTCCTCCGCTGCGCCTCCCCGACCCCTGCTACCCCCGGCCGCTGCAGGAGCGCATCCCGATTCTCGTGGGCGGCTCAGGGGAGCGTCGCACGTTGCGGCTCGTCGCCCGGCACGCCGACGCTTGCAACCTCTTCGGCAACCCCGAGACCGCCCGCCACAAGCTCGCCGTGCTGCGGGAGCACTGCGCCGCGGAAGGGCGGGACCCGGCGACGATCGAGGTGACCCATCTGGCGCCGGCCCGCGTCGTCGCCTCGGCGGAATCCCGTGAGGGCGCCGGCGCTGCGACCGTCGAGGAGCACATCGGGCGTTACCGTGAGCTCGCCGAGTCGGGCGTCCAGACGGCCATCGTCGGACTCTCGGACGCGGACGGGGCGGAATCGGTGAGTCGGTTCGCGGAGGTGATCGCGGCGTTTCGCCGAGCGTAAGCGCTTCCGACCATGGGGAACGGGTGCCCGTATCCTGCGCTCCATGGAAGGGGCGTCGCGGTGGGCCACGTTCGACTGCTACGGGACGCTGGTCGACTGGAACCGCGGGATCGCCGCGGAGCTCGGGCGCCTGTTCGGCACCTCGAAGGGCGAGGAGCTGTTGGCGGCCTACCACTCGATCGAGCCGCGAGTCCAGAGCGAAAACCCGACCGCGAGCTACCGGGAGGTGATGGCGACGGTGCTCGCCGAGATCGCCGCGCAGGCCGGCTCCGAGCTCCGCGCCGAGGAGCGTGACGCGCTGGGACGTTCCCTCCCGGGTTGGCCCGTCTTCCCCGAGGTGCCGGACGCCCTGGCGGACGCCCGGCGGCGCGGCTGGAGGCTCGTCGTGCTGTCGAACAGCGATCGGGATTTGATCGAGGCGTCCCTGCGCGCGATCGGGGTGCCGTTCGACGGCGCCATCGTCGCTTCCGAGGTCGGGTCGTACAAGCCCGCGCACGGACACTGGCGCGCCTTCTACGGGTCCACCGGCGCGGACGCCGCCCGCCACGTCCACGTCGCGCAGAGCCACTTCCACGACATCGTGCCGGCCAACGACCTGGGCATCCGAACGGTCTGGATCAACCGCCTGGGCGAGCGCGGCGACCCGCCGCCGACGCGCGAGCTCCCCGACCTGAGGGGGCTCGGCGCGGTGCTGGACGAGCTGGTGCCGGCGGGGTAGCGCGCGCTCGGTCCGCCTCGGAGGTCCGTTGCACGGCGGCCGAAGCCCGGCGGCCGGCATCCGCTCATGGGCGCTTCAGTTCCTGCACCGCCCAGCCGTTCCCGTCTGGGTCCTCGAAGAAGCAGAACCGTGAGCCGGGCGCGCCCTCGGGCCCGAGCTGCTGGACGTCGCCGACGGCTACTCCCCGACCGCCAGCGCCTCGCGCACGGCGTCGATGTCGTCGACGACGAGCTGCACGCCCTTGACCTAGCAGGGCTCTCCGAGCGGGAGGCCCTCGCCTATCACGACCGAGCAGGCGGACCCCGGCGGGGTCATCTGCACGATCCGCATCGTGTCGTTGGGCCGCACGTCGTGGTCCAGGTTGAAACGACCTTCTCGGTGTAGAACGCCTTGGCGGCGTCGACGTCGGCGACGGGAATGGGAACGACCTCCAGCTTCATGTCCATGCCGCGTCCTTCGCGCCTCGAGCGCTCAGCCCTCCTCGACCTGCGGGCGGTACGTCCCGAACGCCCACAGATTGCCCTCGGGATCGCGGACCGTGAAGTCGCGCGAGCCGTAGTCGGTGTCGGTGATGGCCAGGGCGATGTCGCCGCCCGCCTCGCGAACGCGCTCATAGAGGGCGTCCACGTCGTCGATCCCGCAGTAGAGGAGGCGCCCGCCGGCCGGGAGGCTGCGGAACGGCTCCCTTCCCACCCCGGCGGTGCCCACCATCACGATCACGCCGCGGAAGACGAGCTCGGCGTGGACGACGTTGCCGTCGTCATCGCGGTGCTCCTCGCGCCGCTCGCACCCGAGCACGCTCTCGAGCCACCTCATACCGGCGTCGGCGTCGCGGTACAGCAGTCCCGGATAGAAGATCGGGGTCGAGGTCTGGGTCGTCATCGGCGTCCTCCTCAGTCGGTTGACGCGCCCAGGGTACGTCTGGGGCGGGCGCGCGTCTTGTAAGGACGTGACTACGTAGATCCCGCCACCGGTAGCCGGCAAGTTTGGGTGGTGCGGCCGATGTTCCGGCGCCGGGGCGAACCTAGGATCGGCGCATGGTCACGCCCGCTTCCACAGGTTCCCGCCCGATCACGCCGCTTGCGGATCAGCCGGGCGACTCGGTTGCCGTGCGTGCCGTTGCGGCGCTCGACAGCTCGCAGGCGCCCGGATGCGACGCGCTCGCCGGCGAACTCAACGGCGAGATCGTCGCGGTGATAACGATACGCGACGGCATCCTGGTGGCCGACCCGTTCCGCGCATCGACCGCGGTGATCGATCTGCTGACGAGCCATCGGGCCACGGTCTCTGCGCAGGTGTGATGCGCGCGCGTAGTGGCAGTCTGCGCCGACGGCGCGAGACGTTGAGTCGGGCTGGCCAGATTTGAACTGGCGACCTCTCCGACCCGAACGGAGCGCGCTACCAGACTGCGCCACAGCCCGCAGGGCCCAAGGGTAGCGTTGCCATACTGAGGGTGCGTGGGCGCCTGCTCCATCCGAAGCCTGCTCGCTCTCGCGTTCGTCGCATCCTCCCTCGCCGCCTGCTCGTCGGACGACTCCGGTGCCGACGGGTCCGACCCGACGCCGCGCACCTCGGCCGACGCGAACCACAGGGCGAGCGGTGGGAGCGCCGGCGGTGACCGAGGGACGGCGGCCGCCCGCCGGCCGGTGCGCCTGCTCCTGCTCGGCCGCTTCGAACAGCCCACGTACATCGCCGCCCCGCGCGGCGAGCGCCGGCTTCGCTTTGTCGTGGAGCGCAAGGGGCGGATCCGCGTGCTCCGCGGCCGTCGCGTGCTCGACGAGCCGTTCCTCGACATAAGGGGCGATGTGAGCACCGGCGGCGAGAGCGGCATGCTCTCCATGGCGTTTGCCCCGGACTACGACCGCTCGCGCCGCTTCTACGTCTACTACACGGACAACGAGGGGTTCATCACCATCGACAGCTTCCTGCGGTCGGAGACCAAGCCCACCCGGGCGCAGCCGGGGTCGCGGCGGAACGTGATCCGGGTTCCGCACCACCGCTTCAACCACAAGGGCGGCCAGCTCCAGTTCGGTCCCGACGGCATGCTCTACGCGGGCTTCGGCGACGGTGGTGGCGGCGGCGATCCCGACCGGAACGCCCAGAACCTCGGCCGCCTCCTCGGCAAGATGGTCCGCATCGAGCCGCGCCCGGAGGGCGGCTACGCGGTGCCGGACGACAACCCATTCCGCGGCCGCCGGGGCGCTCGCCCCGAGGTCTACGCCTACGGGCTGCGCAACCCCTACCGCTTCTCGTTCGACCGCCGCCGCGGACATCTCACGATCGGCGACGTGGGGCAGGACGAGGTCGAGGAGATCGACTTCGTGCCGGCGCGTCCGGGCGCCGCCCGCACGCCGCGCGGCGGCCACAACTTCGGGTGGAGCGTCTTCGAGGGGAGGCGCGCGTACAACCCGGGCAGGGCCCGGGGTCATGTCGCGCCGGTGATCGACCACACGCAGGACGAGGGGTTCTGCTCGATCATCGGTGGGTACGTCATCCGCGACCGCTCGCTGGGGCGCGGCTGGTACGGCCGGTATGTGTACGGCGACCTCTGCAACCCCACGATCCGGCTCGCCCGCCTGAGGCGCGGAACCGCGCCGACCCGGCGCACCCGCCTGCGCGTGCAGATCCTGGTGTCGTTCGGGGAGGACGGTCGCGGCCGGGTGTACGCGGTGTCGCTGAGCGGGCCGGTGTACCGCATCGGGCGGCGCTGACTTGTCAAGCTACGGGCACCAAACGAGGAGACCCGCATGCGCTTTGAAGGAGTGATCCCCGCCGTCATGACCCCGTTCGACGAGGGCGGGAGCGTCGACACCACCGCGCTCGCCGCGAGCGCCGGGTGGCTGATCGACGAAGGCGTCACCGGACTCGTCGGCACCGGAACGATGGGCGAGGCCGGGAGCCTCAGCGCCGCCGAGCGGCGACTCGTCATCGAGACGCTCGTCGCGGCGGCCGACGGGCGCACACCGGTCACGGCGGGTGCCTCGAGCGAGACGGCGTCGCGCACGATCGGCTACGCCGCCGATGCGGCCGCGGCCGGCGCCGGCGCCCTGATGCTGCTTCCGCCGCTCGGCTACGCCGGCGACGAACGCGAGATCGAGACCTTCTACCGGACCGTGGCCGACTCCACCGAGCTCCCGATCATGGTCTACAACAACCCGAAGGCGAGCGGCACGGACATGCCGCCGCGCCTGATCTTGCGGCTTGCCGAGATCGAGGGCGTCGTGGCCGTGAAGGAGTGCTCGGAGGACGCCCGGCGGATCGCGGAGATCGCGGCCGCCGCGGGGGACGACTTCGAGGTGCTGGTCGGTGGCGACGACTGGGCGCTCGAGGGTTTCTGCGCCGGCGCCACGGGCTGGATCGCGGGCGTGGCGAACGTCGCTCCGCGCGAGTGCGTCGAGCTCTTCCGGCTCTGCCGCGAGGGGCAGCTCGAGGAGGCGCGCGCCGTGTACGCGCGGATCCTGCCGCTGGCCCGGCTCGACATGCGGCCGAAGCTCGTCCAGTTGTTCAAGGCGGCGATGGACCTCGTCGGGCGCCACGGCGGCCCGTCCCGGCCTCCGCGGCTACCCCTGACGGAGGGCGAGCGCCGGGAGGTGGAGGCCGCGGTTAGGACGCTCGGCGTGGAGGTCGCCGGGTGATCGCGAGCCGCGTCTTCGCCGCCGTCGACTCCCATACAGAGGGCATGCCCACCCGCGTGATCACGGGCGGAGTCGGCCCGATCCCCGGCTCGACGATGCTCGAGCGCAAGCTCCACTTCGAGCAATACCTGGACGGCCTTCGGCTGCTCCTCATGCGCGAGCCCCGCGGCCACGGAGCGATGTCCGGGGCGATCCTCCAGCCGCCGCTTCGTGACGACGCCGACTGCGGAGTGGTCTTCATCGAGGTGTCCGGCTGCCTTCCGATGTGCGGACACGGCACGATCGGGGTGGCCACGGTCCTGGTCGAGACCGGCATCGTCGAAGCGCGCGAGCCGGAGACGCTCGTGCGCCTCGACACACCGGCGGGCCTGGTAGAGGCCCGCGTTGTGGTCGAGGACGGCCGCGCTCGCTCGGTGTCGATCCGCAACGTCCCGTCCTTCCTCCTCGGGCGCGACCGCACGCTCGAGCTCGACGGGCGCACCCTCACCTACGACATGGCGTTCGGCGGCAACTTCTACGCGATCGTGCCGGCGGACTCGGCGGGCGTCACCGTGGACCCGGCTCGCAGGGACGAGCTGATCGAGCGCGGGCTGGCAGTGATGGAGACGGTCAACAGGTCCGACCGGCCGGTGCACCCGGCGGACGACCGCATCGCCGGCTGCAAGCACGTGATCTTTACGGCAGGGGGCCGGAACGGGCCGCGCTCTCAGCGAAGCGCGACCTCGATCCACCCGGGCTGGCTCGATCGCTCGCCCTGCGGCACGGGGACCTCCGCCACGCTGGCGGCGCTCCACGTCCGAGGCGAGCTCGCGGTGGGCGAGGAGTTCGTCAACGAGTCTGTCATCGGCACGCGCTTCCGCGGGCGGATCGTCGAGGAGACGGAGGTGGCGGGGATGCCCGCAGTGGTGCCGGAGATCACCGGCCGCGCGTGGATCACCGGGATGGGCCACTACATGCTCGACCCCGAGGACCCCTTCCCGGCCGGGTTCACGCTCTGAGCTTCGGCCCCGTGCGCTCTCAGCGCGAGGCGGGCGTCTGACCGGCTCGGTCGAGGTCGCCGTCGCGGGGGCGGGGATCGTCGGCTGCGCGACCGCCTGGGAGCTCGCCCGCCGCGGCGTGCGGGTCTCGCTGGTGGATCGCGGCGAGGTCTCCGGCGGCACGACCGGTCTCGGCGAGGGCAACGTGCTCTGCTCGGACAAGGCGCCCGGACCAGAGCTCGATCTGGCCGCCCGAGGACTCTCCCTCTACGACGAAATCGAGGAGCTGCTCGGTGAGTCGGCCGGCATCCGCCGCAAGGGCGCGCTCATCGTGCACCCCGGCGAGGACAGCTGGGCGGCGGAGCCGCAGCGACTAGAGCGCCTGCGGAGCGCCGGCGTCGAGTGCTCGACGCTGACGCCGGGCGACGCGCGCGAGGCCGAGCCCGAGCTGCTCGGCACGCTGCTCGGGGCGTCATGGTTTCCGCACGACCTCCAGTGCGCGCCGGCGGCGATCGCGCGGGCGCTGGCGCGGGAGGCGGAACGCCTCGGCGGGGCCGTGTCGACAGGCGCCGAGGTCCAGTCGATCGCGGTCCGCGCGGGCCGGGTCGAGGGGCTCGACACCTCGAACGGCCGACTCGCGGCCGACACCGTGGTGCTCGCCGCGGGCGCCTGGAGCGCCCGGCTGGCACGCACGGCCGGGCTGGAGCTACCGCTCGAGCCGCGCAAGGGCCAGCTCGTGCGCCTCGAGCGCCGGCCGGGATTCCTGCGCCGCAAGGTGATCGACGCCAGCTACATGCGAGCGGTCGCCGACCCCGGCTCGGGCCTCCAGGTCTCCACGGTCGCCGAGACGACGCTCGACGAGCACATGCTCGTCGGCTCGAGCCGCGAGCGCCGCGGCTTCGACCTCTCCGTCGACCCCTCGGTGAGCGAGGCGATGCTCCGCGCGGCCGGTCGCCTCATGCCGCGGATCCGCACGCTCCGGGTGGACGGCGCCTGGGCCGGCCTGCGCCCCTGGCTGCCCGGCGGCCTGCCGGCGATCGGTACGACCGCGGCGGCGGAGGGGCTGTGGATAGCGACCGGCCACGAGGGCGCCGGCGTGGCGCACGGACCGATCACCGGGCGTCTCATCGCGCAGGGGATCTGCGGCGAGCCGCCGGAGCTCGACCCCGCGCCGTTCGACCCGGACCGTTTCAGCCGTAATTGACCCAGACGGTCTTGTTCTCGAGGTAGGCCTCGAGCCCCAGCCGTCCGTGCTCGCGACCCACCCCGGAGGCCTTGAAGCCGCCGAATGGAGCGGCCGGGTCGCCCGCGGTCCAGGTGTTGACCCAGACGTCACCGGCGCGGAGCAGGGCGGCAAGCTTGTGCGCGCTTCGCAGGTCGCGGGTCCACACGCCCGCGGCCAGGCCGTACTCCGTGTCGTTCGCGCGCCGAGCAACCTCCTCGATCGACTCGTAGGGGAGCGCCACCAGCACCGGGCCGAAGATCTCCTCGCGCGCGATGGTGAGATCGTCGCGGGTGGCGCTGAACAGCGTCGGCTCGATGAACCAGCCGCCGTCGCCGCGCTTGCCTCCCCCGGTCACGAGCTCCGCGCCCTCGGCCTTGCCGGCCTCGATGTAGCCGCGGACGCGCTCCTCCTGCTCGGCCGAGATGAGCGGCCCGAGCTGCGTCCCCGGGTCGAGCCCCGGACCGAGCCGCGCCTTGCCGGCGGCCTCGACTAGGGCGGCCAGGACGTCGTCGTACTCGTCGCGGTGCACGAACAGCCGAGAGCCGGCGTTGCAGGCCTGGCCCGTGTTGTAGTAGATGGCCTGGTACGAGCCCTTGATCGCCGCCTTGAGATCGGCGTCCGGAAGGATGATGTTGGGCGACTTGCCGCCCAGCTCGAGCGTCACCCGCTTGAGCGCGCGTCCCGCCTTGGCGCCGATCTCGCGGCCGACCGCCGTTGAGCCGGTGAACGCGATCTTGTCCACGTCCGGGTGGTCGACGAGCGCCACGCCCGTCTCGCCGCCGCCTGTCACGACGTTCAGCACCCCCTCCGGCACGCCCGCCTCCAGGGCCAGCTCGGCGAAGCGAACCGCCGTCAGCGGCGTCTGCTCTGCCGGCTTCAGCACCGTCGTGCACCCGGCCGCAAGCGCGGGGGCGACCTTCCAGGCCGCCATGAGCAGCGGGAAGTTCCACGGGATGATCTGACCGCAGACGCCGACCGGCTCCTTGCGCGTGTAGCAGTGCATGTTCGGCTGTGCGACCGGCAGCGTCTCGCCCTCGATCTTCGTCGGCCAGCCGGCGAAGTAGCGGAGATGCTCGACCGCGAGTCGCACGTCGACCCGCTTGGCGAGCTTGAGCGGCTTGCCGTTGTCGAGCGACTCGAGCTCGGCGAGCTCGTCCGCGTGGGCCTCGACCGCGTCGGCGAGGGCGAGCATCGCGCGCGTGCGCTGAGCGGCGGAGACGTCCGCCCAGGGGCCGTGCTCGAACGCTTCGCGCGCCGCTCGCACCGCGCGGTCCACGTCCTCAGCGCCGGCGTATGGGACCTCGGCGATCGGGCGCCCCGTCGCCGGGTCGAACGTCTCGAACGTGCGCCCATCCGCGGCCTCCGGCCGCTCGCCGCCGATCACCAGGCGATGCGGCCCCCCGGCGAAGGACCGGGCGGCGTCGGAGAGGGCGTCGGGCAGGGCGGCTGCGGTGGTCATAGGCCGAAGGCTACGCGCCCGAGTCCCGCCTATCGGACAGGTCGTGCCGGCGGGCGCCCCGGCTGATGGGCCGGCATCGCCGTCACGGGGTCATCACGATCTTGAGCGCCTCGCGGCGGTCGTAGACCGCGTACGCCTCAGGGGCATCGGCGAGCCTCATGTGGTGGGTCACGAGCGGCGTCGGGTCGAGCAGGCCGCCGGCCATCATCGCCAACACCCTGTCCACGTGGCCGATCACGTTCGCCTGGCCGGACTTCAGCGTGAGTGCCTTGATCCACACAACCCCCATGTGGATCTGGACGCGCTCGGCGTAGACGCCGATCGCCGCGACCGTGCCGGCCTTCCGCGTCAGGCGACACGCCAGCTCGAGCGCGTCCGGGTGACCGACGGCGTCGATCCCCGCGTCCACGCCGCGACCGTCGGTCGCGTCCTTCACCGCCGCTCGCGGCTCGTCCTCCATCAGGTGCACCGGCCGGGCGCCGAACGCCTCGGCCGCCTCCAGGCGGTCCTCCACCGAGTCGATCCCGACGATCGTCGCCGCCCCGGCCGCCTTCGCGGCCTGGACGGCGCACAGGCCCACCGGCCCGAGGCCGAGCACCGCCACGGCCTCGCCGGCGCGGACCCCGGCCTGGTCGACGGCGTGCCAGCCCGTCCCCATCACGTCGCCGGCGAACAGGGCCGCGTCGTCCGACATCTCCTCGGGCACCCGGCGCAGGGTCAGGTTCGCGTGCGGCACGAGGACCCGCTCGGCCTGAGCTCCCTGGAGCGACCCGAGCGTCTTGCCGTGTCCGAACACGCGCCCGTCGTCGCACTGGTGGAAGTCGCCTCGCCGGCAGAAGAAGCAGTTGCCGCACGCCGAGCAGTAGCACCCGAGCACGCGGTCGCCCTCGGTCACCTGTGTGACTCCATCGCCGGCGGCGACCACGGTCCCCACGAACTCATGGCCGAGCGTGAACCCCGGCTCTATGGCCACGCGCCCGTGGTAGATGTGGAGGTCGGAGCCGCAGACGCCCGTGGCGTCCACGTTCACGATGGCGTCGTCGCGTGCGAGGAGGTCCGGCTCCGGACGCTCCTCGACCCGCACCTCGCCGGGCGCCTGGAAGGTGACGGCCTGCATGGGGGCGGGGAGGCTACCGGCCCTAGGATGGTCCGCCGTGGTCGAGGCCTTCTAGCGCCCGCACGTGGGCGAGTGGGTCTGCCTCGAGGCGACCACCTACGTGGACGGCCTCGGGCTCGCGGACACCGCGCTCTTGGACGAGCGGAGCCGCATCGGACGCGCCGCACAGACGCTGCTCGTGCGTCCGCGCGTCCCGTCGGGCGCGTAGGATCGACGGCGGCCGGTCAGCGCGCCGCCACCTCCGCCCGGTGCGCCGCGACCATCGCTTGAAGGGTCGCCTTCGAGGTGTGCTCCGGCCGCCAGCGAAGCAGCCTGCGCGCGCGGTCCGTCCGCATCAGCACCGGCTTTCTCACGGAGTGGATCCATGCCACGGAGTCGGGCACGACCGGCAGCCGTGTGACGACCTCCGCGGTCGCCTCGACGATCGGTCTCGGCACCGGTACCGAGTACCAGCCGAGCGCCGTGGCGACGTCCTCGATGGTGAGCACGCCGTCGCCGGCGAGGTTGTAGGGCCCGGGCTCCCCGACCCCTCGTACTCCCGCCAGGAACGCGCGCGCCACGTCGTCCTCGTGGACCAGTTGGAACGAGGTCCCGGGGTCCGGGATCACCGGCTTCAGCACCGGGAAGGCGCGCACGAGGCGCGCCACGGGCGCCGGCATCGCCTCTTCGACCCGGTAGTACGGGATCTCCTCGACCATCGTCCGCGCCTCCGGGCCGGCCACGATGCACGGCCTGAAGACGTATGCCACCGTGCGCGGGTGGCGGCGGACGGTGTCCGCCAGGAATCCCTCCACCTCAGCCTTCTGCTGGGAGTAGGGGTGCTCCGGCGACCCGCGCGCCGGCACGTCCTCCTTCAGCCAGTCCGGGTTGTCGTGGTGGAAGCCGTAGGCCGCCACGCTCGACGCGTAGCAGATGCGCTCGGCTCCGGCGATCGCCGCCTCCTCGAAGACCAGCCGCGAGCCGGCCACGTTCAGCTCGCGGGTAGCGTCGCTCGCCGTAAGGATCGCGAACGCAAGGTGCACCACCACGTCCGCGCCCGCTACCAGGTCGCGTACGCTCGCCGCGTCGGTCACGTCCCCCTGCCGGTACTCCGTCTTCCTCCAGCCCCTTTCTGCAGGGTCGAACGGCCGACGAGCCATGCCGCGAATGAGCTTCACGGAACGGGATCGCTCGAGCGCGCTCACGATCGCGATGCCGAGATCGCCTGTCGGTCCCGTGACCGCGACGGTGAGGCCGTCCGCCATGCCGCGGTTCTAGCGGATGATCGAAGCCGGCGCGACCATCACTTCCGGTGACGCCGATCGGCTGGTCTTAGATCGCACTTGCCGCGCGCGGCCGCTCGCTCCGCGCCCGCCACGTAGCGACCAACAGCGCCCCGAGCCCGAGCACCGTAGCGGCGAACCACACGATCCCGCCGAGGATCGGAACGAGCGCGAGTACGCGCAGGATCACGAGGCCGGCGAGAAACGCGAGTAGGCGCCCCCTCGGCGGACGGACAAGCCGACGACCCAGCAACCAAGCACTCGTCGTGTACGCGAGCGCATACAACGGTAACAGCGCGAGCAGCAGGCCGACCCCGAACGGGATCCCGACCAGCGTCACGAGCGCGACGATGGCGAGGATCGGGAGGCCGAAGAACAGAAGGAGACCCCAGCCGATCGTCGCCCCAGGCCGCGAGCGAGCCGCGTTCCAGGCGGCCGCCAGCGCGCCCGGGGCGAGCCACAGCAGCAGCAGGCCGAGTACCAGCGCCGACACCGAGACGGCGATCCAAACCGCGGCCGCGCCCACGAACCCGAGCGGATCGGCGACCTCTCCGACGCTTACCCGCTGGACCTCGCCCTCGACCGTCGCGCCGCGCGGTACCACCGGGCGCTCGTCGCCGTAGAGCAGGTCCCCTCCGACCCGAGCTCGCGGCGCCAGCGTTGCCCGCCCGGCCACCGCGACCACGTCTCCGTCGACGGTCCCCGCGATCCGAACGGCTCCATTGACGACCACGAGGTCACCCCGCACGCGGCCCGCCACGGAAACCCGCCCGTCGATCACCACCACGTCGTCGGCGCTCTCGCCCCGCTCGATCGTGACCGGACCGGTGATGACCACTCGGTCGTCCGACGAGCGATCAGAGCCCTGGCCGGCCGCGCTGCCCGGCGCGGCCGCCAGAATCAAGACGACGACAAGCGCTACGCGTCTCATCCGCCGTGGCGACCCTACCGCGTCTCGATAGCGCGTGCGGCGCCGTGCTCCGGATGGTCATGACGAAGCCAGAGGCGCGATCGGACATGGTCGATGTCCTGGAGGGTGCTTAGCGGCGGCGGTGGCCTGCGACCGCGCTCTCGCATCCCGTGAGGACGTCGAGCGGATCAGCGTCCACGGAGTCGGCGACGCCGGCGCCGCAGTCGATTCGATCGCGATGCCCGTCGCTAACCCGGACGACGTCGTCCCCGGCGCCGGTCGCGATCGAGTCCCTACCGCTCCCACCGGCGACCCGGTCGGGGAAGTCGCCTGTGCCGATGCGGTCGTGGCCTACACCGCCGTGGACGTCGGCGACTCCCCCAGAGGCGGTGATCGCGTCGTCGCCGAGGCCCGCGGAGATCGTCACGTCGCCCGCGTCGGAGGCGACGCGGTCGTTCCCGGATCCGGCCCCCACGTAGTCGGCGCCAAGGCTCGCGTACACGCGGTCGGGCCCCGGGCCGCCGAAGAGCCTGTCGCTCCCGGCCTGGCCGAACAGTATGTCGTGGCCAGGGCCCCCGAGGACGAGATCCTCCCCCGCACCGGCGTAGACGACGTCGCCGTCGGCGCCGCCGTCGATGGCGTCACGCCCGGTCCCGCCGATCACGAGGTCCACGCCGTGGCCGCCGTCCACCAGGTCGTTGCCGGGGCCGGCCTCGAGGTAGTCGTTCGAGCCGTCTCCCGTCAGGCGGTCGTCCCCGCCCTCGCCATAGACCTGGTCGGGGTGCGGCGTGCCGGGGAGGACGTCGGCGGCTTCGGTCCCGATCAGGGTGTCGGCGGCCGCGACGGTGGCCACCGTGCCCACGAGCGCGACGACCGCGATGAGGACGGAAATCCTGCGCTTCACCGTGCACCGTCAACAACCCGGGCATACGGGGGTTGCGCCCGGCCGCCTCAGGCGTCGTCGTAGCCCGGCTCGCCGGGCAGGAGCAGCTCGGCGGCGCCGTCTCGTACGACCACCCGCGGCTGTACGGGCTCCACGGTACGGCCGCGCGCGGCGTCGAGGGCGCCGGCGACCGTCTCGAACTTGCGCAGCTGCTCAAGGTGCTTGATCGTGGGAAACACGAGCATCAGCTGGTCTCGGCGGTGTGCGGCGAGCGCGTCGGCCGGACGGAGCCATTGGGCGTCCACACACTCGGCGCCGTCGGGGATGGCTCGTGCTCCGGCCGGCGAGCGCGCGACGAAGAACCAGGTGTCGAACCGGACCTTTACCTCGGCCGGCGTGATCCACCGCGAGAACGGGACGAGCTCCGCGTCGCTCGGCAGGGCGATGCCGGCCTCCTCGGCGAGCTCGCGGACCGCGGCGCCGGCGTGGCTCGCATCCTCCGCATGGAGGGCCCCGCCGGGAAACACCCAGGCGCCGCCCATGAAGCGCTGCTCGGGGTTGCGCTCGACGAGCAGCACCTCCGGGCCACCGTCCGAGTCCCTCAGGAGGATCAGCGAGGCGGCTGCGCGCGGCTCGGTGACCTCACCGAGGTTGAGCTCTTCGCCGGGCGGCGGTGCATCGAAGCGCATGCGCGCCAGCGTATCCGCGGCGACGCTACCCTCCGCGTCTCATGAGCGAGGTCGCGGCCAAGCAGCTGTACATGTGCACCTCGTGCGGCTTCATCTACGATCCCGACGAGGGCGACCTCGACGGCGGCATCCCGCCCGGCACGCCGTTCGAGGACATCCCGGACGACTGGTTCTGCCCCGTTTGCGGCGCGCGCAAGAAGGACTTCGAGCCGTACGACGGATAGCGCGATCCGGCGCCCCGCCCGCCGCGATCCGGTCCGTCGTCCGCGGGCCGGTCAGGCCGCGGGCCGCAGCGCCGGGGAGGAGGTCGCCGCGACGATCGACTCTGCGGTGATCTCGACGAGCCGCCGGAGGTCCTGCTCGGAGATCGCGAGCGGGGGCATCAGCACAACGACGTCGCCGAGCGGCCGGATGACGGCGCCGCGGCGGCGGGCCTCGAGCGTGATGCGGTGGCCGATCCGCAGCTCGGTCGGGTGCTCCTCGAGCTCGATCCCAACCATGAAGCCGCGCCGGCGGACCTCGCGCACCACCGGTAGCGAGGCCACCGGCTCGAGCAGGCCGCCGAGCACCTCGATCTTCGGCTGCAGGCGCTCCAGGGTCCGCTCCTCGCCGAAGACGTCGAGGCAGGCGAGCGCCGCGGCGCAGGCTAGAGGGTTGCCCGTGTAGGTGTGGCCGTGGAAGAAGGTGCGGAACTCCTCGAACTCGCCGAGGAACCCCTCGTAGATCAGTTCGGTCGTGAGCGTGGCGGCGAGCGGCAGGTACCCGCCCGTCATGCCCTTCGCCAGGCAGAGCAGGTCCGGCGAGACCCGTTCATGCTCGCACGCGAACATGCGTCCGGTCCGGCCGAAGCCGGTGGCCACCTCGTCGAGGATCAGCAGCACGTCGTGGCGGTCGCAGAGCTCCCGGACCGCCCGCAGGTAGCCGTCCGGGTTGACGAGCATCCCGGCGGCGCCCTGCACGAGCGGCTCCATGATGACCGCCGCGACCTCGCCGCGGTGCGCCGCCAGCAGCTCCTCCATATGCCGGACATCTCCCGGCTCCGCCATGAGCGCATCGAAGAGCAGAGGGCGGTACAGCGAGTGGAACAGGCCGATCCCGCCGACTGACACTGCGCCGAGCGTGTCACCGTGATACGCCGACCGCAGCGCCACAAAGCGGGCACGCTCCTCCCCCCGCTGCTTCCAGAACTGGAACGCCATCTTGAGCGCGATCTCCGTCGCCGTGGAGCCGGAGTCCGAGTAGAAGACCCGGGTGAGCCCCGGCGGGGCGATCTCAACGAGACGCTGCGCCAGCCCGATCGCCGGCCGGTGGGTGAGGCCGAGCAGCGTGGAGTGGGCCACGCGGTCGAGCTGGGCGCGCACGGCGGCGTCGATGCGCGGGTGGCGGTGGCCGTGCACGTTGCACCACAGCGACGAGACCCCGTCGATGTAGCGGCGCCCGTCCTGGTCGACGAGATCCGTGCCCTCCGCGCGCTCGACGATCAGCGGGGGCTCCCCCGTCCAGCCTCGCTGCTGCGTGAACGGGTGCCAAAGGTGGGCGCGGTCGGCGGCGACGAGGTCCATGCCGGCGACCGTACCGCCGCCGGAGGTCGGAATATCGAAAGCCCCGGGAGCTAAGGTCCGCAGCGCAATGCCGCCCCTGCCCTTGCTCGTCTTCGTAGTTGGGACGGGCTCGCTCGGCGCGGAGATCGCCGCCGTCCGCCTGCTTGCCCCGTACTTCGGCGCCTCGACGATCGTCTGGGCGAACACGATCGGGATCGTGCTCGTGGCGCTGTCCGTCGGCTACTGGCTGGGCGGCCGGCTGGCGGACCGCCATCCGCACATGCGCGGTCTCTGCCTGCTGGCGCTCGCGGCCGCCGGCCTCTTGGCGCTCGTCCCGTTCGCCGCCGATCCGCTGCTCGACGTGGCGGTCCAGGCGCTCGACGAGATCTCGGCGGGGGCCTTCCTCGGCTCCCTCGTGGCGGTCCTCGTGCTCGTCGCCGTGCCGGTGCTCCTCCTCGGGGCCGTGTCGCCGTACGCGATCCGACTGGCGGTGTCGAAGGTGGAGGAGGCGGGAACCGTTGCCGGCCGCCTCTACGCGCTGTCGACCGCGGGCTCGCTGCTCGGCACGCTCGTCTCCGCGCTGCTCTTCATCCCGCTCGTGGGGACCCGCCGGACGTTCCTCATCTTCGCGCTCGCGATCTCGCTGATGGCGGTGTGGGGCCTCCGGCCGGTGCGCCGCTACGCGCTGGCGCCCGCCGCCATCGCGGCCCTGATCGCGCTGCCCGTGGGAACGCTCAAGGCCGACACAGACGGCGACGGGCGCGTGATCCACGAGACGGAGACCGAGTATCAGTACGCGCGCGTGGTGGAGCGCGAGGACGGCAGCCGCAGCCTCGAGCTGAACGAGGGCCAGGCGCAGCACTCGGTGTGCGAGGCGGAATGCGACAACCCCCGGCCCGGGGTCTCCGATCCGGCGTCGGTTCTCACGGGCGACGTCTGGGACGGCCACCTGGTGCTGCCGTTCGCCGGCTTGTCCGACCCGCCACGGCGCGTGGCGATCCTCGGCAACGCCGCCGGCACGACCGCCCGCGCCTACGAGGAGTTTTTCCCCCTCACGCAGGTGGACGGCGTGGAGATCGACGGCGAGCTGTCTGCGATCGGCCGCCGCTTCTTCGACATGAACAACCCCCGCCTGCGCCTCTACCACGAGGACGCCCGCCCGTTCCTGCGCCGCATCGACGCCCGCTACGACGTGATCTCGGTCGACGCCTACCGGCAGCCGTACATCCCCTTCTACCTGACCACCGTCGAGTTCTTCGAGCTGGCGCGCGACCGTCTGCGCCCGGGCGGGGTCCTGATCGTGAACGCCGGCCATCCGAAAGGCCAGGACGACCTCGAGAAGGTGCTGACGGCGACGATCGGGGAGGTGTTCCCGCACGTGCTCCGCGATCCGATCGAGCCGACCAATACGCTGATCGTGGCGAGCGACGCGCCCTTGTCGGCGCGGCACGTGCGCGTCGCCGCCCGGACGCTGCCCCCGGGGTTGCGGCCGACGGCGCTGGCGGCGGCCGCTCGGCTCGGGCCGCCGCTCGAGGGAGGCGACGTCTACACGGACGACAAGGCGCCGGTCGAGTGGCTCATCGACAAGTCGATCGTCGACTACGCCGCGGGGGCCGAGGACTGACCGGGTTTCCCGACATCGCGGTAGTAGGTGGCGGAATCGTCGGCTGCGCCGCCGCGGCCTTCCTCGCCGAGGCCGGCGCACGGGTGGAGCTGTTCGAGCGCGACGACGTCGCGGCTGCAGCGTCCGGCCGCAACTCCGGCTCGGTCCAGCACCCGTTCGATCGGGTGCTCAGCGAGCTGCACGCCGAGACGCTCCGCCACTACCGGGAGCTCGAGGGCTTCGAGCTGCCGGACCGACCGGCCGGCGTGCTGATGCTCGCCGGCGACCTCCGCCCGCTCGAGTCGGCGCGAGCGGAGATCGCACGGCTATGGCCGGAGCTCCGGCCCGCGCTCGTCGGCGGGCGCGACCTGCGACGGCTCGAGCCGAACCTAGCCCGCGGGCTGTGGGCCTGCCGGCTCGAGACGGGTTACCCGGTGCGCCCGGCCGCCGCGACGCTCGCGTTCGCGGGCCGCGCCCGACGCGCGGGGGCGCTGCTCCACGAGGGGAGGGCGGCCTGGCCGTGGGTGAGGAGCGGACAGATCCGTGGAGTGTTCGCCGGGCACGAGCGCTGCGCTTCCGGTTCCGTGCTGGTCGCCGCCGGGCCGTGGACCCCCGAGGTGATCGACCCCACGCGTACGTGGAGCCCGATCGAGCCCGTGTGGGGCGTGGTCGTGGAGGTGCGGCTTGCGAACCCCCCGCGCCACGTGCTCGAGGAGGCCGGCGTCGAGGACGTCGCGGCCGGTGCGGCCGGTTCGCTGTTCAGCCTCGTGTCGACCGCCGGCGCCGTCTCGCTCGGTTCGACCTTCCTCGCGGAGGAGCCAGATCCCCGCGCTTGGGCCGCCGCGCTGCGCGAGGCCGGCGCGGCGTTCGTGCCGGCCCTGCGCGATGCGGAGGTCGTTCGAGCGCGCGCCTGCGCGCGTCCGCAGTCGCTCGACGGTCGCCCGCTGGTGGGGCCCGTGGGCGAGGTCGAGGGACTGTGGGTGGCCGCCGGTCACGGTCCGTGGGGGATCTCGGCCGGACCGGCCACCAGCCGCCTCGCGGCGGACGCCATCCTCGGGAGACGGCGGATACCGGCATCCCTCGCCGCCTCGCGGGCCACCACGACGTACGCCCGCTGATGGGTCGGGCGGCCTTCCCCTACAGCGCCGGGGACGTCGAAGAGTTGGTGGCCGAGCTGGTGGCGATCGACTCGGTGAACCCAGCTCTCGTGCCGGGCGCCGCCGGTGAGGCGGAGATCGCTCGCTTCGTGGCCGGCTGGGCCGAGGACGCCGGCCTTGCCGTGGAGATCGTCGAGCCCGTCCCCGGGCGACCGAGCGTGGTCGCAACCGCCCGCGGCGAGGGCGGTGGGCGGTCGCTGATGCTGAACGCCCACCTCGACACGGTGGGCGTGGCCGGCATGGCCGGTCCATACGAGCCGCGCGTGCACGACGGCCGGCTCCGCGGCCGGGGCTCCTACGACATGAAGGGTGGGCTCGCCGCGTGCATGCTGGCCGCCGCCGCGGCCGCTCGCGGCGGGCTCGGCGGCGACGTCCTGCTCACGGCCGTCTGCGACGAGGAGCACGCGAGCATCGGGGTGCAAACCGTGCTGGAGCGCTTCCGGGCCGATGCCTGCGTGGTGACAGAGCCCACGAGCCTGCGCGTCTGCGTGGCCCACAAGGGCTTCGCGTGGTGGCGGATAACCGCGCGGGGGCGCGCGGCGCACGGATCCCGGCCGGATCTCGGCCGGGACGCGATCGCGGGCATGGGGCCCGTCCTGACGGGGCTCACAGAGCTCGACCGCGCGCTCGAGGAGCGGGTCCACCCGCTCGTCGGGCGAGCGTCGGTGCACGCCTCGCTGATCGAAGGGGGCCAGGAGCTCTCGAGCTACCCGGAGCGCTGCGTGCTCGAGGTCGAGCGCCGCACGCTGCCGGGCGAGACGCGGGAGGCGGTCGAGGCCGAGCTGCGCGGCCTCGTAGCCCGAGGTGAGCCCGGCACGCTCGAGGGCGAGGTCAGCCTGGTGCGCGAGCCGTTCGAGGTGGACCCCGACGAGGCGATCGTCGCGGTCCTCCGCCGGCAGGCCTCGACCGTCCTCGGCCGCGAGCCCGAGGTGGTCGGTGAAACGCCCTGGATGGACGCCGCGTTCACGAGCGCGGCGGGCGTCCCAACCGTCGTCTTCGGGCCGCACGGCGCGGGGGCGCACGCCGCCGAGGAGTGGGTCGATCTGGCGAGCGTCCGGGCCTGCGCGCAGGTGCTGCTGGCGCTTGCGACCGAGTTCTGCGACGCTCCACCCTGAGAGAGCGGTCCCGGTTGGGAGCTCCTCGGCGAAGGAGGGAAGGCAATGAGCTTCAGGAAGTACCGCCTCGGTTCCTATGCGGAGATGTGTGCGGCGCACCGGTGGGAGGTGCCCGAGCGCTACAACATCGCCCGCGACGTCTGCGACAAGCACGAGCACGATCGGCTCGCGATGGTCTGGGAGGACTGGCGCGGGAACGAGCGGCGCGTGACCTTCGGCGAGCTTCAGGACCTGTCGAATCGGTTCGCGAGCGCGCTCGCGGCGGCGGGCGTCGAACGGGGCGATCGCTGCGCCACGTTGCTCCCCTCCCTCCCGGAGACCGCGGCCGTGTTCCTCGGGATCTACAAGCGCGGCGCCATCCTGCTGTCGCTGTCGGTGCTCTACGGGGACGAGGGGATCGAGCACCGCCTGAGCGACGCCGGCGTCAAGGCCATCGTGACCGACGCGGCGAACCGCCACCGCATTCCGGACGGCCTGGTGGAGAGGGTCTTCGTGCTCGGGGAGCGCCAAGTCGCCGACGACATCGACTTCGGCGAGGCGATGGAGCGCGCGGACGCCAAATACGAGGTCGCCGACACTGCGGCCGACGACCCCGCCCAGCTCTACTACTCGTCGGGCACCACCGGCCGCGCCAAGGGCATCCTCCACGCCCATCGCTACCTGCTCGCGCACGAGGAGTTCGAGTTCTGCCACGACGTGCGCGACGGCGAGCTCTTCCACGGCTCCGGCGAGTGGGCGTGGGCGGCGGGGATCTGCCCGCTGCTCGGTCCGTGGCGCTACGGCGCGGTGGCGCTGGTCCAGGCCCGCAAGGGCGGCTACGACCCGGAGGAGCACCTGCGCTTCCTCGCGAAGCACGGCGTGGAGAACATG
>JACVRW010000172.1 GCA_014534235.1 Thermoleophilaceae bacterium | reverse complement strand
CGGTGGTCGAGGAGGCCCAGGCGAACATCGGCGCCGAGATCATGGGCCGTGGGAAGTTCGGCGGCGGGCCGGGCCCGTGGGGCGAGGACCCGTGGCCGGGATGGTGGGGAGAGGACCCGCCGTTCCATATGCCCGTGTTCGTCCTGACCCACCACCAGCGCGAGCCCCTGACGCTCTCGGACACGACGTTCACCTTCGTCACCGACGGGATCGAGGCGGCGCTCGAGCAGGCCCGCGCCGCCGCCGGCGAGAAGGACGTCCTGATCGGGGGCGGCGCCGACGTCATCAATCAGTACCTGGCGGCGGGGCACGTCGACGAGCTGGAGCTGCACGTCGTGCCGCTCCTGCTCGGTGGGGGCGCGCGCCTGTTCGAGGGCATCGGCCCCGACCTCGAGCTGCAGCAGATCCGGGTGGTCGAAGCGCCCGGCGTCGCGCACCTGAAGTTCCGCGTCGTCAAATAGCTCGGCATGGCCAGGCACTACGGGGTCCGGCCCTGAGCGCAGCGTTCCCCCGTCTTCTCATTCCAGGCGAATGGAGCTGTCGCAGGCGCGCGCCCGTGGCTATCGCCATGGACGAATCACAGAAGCTCAGGCTCAGAGTTCTGCTTGTCGACGCATGCGAGTGCGGCGCCGAAGAGAGGCGCGCGCTGACAGACGCCCGGATCTCGTCCCGAGCGAGAGCGCGCCAGCCTTCGCCGTAAACGCGTCCTCACACACGGAAGCAGGAGCCCGGTCCAGCAGCGCCCGGTGCCGTTCGGCGGCGAACAGCCCGCCGGTGGGCCGCTGCTGAGGTGACACGAACGCTGTCCTCGAGCGTCGCCAACTCCTCGCGACCCATACCGGCGCGTTCGAGACCGGCCGTCGCCATCACCGCGCGATAGCGACCGCCCGACCGTCGCGATCCCATCGCTGACACCGCACGCGGCACCGCACATGAGGCGAACGGCTCCCACCGCCGCCGAGTAGGCCCCCGCAGCGACCCGCGAGGCTCGGGCGCACGCCGCAGGAACCGCACGTCACCCAGGGCACCGGGGCAGGCCCAAACCCATGGTTGCCTCGAAAGCCGCGCGGACGCGCGGCCGGTCATCGCCCAGCCGGGATGGCGGACGCGCTCGCCCGCGGCGAAGCGCTCGATCTCTGGCTGAGGCGGCCGCTCGTATGGCGATGGACCGCGGCCGAGCCGGCGCGGTGCCGCCGCTCGGGCCAGCAGATGGCCGGGGGCAACAAGGCCTGGTCTGCGATGCGATCGGCCAGCTCCAGCTCGCGCACAAACTCCGCGTACTCATCGTGCTCGAGCCCGTAGCGCCGATCGCGCTCGGGCTGCTCCTCGAAGCAGCGGTCGTGTGCCCAGGCGGGCATTGCCTCTTCCTCTGGCTTTCGGGCAGGGCGACCGGACCCCGCCCTTGTCAGCGGGCCCGGCCTCCCCGGGTTGGTCAGCTCAGGCGCGGCCCGCGCCTGGGCGGCCGCGCGCGCCCCGCCGCTCGGGGCGCCGCCGACTGCCAGCGCGCGTCGCGAGCGGCGGGGAGCGCTAGGGGCGCTCGGTGGCGCCTTAGCGCGGTGGGTCGGAAGGGCAGTCGTCGTCGTTGCCGAAGCCGCCGCCAGCCGCGCCTGCTGGAGTCGGCGGTGTCGGCTGGGACGTCGCTCTCCGGCGTGGTGCGGCCATGACTCTCGCGGTGTCCCTGGTACCCAAGAACTGCACGGGCTCGGCGACAATCGAGGTCGCTTGGCGCTTGCCCGAGCCGTGCTGCGCCTCCCACTTAGCGGTGGCCGTCGATAGCGATTGGAGGTACGCGCTCTGGGCGCTGCGATCGACGCACGTCTCGCGCTCCGGTCGGAAGATCCGTTCCCGTAGTGACCGCCCGCCCTTGACGTGCACAATCAGCTCGGCGCAGCGGCCGAGACCTGGCGCGTGATCGACGTCGACGTAGATGCCGCCTGCGAACTGGGTGTTGATCCAGCGACATGCTGTGTGGGGACCTTTCCGCCAGGCGCACTCACGTCTCTGCGCCGCGCGCGATCGAACTCGGCGGCAGGCGCGGAGGGTGATCTCATGCACCGAGTCGCCGATGGCTGTAGAAGAGACGCATCCACGGGCGCTGTGTTGCCGGCACGACCAGCCTCACCTGGGTGCCGGCCTGTACCAGGGCCAGGACCTTCATGGGATGGGCATGCAGCCCCGGCAGGTACTCCGGCGTGACCCGGTGGCGATCCCTCACCGAGGAACGATAGGTGGAGGGCAGGTTGTAGAGGGCCACCGGGCGGCCGATCAGCGTGTCGCGTCCCGGAGCGGGAGCGATTCTTCCGCCCTCCACGCGCTCCCGGCAGTCGCGCACCCCAGCCCGCCGGAAGCGAGTGGACGTGCCTGGTTCAGCTCTGCTGGGGGAGGACCCCTCTTCGCCACCGTCGTCCGCTGCTAGCAGCACGGCCGCCGCTGCCCCAGCAGCGACCACTGGGAGAGCCGCGTACGCGGCGAAGCGTCTCACGCGGCAAGGGTCGCACCGCCCCTAGGTCCTGACACGCGCTCGCCTGGGTCAGAACGGCGGGTCGTCGTCGTTCGCGAAGCCGGCCCCGGCCGCGGCGTGCCCGAAGTCCGCCGCGTCGCCGACACGTCGCTCTCCGGCACGGCTCGCCCGTCGGCGTCCGCGGCGTCCCTGGTTTCAGAAACTGCACGCGCTCCGCGACGATGGAGGTCGCCTAGCGCTTGCCCGAGCCGTCCTGCGCCTCCCACTCGCGTCACTCGAGGCGGTCGTCGATCGCCACGTCACGCCCCTTCTGTACGTAGGTGGCGCAGTTCTGGGCCTGGGCACCCCAGACGGTGACCTCGAAGTAGTTGGGCTTGTCGACCCACTCGCCGGCGTGGGGTCCTTGCGCCGGTGTTGGAGGCCACCCGCAGGGCTGCACACCGAGGTGCCGCCCGGCGTCCTCCTTAGCTCGGGGTCCCTTGTACGAGAGAGGCGAGCAAGCAGCCTGGCAGCAAGCAACCTGAACCGGGTCGTCCTACGTCACGATGCGCCCGATTGGGAGATACTCGTCCTCCGATGCGGACGCTAGTCATCCGGTTCCCAGAAGCGCTCGCCGAGTACTCGAAAGAAGTCGAAGCGCGTGACGATCCCGAGGACGTGCTGGTCCGCGTCGACGATTGGGATGATCCGGACGCGGTGATGGAGGAAGGTCTCGGCCAGTTGGGCGTGCGAGTGCTCGGGACCAGCGGCGATCTTCTCCGTGGTCGCGTACTTGGAGACCGGGTCGTCGCGGCATTTGAGACGCATCTTGATCGCCTCGTCGAGCAATCGGGATATGAACGCCGCGGAGCTGAGCTCGCGTAGATAGGCGGGGAACATTGCGCCGATGAACTCCCGTTCACCGAAGACCCCGTAGAGCCTGCCGTTTGCATCCACGATCGGAAGCGCCGAGACGCCGGCCTCGATGATCTTGGCCACGGCCTCCTCCACTGTGTCGCCGGTCTCGAGCAGTGGCACCTCTCGGGTGATGGCCTTCGCCAGCTTGTCAGGAGTCATACTGAACCGCGCCCTACGGATAGCCTAGTGGTCCCATTCCTAAGCACGCGGCCGATGGGTGGAGCGCCGTTTGAGGGCCGGTCCTCTGGCCGAGCCTGGGGGTCTACCTGGTGGGTGCTCGCGCCGGCGTCTCCTTGTGTTGCTGAATCATGACGGCGGCTTGGAGCAACGCGCTTGGGGCCTTGGGGAGTCCGTGGCGCGTGAGCTTGCCGGCGGTGCGAGCGCCGTAACCATCCTTGAGGAACTGCTGCAGCGACGACGGAGGGCGAGCATCTGCAGACGACATGGCCACCTCGTCGCCGCGGTTGGGATAGGGGTGCCGCCTGCCGGCGGGAAACACGGGTATCGCCCCGGGCGGGCCGTCTGCCACTTCCCGCGGCCAGGAAGCTCGGATGGCCGGAGAGGACCTCGAAGCGCTCCTCCATAGCGGGATGGATGTGGAGTTGGAGCGGACACCCCCACGTGTCGCGCGAGCGAATCGTCGCTCCGCCGTCAATGTGCTCTGGGCCGGCTTCGAGCGTGTGCGTCGAGGCGAGACCTGGCGGGGCTGACGCGGGCGCCCCTACTCTCGCCGTCTGACCGGCTCCTCTTCGGGCGCCGGCAGCTCGCGTGCCGGCTCGGGGGCCGGGCCGAGCCGCTCCGGCTCGTCGCCGCGCTCGCGCTTGGGACGCTTCGGGCGTCCGCCGGACTGGCCGTCGCCCGCGGCGAGCAACGGTCGCAGCAGGTCGGTGGGTACGGGGAGGACGATCGTCGAGGCCTGGTTGGAGGAGACCTCGAGCAGGGTCTGGAGGTAGCGCAGCTGGAGCGCGGCGGGGTTACCGCTGATGATCTCGGCGGCGTCGAACAGGCGCTCGGCGGCCTGGTATTCGCCCTCGGCGTTGATGATCTTGGCGCGTCGCTCGCGCTCGGCCTCGGCCTGCCGGGCCATCGCCCGCTGCATGCCGCTGGGGATCTCGACGTCCTTGATCTCGACGGTCGTGACCTTTATCCCCCAGGGGTCGGTCTGCTCGTCGATGATCTGCT
>JACVRW010000120.1 GCA_014534235.1 Thermoleophilaceae bacterium | reverse complement strand
GTCGCCGATCGGCGAGCTGATTCTGGCCTCACCGACCTACTACCGGCTCGAGGCTCGCTTCCGCGGGCAGGCGGCCCACGCCGGGATCCGACCCGAGGCCGGCCGCAACGCGATCGCCGCGGCGAGCCGGGCGATCGCCGCGATGCGCATCGGCCGGCTTGACGGGGAGACGACCGCGAACGTCGGGCGCATCGAGGGGGGTACCTCGGCCAACGTCGTGGCGGAGCGCTGCTGGGTCGAGCTCGAGGCGCGCAGCCTCGATGAGGCTAAGGCCGGTGATGTGGTGAGCGAGATGGTCGATGCGGCGGCCGAGGCCGCGAGCGACGCGGAGTGCGACGTCGAGACCTCGGTCGAGCGGATGTTCCGCGGGTACCGGCTGCCGCGCACGGCGCGAGTGGTGGAGGTGGCGGCGGCGGGTCTGCGGGCGACCGGGATCGAGCCCGTGTACATCCCGACCGGCGGTGGCAGCGACGCGAATGTCTTCGTCGCCGCCGGGCTGCCCGTGGTCAACGTGGCCAACGGCACCGAGCGCAACCACCAGCCCGACGAGTCCGTCACCGTCGAGGCGCTCGAGACGATGCTCGGTGTGACCCTGGCTATCGTGGCCGCAAGCGCATGAGCTTCGAGCGCATCGGCAGAGAAACCGCGTGGGAGGGGAGGATCGCCACCGTCCGGGTGGACCGCTTCCGCTACGACGACGGCGAGGAGGCGGACCGGGAGATCGTGGCCCATCCCGGCGCGGTCGGGGTCGTGGCGCACGACGCCGATCGTCTGTATCTGGTCAGGCAACCGCGAGAGGCCGTCGACGAACCGGCACTCCTCGAGCTCCCCGCCGGCAAGCTCGACGAGGAGGGAGAGGAGCCGCTCGACACGGCCAAGCGCGAGCTGGCGGAGGAGATCGGCAAGGAGGCCGGCAGCTGGGAGCACCTGACCAGCTTCTACACGTCCCCCGGCTTCGCCGACGAGGAGTGCCACGTCTACCTGGCCACGGACCTCTACGAGGCGGATGCCGACCCGGTCGCCAGCGAGCGGATCGAGAGGGTGGAGGTCCCGCTCTCCGATCTCGACGACGTGATCGCCTCGTGCCGGGACTCGAAGACGCTCGTCGGGTTGCTGTGGTTTCGCGCGTACGTGCGCGCCTGACGAGTCCTTTGCAGCCCAAGGGATGGCCACCCGGCGGGCGAACCCGCTGAGTGGATGGCAACGATCGAACGGCCCCCCGCGGAGCAGCGCTTCGAGCACCTCGTCCTCGAGTTCGTGGCCTACCTCGAGTTCGAGCGGGGGCTCTCGCGTAACACGCTCGAGGCCTACAGGACGGACCTGCTCCAGTTCGGCCGGTTCCTTCGGCGACGGGAGCTGTCCGCGCTCGCCGCCGCCCCCGCGGACGTGGCGGACTTCCTCGCGGAGCTCGCCGGAGGCGACGCCGACCGTCCACCCGCCTCCACCGCCACGATCCATCGCAAGGCCGCGTGCCTCCGCTCCTTCTACCGCCACCTGCGCAGGGAGGGCCTGCTCGACTCGGACCCGACCGCCACGCTGAGCGCGCCGCGCAGGTCGCGGAAGCTGCCGGACGTCCTGACCCGCGGCGAGGTCGACCGGCTGCTCTCCACCCCGCGCGGCACGCAGCCGGCGGCGCTCCGGGATCGCGCCCTGCTCGAGGTGATGTACGCCTCCGGGCTGCGGGCCTCCGAGCTGATCGGGCTCGAGCTGGCGGACGTCGACCTGGATGAGGGGCTGCTGCGCGCCCGGGGGAAGGGGTCGAAGGAGCGGCTCGTGCCGATCGGCCGGGCAGCCGTGCGCGCGCTCCGCGCCTACCTCGATCGTGGCCGCCCGGCGCTCGCCAGGGGAGCCGGCGAGTCGCGGCTGTTCGTCAACTTCCGGGGCGGCGCGCTGACCCGCCAGGGCCTCTACAAGATCGTGAGGCGCCACGCGCTCAAGGCCGGCCTGGCCGACCGCATGAGCCCGCACACCCTGCGCCACACGTTTGCGACCCACCTCCTGACCGGAGGCTGCGACCTGCGCTCGGTGCAGGAGATGCTGGGCCACGCCGACGTCTCGACAACGCAGGTGTACACACACCTGTCGAGCCAGCGGCTGAAGGACGTGTACTTCAGGGCGCATCCCCGGGCGACGGTCGGCTGACGCGTCGGCGCGGCGGTCCCGGGCGCCGGCCGCGGGCCGCCGACCCTGCTAGAACCGGGTGCATACCGGAGCTCCCCGAGATAGAGACCGTTCGTCGCCAGCTGGCCCCCGCGATCGAGGGTCGCCGGCTGGAGCGACTCGAGGTGCTCGACGCGCGCTGGTGCGACCCGGCGCCGCCGAACGCGGTCGCGGACGCCGTTCGCGGACGGACGATCGAGCGCCTCGGGCGCCGCGGCAAGTACCTGATCCTGTCGCTCGAGGGCGACGTGCACGTGGTGATGCACCTGCGCATGACCGGGAACCTGCTGCTGGCGTACCCCTCCGACCCCGACCCGCCCTACCTCCGGGTGCGTATGGTGCTCGGCCCGGACGCCGCGAAGGAGCTTCGCTACACCGACGTGCGACGCTTCGGCACGGGCGATGTGCTCCTCGGAAGCGACGCGCTCGCTGAGTTCTTCGCCTCGAGGCTCGGGGTCGAGCCGCTCAGCCCCGACTTCACGGCCGACGCGCTCCGGGCGCTGGCGAAGGGTCGACGGGCGCCGGTCAAGGCGTTCCTGCTCGCGCAGGAGCGGATCGCCGGGGTGGGCAACATCTACGCCGACGAGGCGCTCTTCCGGGCCCGCATCCATCCCCTGCGGCCGGTCGGCAGCCTGCGGCGCAACCAGATCGAGGCGCTGCGCGACGCGGTGGTGGAGGCGCTCGCGGCCGGGATCGACGCGAAGGGCGCGTCGATCGACGACTTTCGGCACACCGACGGCGCCCGCGGCTCGTTCCAGGAGCGCTTCCTCGTGCACATGCGCGAGGGTGAGCCGTGCCCCCGATGCGGCACCCCGATCCGCAAACTGCGGGCGGCCGGCCGCGGCACCTACGTCTGCCCGAGGTGCCAGCCCCGGCCGCGGCTACGGCGGACCGCCGCTCCTGCTTGACCTCAGGCGCGGGCCGTTTACGCCGTCAGCAGCTCCTCGAGCGACCCGGCGCGGTCCGCCTCGATCAGCTCGCGGAAGCCGCCGATCGACCGCCGCCCGACGACGATCTGGGGAAACGTCATCTGCCCGGTCAGCGCGACCAGGTCGGCGCGCCCGTCCGGATCCTTCGACAGGTTCACCTCGCGATACTCGACGCCACGGGCCTCCAGGAGCGCCTTCGCCTGCCGGCAGAAGCCGCACGGCTGCGTGGTGTACACGGTCACCCCGTTCGCGTCCGGCATCGCGGTCAGAGTCTAGGCAGTGGCCGGCACGTTCAAGACGGAGGCGGTGGTGCTGCGCTCGATCCGCTATGGCGAGGCCGACCGCGTCCTCCACCTCTACACGGAGGACCGCGGCCGGGTCGGCGCCGTGGCCAAGGGGGTACGGCGGGTAAGGTCACGGCTCGGCGGTCGGCTCGAGCCGCTCAGCCGGGTGCGGCTCGTGCTGCATCAGGGTCGCGGCGAGCTCTGCACGGTGAGCCAGGCGGACACCGTCCACGCCCACGCGGCGCTGCGCGAGCGTCGCGCGCCGCTCGAGCGCGCTTCGCAGGCGTGCGAGGCGGTGCTGCGGCTGCTCGACTCGAGCGAGCCGAACCGTCCGGCCTACAACCTGCTCTGCAACGAGCTGTCCTTCCTCGACTCCCATCCGGAGCGGGCCACCCGGGCGCAGGCGCTGGCCTTCCGCCTAAAGCTGCTGCTGGCGGCGGGGTTCGCCCCGGAGCTGGCCTCCTGCGCCGAGTGTGGCGAGACCGACGACCTCGGAGCCTTCTCGCCGAGCGCCGGCGGGGTCGTCTGCGCCGGCTGCGAGGCGGGATCGTTTCCGCTCGGCGCGGACGCCCACCGCTTCCTGGTGGAGGCGCTCGCGCGCCCGCTCTCGAAGGCGCCCGTGGCCCCCGACCGGGCGCTCTCGCAGGCGGATCGAGCGATCGCCGAGACCGCCGAATACCACGGGCACGTACGCCTTAGACGGGTCACGAGGCGGTGAGCGGGGAGCAAATCGCCTCGGTTGCGCGCGCCGCCGTCGCCGAGTACTGGGTCGTGCACGACCGTGATGTCGTCATAGCCTCCGTCTGTGGGCCGTCGGTGTACGACGATACGGCTGCCGCCGGGGTAGCGCCCCGGGGGCGGCGGGCAATACGATCTCCCCATGGCCGTAGCCGCGGGGACGAAGCTCGTCTACGACTTCGCCGAGGGCTCGCGGGACATGCGCGAGCTGCTGGGCGGCAAGGGCGCCGGCGTCGCGGAGATGACGCGCGTGCTCGGCGCCGGACGAGTGCCGGCCGGGTTCACGATCACGACCGAGGCCTGCGTGGCGTACATGCAGGCGGGCAGGGAGTTTCCCGAGGGGCTTGAGGAGCAGGTCGGGGAGGCCCTGGCGCGCCTGGAGGAGACCGCAGGGAAGCGGCTCGGAGACCGGGAGGACCCGCTGCTCGTGTCGGTCCGAAGCGGGGCCCGCGAGTCGATGCCGGGGATGCTCGACACGGTCCTGAACCTGGGCCTGAACGACGAGTCCGTGGAGGGGCTGGCCCGAGCGACCGGGAACGAGCGCTTCGCGTGGGACTCGTACCGGCGCTTCTGCCAGATGTTCGGCAACGTCTGCCGGGGGATCGCGGGCGAGCGCTACCAGGACCTGATCAAGGAGCGCAAGAGGGAGGCCGGGGTCACCGAGGACATCGAGTTGAGCGTCGACGACCTGAAGGCGCTCACCCAGCGGTTCAAGGATCTCTTCTGCGAAGAGACCGGCGAGAACTTCCCGCAGGACCCGAGCGAGCAGCTCCGCCAGGGGATCCGCGCGGTGTTCGACTCGTGGCTCGGCGCGCGGGCGGTCGAGTACCGGCGCATCAACCGCATCCCCGACGAGTGGGGCACGGCGGTCACCGTCCAGCAGATGGTCTTCGGAAACAAGGGCGACACCTCGTGCAGCGGGGTCGCGTTCTCGCGCGACGAGATCACCGGGGAACCGCGCCCGTCCGGGGACTTCCTGCCGAACGCTCAGGGCGAGGACGTCGTCTCCGGCGTGCGGACCCCCCGCGACCTGCACGAGCTGGAGCAGCTCATGCCGGACGCCTACCGGGAGCTGATGGAGATCCTGCGCGAGCTCGAGCGTCACTACGGCGACATGCAGGACACCGAGTTCACCGTGGAGGAGGGGCGCCTCTACATGCTGCAGACGCGCACCGCGAAGCGGCCCGCGCAGGCTGCGGTCCGGTTCGCGGTCGACGCGGTGAACGAGGGCCTGCTCGACAAGCGGGCGGCGATCGCGACGATCGACGCCGGGCGCCTCGACGCCCTGCTCCACCCCTCCTTCGCCCGCGACGCCGACTTCGACGTGCTGGCGGAGGGCGTGGCCGCCTCGCCCGGCGCGGCCAAGGGCGCGATCGTCTTCACCGCTCAGGATGCGGTGGCGGCGGCGGAGGAGGGTCGCGACGTGATCCTCGTGCGGCCCTTCACCGAGGCCGACGACGTAGCCGGGTTCCACGCGGCGCGGGGCATCCTCACAAGCGAGGGGGGCAAGGCTAGCCACGCGGCCCTCGTGGCCAGGGGGATGGGAAAGCCGTGCGTGTCCGGCGCCGGGGCGCTCGAGATCGACCTCCACGCCAAGACCGTCCGGGCGGACGGCGGGACCCTCGAGGAGGGCGACGTGATCGCGGTCGACGGCAGCGCCGGAGTGGTCACGACCGACGACGTGCCGCTCAAGGAGCCGACCGTCAGCGAGGAGTTCGACACCGTGCTTCGCTGGGCCGACGAGCTCCGCACGCTCGGGGTCCGCACGAACGCCGACACGCCCGAGGACGCGGCCAAGGCGCGCGAGTTTGGAGCGGAGGGCATCGGACTCTGCCGGACCGAGCACATGTTCATGGCCGCCGACCGCCAGCCCAAGATGCGGGCGATGATCATGGCGGAGACGGAGGACGCGCGCCGCGCCGCGCTCGCAGAGCTCCTGCCGCTCCAGCAGCAGGACTTCGAGGGGCTCTTCGAGGAGATGAAGGGGCTTCCGGTGACGATCCGGCTGCTCGACCCGCCGCTCCACGAGTTCATGCCCCACGCCGAAGAGGTCGCCGGGGAGCTCGAGCGGGCCCGGATCGAGCAGACCGGCGAGGAGAAGAAGCTCGAGCACACCCTCGAGCGGATCCACGCCCTCGCCGAGGCCAACCCGATGCTGGGCACGCGGGGCGTGCGGCTAGGCATCCTGCATCCGGAGATCTACGAGATGCAGGTAAGGGCGATCCTCCGGGCGGCGCTCGCGGTGCGAGACCGCCAGGGCGAGGCGCCGGAGCTCGAGATCATGATCCCCCTGGTCGCGTACGAGCGCGAGCTCGAGCTGATGCGCGAGCTCGTGGAGCGCGTGGCGGGCGAGGAGATCACCGGCGAGCTCGAGGTGCAGGTCGGCACGATGATCGAGCTGCCGCGCGCCTGCTTCGTGGCGAACCGGATCGCCCGGCAGGCGGACTTCTTCTCGTTCGGCACGAACGACCTGACCCAGACCGCGCTCGGCTTCTCGCGCGACGACGTGGAGGGCCGCTTCCTGAACCGCTACCTGGAGACCAAGGTGGTCGACCGCAGCCCGTTCGAGACGATCGACAAGCCGGGCGTCGGCTGGCTCGTGCGCCTGGCCGCGTGGACCGGACGCGAAGAGAAGCCGCACCTCGAGCTCGGGGTCTGCGGCGAGCACGGCGGCGACCCCGATTCGATCGCGTTCTTCCACCTCGCGGGGCTCGACTACGTCAGCTGCTCGCCCTACCGCGTGCCGATCGCGCGCGTGGCGGCGGCGCAGGCGGCCACGTCGGGCTAGCGGCACGGATTGGTTCAGCCAATCGGCTCGCCCGGCGGCGCCGAGTAGTACGGTGCCGCGCCCATGAATCGCCTGCCAGTCGCCGCACTGCTTTCCCTCGCCGGCCTGGCGTTCGCCGCCGGCTCGGCCTATGGCCACGCCGAGCGCTACTCATACTTCCCGGACCACAGGCTGGGAGAGGTCCCGAAGTACCGTACCTCGGGTCCGTCCCTCGTGGTCTGCAAGCCCGGCTCGAGGCGGCGCATCGGGCGCCGGCTCCGCGGCGCAGTCAGGCGCAAGAACCTGCGGCTCCTGCGGCGTTGCCGCTTCCGGCACATCCAGGCCGCCGTGAATCGAGCTCGGTCGGGCTACCGCATCCTGGTGCTCCCCGGCGTCTACAGGGAGGAGCCGAGCCGCCGGGCGCCGAGCGACGATCCGCGCTGCCAGGGCGACCGCTACGAGGGCGAGGAGCCGGGCACGAAGAGCTACGCCTTCCAGCGCGACTGCCCGAACGCGCACAACCTGATCTCGATCACCGGCGACGACGAGGATCCGGACCGCCGCTGCGACGACAAGTGCAACCTCCAGATCGAGGGGACCGGGCGGAGGCCGAGCGACGTCAAGGTCATGAGCGCCGGATTCGGCGATAGGCCCGGCGCCAAGCTGAACGTCTTCCGGGCCGATCGCGCCGACGGGATCTACCTGCGCAACTTCCTCGTCCAGTACTCCGACTTCAACAACGTCTACGTCACCGAGACGAACGGCTTCAGGCTCGAGCGGATCGTCTCCCGCTGGAGCCGCGAGTACGGCTTCCTCAGCTTCACCTCCGACAACGGCCTCTACAACCGCGTCAAGGCCTATGGCTCGGGTGACTCCGGGATCTACCCCGGCTCCGGGCCGGAGGGCCACTGCGAGCGCTACGGAATCGAGATCAAGAACTCGGAGTCGTACGGCAACACGATCGGCTGGTCGGGGAGCGCAGGCAACGGCGTCTACACGCACGACTCGAGGTTCCACCACAACTCCGCCGGGATCACGGTGGACTCCTTCACCGGCGGCCATCCGGGCATGCCGCAGGACTGCTCGAAGTGGGAGCGGAACCGGATCTACTCAAACAACGCCGACCTGTTCAACGACCGGCGCGACGCCTACTGCCGCGAGACCCCGATCGAGCGCCGCGACCCGCGCCGGGTGTGCCCAACCTTCCAGGTGCCGGTCGGCACGGGCATCGTGGTGGGCGGCGGCAACGGGAACATCTTCCGCCACAACTGGATCTACGACAACTGGCGGCGCGGCACGATGCAGTTCTGGGTCCCCGGCGAGCTCCGCGGCACCGATCCGACGGGCCAATCGGCTCCCCCGAGCACCTACGACACCTCGCACCGCAACCGGTACGTCGGCAACCGCATGGGCGTGCGTCCCGACGGCCGCCGCGACCCAAACGGCGTCGACTTCTGGTGGGACGAGGAGGGCCGCGGCAACTGCTGGTCGAGCAACAGGGGTCCGCGGGGTGGCGCGTTCACGAGCGACCCGATGACCCTGTTCCCCTGCCCCGACGGCAGCCGGTCGAGCCAGGGCAACGCCGAGAAGCACGCGGCCCTGTTCGCCTGCGCGACGTGGGACCCGATGACGAATCCGGACCCGGTCGGCTGCGACTGGTTCACGCGGCCGCCCGAGCCGCGCTAGTGGGCCGCGCGGCGGTGGTACTCGGCGCGGCGCTCGTCGCGGCCCTGCCGCTCGGATGCGGAGGCGGCGATGACGCCGGCGCCGGCGACCTCGTGTGGGACAAGCGCCCGCAGGTCTACCGCCAGCCGGCCCTCCCGCGCGACCGCGTGCTCGTCGGCACGGTCCGCAACGACTCGCTGCGGAGGGTGAGGCTGGTCGCGGAGGACGTGCGCGCGGTGGACCGGGACGGCAACGGGCTGCGCGGCAACGCGACGTTCGTGCGCGGATACATCCACCCGCTGTACCCGCCCACCCGGCCGCCGGAGGGCGGGATCCCGGAGTCCGAGCTCGAGCGCACCGGCCGGCAGGTGCGGCTCGACCCGGGCAAGACCGCGCCGCTGAGCGTCGCCTGGCGGGTCTCACCCGGCGGCAAACCGCCGGTGCGGATCGACTATGGGTCGGGCTGGCTCCCGATCCCGCGGCGCTGACGCCCGGTTCGGGCCTGGCTCCCCGGTTCCCCGCCCTGACGCCTCACCTGGTGAGAGAATCGAGCCGCCATGGCGCAGCTCGCCCGCACGTCCTTCCGCGAGCGGATCGAGCGCCTCGAGGAGGCTTGGCTCTCGCCGCTCGCGGCGCGCTCGTACCCGGCACGGCGCGAGGTTCCCGAGCTCGACTCGGATCACCGCACCCCGTTCCAGCGGGACCGCGACCGGATCGTGCACTCCAAGGCGTTCCGCCGCCTCAAGCACAAGACGCAGGTCTTCATCGCGCCTGAGGGCGATCACTACCGCACACGCCTGACCCACACGCTCGAGGCGTGCGGCATAGCCCGCAACGTCGCCCGAGCGCTGGGCCTCAACGAGGATCTCACCGAGGCGATCGGCCTCGGCCATGACCTCGGCCACCCGCCGTTCGGCCACGTCGGCGAACAGGTCCTCGACGAGTGCTCGCGGCGGCATTGGGGGACGGCCTTCCGGCACAACGAGCATTCACTACGGGTGGTGGAGCGAATAGAGCGGCTGAACCTGACCGAGCAGGTGCGTGACGGAATCCTGCGCCACACCGGGCCGGAGCCGCCCTCAACGCTCGAGGGGCGGGTGGTGCGCGTGGTCGACCGGATCGCGTACATCAACCACGACATCGACGACGCCGTCCGCGCCGGCGTCCTGCGCCTGGAGGACCTGCCGCCGGCCGAGATCGAGCTGCTCGGGACCACTGGATCCGAGCGGATCGAGACGCTCGTTGTAGACCTGCTCGAGCGCTCGGAGGCC
>JACVRW010000138.1 GCA_014534235.1 Thermoleophilaceae bacterium | reverse complement strand
GACACCGCGGCGGCGAAGAGGTCCGCCGCCCCCACGCCGGGGTGACGCGCGCGCGTCGCGGCGCTCGGACGACGGCGGCGGGCCCGGCTCGAACCGCAGCTCGCGCCGAGAGCAGGACGGCCTGCGGCTGGTCAACCAGCGCCCGGGCATCACCGTCAGGCAGATCGCCAACGAGCTCGGGCTGGACCCGACCGGCCTCTACCGGCCCGTGCGCAAGCTCGAACAAGAGGGCGCGATCTCCAAGCGGGGGGCTGCGCTTCAGCCCAGCGACCGGTGAAATGAAGTACGCGCGGGCGCGCGAGCCGGTCCTCCGCCGCCCGAGCGGCCGCGCGGCCCTCGAGACCCCAGGAGCGCATCGCGTCGAAGTCCTGTTCGTAGAAGGCGTCGACGGCGAGCTCCAGCATCAGCGCTGCCGCGTCCGCCGAGCTGCGGTCGGGCAGATCCTCCAGCGCCCGCTCCAGCCGCGCATGAGCCTGCTCGTGGCGGCCGACGAGCTGCTCCACACCGGCGACCGCGGAGATCGACTTCACCCGCGGTAGCGGGACGGCGTCCTCGGGCAACTCGAGCGCCGCGAGCAATGCCGAGCAGCTGCCTTCGAGCTTCCCGGTCGCGGCCAGGGCTCCCGCCAACCCGAGCACGAGCTCGGCTCGCATCTCGGCCGCGAGGTCCGCGGGCGCGATCCGCAGCGCCGCCTCGAACCAGCGGGCCGCGCTCGACGGTGCCCGCTCGGCGGCCTCCTTGCCCGCGTCGCGCAGCACCACGACCGCGTCCGCATCGCCGCTGCGGGCGGACTGCTCTACGTGGTGTGCGCGCCGGGACGGAGACGCTCCGCGCTCCGCGAGCGCGACGGCCGCGCGTTCGTGCGCGACCAAGCGGGCGCCGGGCGAGGAGCCCGCGTAGACCGCGTTGCGGACGAGCGGGTGCCGGAACTGGAACCTCCGTGGGACATCGCCAAGACGCAGCAGGTCGCGCGCAGTCAGCTCGTCGAGTGCGGTGAGCGCCTCGGCTTCCGGCAGCTCCGCCACCGCGACCGCGAGGTCGAGCTCGAACGGGTCGCCGGCCACGGCCGCGGCCTCGACGAACCGCCGCACCGCCGGCTCTAGGGCGTCGACCTCCCGCGCGATCGTCGCGCCCACGACCGCCGGCACGTCACTACCGGCGCCCGTGCTCACTCCATCCCTTGCCAGCTGCAGCAGATAGAACGGATTGCCGCCGCTCTCCCGATAGAGCCGGTCGGCCTCCACTGAGTCCGCGTCCACGAGCTGCTGCGCGGCGCCCTTCCCGAGGGGGCCGAGCGTGATCTGCTTGATCTGCCCAGTCTCCAGGCCCTCCGCGATCGTGGCGGCGAGCGTCGCCGTCGCCTGTCCGGCGCGGAGCGCGCTGACGCCCAGCACGGCAGCCTGGGCAGGCCGCCGCAGCAGCTAGCCGAGCAGCTCCAGCGAGGCCCCGTCGCTCCAATGAATGTCGTCGAAGAGAAGGACGAGCGGCTGCCGCGCCGCCAGCCGCTCGATCAGCTCGCGGACGGCGTAGTGCGCGCGGAAGCGCTCCGCCGCCGTGCGCGGCTCCGCCGAGCCGGCGCCGAGCGACCGGAGCCACGGGAAGACGGCAGCGAGTTCCTCCAGCCCGTCCGCCACGAGGCGGTCGTAAGTGCGGGGGTCGAGCGACTCCAGGTACGCGTCGAACGTGTCGATCAACAGCCCGAACGGCAGCGCCCGCTCGAGCTCCGTGGCACGTCCCTCCAGCACCAGGCAGCCGCGGTCCTCCGCGCGCCGCGCGAGCTCGCCGAGGACAGAGGTCTTCCCGATCCCCGGCTCGCCGCTTACAACCGCGAACTTGTGAGTCCCCTCGCGCGCCTCATCGAGCAGACCCTCCAAGACGGCCAGTTCGGCGTCGCGACCGACGAGTGGCTCGGCGAGCTGGGTCACGGAGTCCCCAGAATGGAGCATACGTCCGCGCGCCAGCAGCTTCAGGGCGATCTAAGGGTGCTACCCCTATGTCACGGGTCGTGTTCTCGCCGAACATCACGGTCATGCCGCGCTTCCTACTCCACCACAGGCACGAGGCACACGAGTGCCACGCCGCCTTCGCCGCCTGGAAGGGCTTTGCCAGCCCGCTTCGTCACCGCACGACGATCGGCTCCTGCCTCGTCGGCGGCCACGAAATCTGGTGGGATCTCGAGGCCCCGAGCGAGAAGGAGGCGCTGGCCCTAGTGCCCCGCTACGTCGCCGACCGCAGTGAGGCGATCCGAATCGCCGAGGTCCAAGTCCGGTAAGCGCATTAGTCGGCCACCGCGGCCGCCACGGCGCAACGATCTCCATCCGTGACCACCGCGTCCGGCCGCTCGATCTCGCTCGCCGATACTGAGCCGGCGTACAAACCTCGTCGAGGCCACCGCCGCGGCGACCAATCGATGCTGGCGAGCGCCTTGGCGGCGGCCACACCCGGGATCGGGCCCTACCTGGTCATGAGCTCGACGGCTGGCGCGATGGAGCTGCCCATCCGCTCGACGCTGACCTCGTCCGCGAAGCCCTCGGCCGCCTCGTCAGACGGCGGCGGGCACCGCCTCGTGGCCGGGGGGCTTCGGGGGCGGTCAGCAGGCGGTGCAGCAGCTCGTGAGTACGTCCGCGACGGTCGGCTGAAGGGCCATGTCGGGGTTGAGCCGTTGGCCACCAAGCACAGCATCTGACACGAGCAGGCCGCCATCAGCAGCAGCCCTTGGGGTCGAGGATCGACGGGTCGCTGTCCCCGTTGCGATTGGCGGCCATTCGCGACCGACCAGTCTCGCGGGCGGCTACCGCTTCTCCGCCTCGATCAGCTGCATCACCGCGTTGATCAGCGACAGGTGGGTAAACGCCTGCGGGAAGTTGCCGAGGTGGCGCCCCGTCTTGGCGTCAATCTCCTCCGCATACAGCTCGAGCGGGCTCGCGAACGAGAGCAGCCGCTCGCACAGCGCACGGGCGCGCTCCACTTGCCCGATCTGGGACAGCGCCGACACCAGCCAGAACGAGCACATCGTGAAGGTGCCCTCCTCGCCGGAGAGACCGTCGTCGGTCTCGTGGACGCTGTAGCGCAGTACCAGCCCGTCCTCGGTCAGCTCGTCGGCGATCGCCAGCACCGTCGCCCGCACCCGCTCGTCTTCGGGCGGGAGAAAGCCCATCAGCGGGATCAGCAGCAGCGACGCATCCAGGGCGTCGGCGTCGTAGTGCTGCTTGAAGACGCCGCGGTCGTCGACGCCGCGCTCGCACACCTCCGCCTTGATCTGATCGGCCACCTCGCGCCAGCGCTCGGCGCGGTCGTCGTCGCCGCGGTCGTCGGCGAGCTTCACCCCGCGGTCGAGCGCGACCCAGCACAGGACCTTCGAGGCGGTGAAGTGCTTTGGGTCGCCGCGCACCTCCCAGATGCCGCGGTCGGCGTCCTGCCAGTGCGCGATCGCCTCCTCGACGTATCGGCTAATGAGGTCCCACGCCGCTCGCGGGAGCTGCTGGGACAGCCGGTTACGCCGCACGTGGAGCGCGAAGCTGTCGAGCAGCATCCCCCAGACGTCGTGCTGTTTCTGGTCGTAGGCGCCGTTGCCGATCCGAACCGGCCGCGCGCCGCCGTAGCCGGAGAGGTGGTCGAGCGTGTGCTCTGTGAGGTCTTTCTCCCCGTCGATGCCGTACATGATCTGGACATCGCCGCCCGCGACGGTCTCGGCCAGGAACGAGAAGTACTCGAACGCCTCCCACTCGAAGCCGAGCGTAAACAGGCCCCAGAGCAGGAACGAGGAGTCTCTGATCCAGGTGAAGCGGTAGTCCCAGTTGCGCTCGCCGCCGGGTGTCTCGGGTAGCGAGGTCGTCGCGGCGGCCAGCACCGCGCCGGTCGGCGCGTGGCTCAGGCCCTTGAGCGTGAGGGCGCTGCGCTCGAGGTAGCTGCGCCAAGGGTGGTCGGGGAACGTGCCGCCCTTGAGCCACTGGCGCCAGTGCTTCGCCGTCTCGACGGACTGGGCGTGGGCCTCGTCCAGAGTCGCGGGCGCGGAATCGCCCCACGACAGGGCTGCGAATACGCCTTCGCCCTCGCGGATCGAACTCCGCGAGTACGCGCGCGCCTGTACCAACCCCAGCTGGAAGTTCGTTGTGAGGCGTAGCTCCGGGTCGAAGCCGTCGCAGCTCACCACCGCGCACTCGTAGCCGTCGCCGGTGTAGCTCCACGAGCCCGACAGCCGTCCGTAGTCGAACAGCGGCAGGCAGTTGAGCAGCACCTCCGCCTCGCCGTCTATGCAAGTGATCACACGCAGCAGCACGTTCCGGGCGATGAACTCGCCGGGCGGGCGCCGGCGCCCGGGCCGGCGGCTGCCACCGGTCCACGCGCCCACGCTGAGTGAGTCGTGCATGACAAGCCACCCGGTCGGCGTGCGCCAGGTCGTCTCGAGCACCATGCTGCCGGGGAGGTAGCGCCGCTGCGTTGGCACGGTCACGCCGGCGGGCATCACGGCGAAGACACCCGCGGAGCGGTCAAGTAAGCCCCCGAAGACGCTCTGCGAGTCCGGACGCGGCAGGCAGAGCCACTCGACCTGCCCGCTGGGAGCTACGAGCGCACAGGTCTCGCAGTCGGACAGGAAGGCGTAGTCGGCGATCGGAGGGAACCCGTCGTTGTGGTCCGTGCTCATGCGCACAGCATCTCGCAACACGCACACCCCTAAACGGTCAGCAGTTCGCGGTCGACTGGAACGGCTTCGACGCCCAGCACCAGCTGGTGGTGGGCGATCCCAGCGTCAACACCAACTGGGTGTTCTACGGCAAGCCCGTGCTGGCGGTGGCCGACGGCCGAGTGGTCGCGGCCGTCGACCGCTACCCGATCAGATTCCGAACAACCCGGGGCCCGTGACGCTCCAGTCGGCCGACGGCAATCACGTCATCCTCCGCATCGGCCCGCGGCGCTACGTCGGCTACGTGCATCTCAGGCCCGGCAGCGTGCGCGTCGGGCGCGGCCAGCGGGTGCGGCGCGGGCAGGTCATCGGCCAGCTCGGCAACACCGGCTCCTCGTCGGGGCCGCACCTGCACGTGCAGGTCATGAACGGTCCCTCGATCGTCTTCTCCCGATGGGCTGCCGTTCGTGTTCGATCGGTTCCAGCTGACGGGCAAGTTCCCGCCCCTGACCGACGACTCCTCGCGGCGATGGCCGCCGGACAGTCGATTGCGATCGAGACGAGCGGGGCCGGCCCGCGGCCGCGCGAGCTGCCCGTCGGCCGCGACGTGGTGCGCTTCCCGGGGGCTTCTGAGCCGCCCTCATCCGCGCTAGCTTCCCGGGTCGGTAGCTAGCGTGGGTAAGCGGCGACCGCCGGCATGAGCGGGTAGGAGCGGCGTTGGTTGCGCGGGGTGCCGACGATGTTGACCGCGGTGGGGTCCCCGCTCGGGAGGACCCCCACGGGGACGGCGGCTCCCTGGAACCGGTACCGGTCGAACTCGAACGGGAGGGCGTTTGAGGTCAGGATGTCGGCGCGGTCCTGGATGCCGAAGTGCAGGTGCGGAGCGGACGAGTTGCCGCTGTTGCCGAGCCGGCCGATCACCTGTCCACGTCGGACGCGCTGGCCGCGCCTGGCCCGGACCGACCCAGGCTGCAGATGCACGTAGGCGGCGTAGACGCCGCGCCGGACGCGGATGACCACGGCATTGCCGTTGAAGTCCACCGGCCTCCTGATCGTTGGGTTCTCGTCTAGCGGTATCTGGGGCGGGACCTCGGGGCGGTTGTCAATCGTTGTGACGACCCTGCCGGCGGTGGCCGAGTGGATCGGTGCGCCGTAGGCGAAGTAGTCGCTGTTCTGCGCCCCGTCGTCGCGGTAGAGCCGGCCGCCGACCACTCGGGTGAAATCGATCGCGAACATCTCGGGCGTGACGTACCGGCCGTTGGCGGGCAGCACCAGGTTGCGATGCGGTGCGGTGGGGTCGGTGCAGCACCCGTTCGCGTTGTACCAGCCCGCGCCGCGCAGCGGAGATGCGATCACGATCGGGCGGCGCCGGTCGACGCGCGAGGTTCGCTGGACGGTGGTGCTCCCAACTAGAGCCCGGGCCGGGGCATCCGGGGGCACCGCGTAGTCGATCCGAGTGGTGAGCCGGCTCGGCACCCTCCGCCCGGCGGAGCGGGGCAGCACCACGTCGATGATCGTGGCGACCGTGGACCAGGCCGGAATGGTCACCATCGGTTCCCCTCCGAGCGTGCGGTGAGTGGAGTTGGCCAGCTCGTCGCCGCCCAACCTGAGCAATCTCGCCCCGCCGCCCCGGACCGTGACCGACTTGAGCGTGACCTCGGACGCGAACCCGTTGGTGATCACCAGGTCGTAGTTGATGTGCTCGCGCCCGTCGCTGCCATGGACGCGCTTGGGCGCGCCCGGAATCTCGACCTGGAGCGCCGTGGTGTCAGCCGCGGCGGGCGGAACGGCGATGCCGAGACCGAGCAGCGCAAATACAAGGGTCACTACCAGCAGTCGGCCGGTTCTCATCTCTCGCCCCTTCACGAGTCGTCCCTAGCTACCCCACCTTGAGTTCGGTCGTCGTCAAGCCATTTCGGTGGCCGCAGCCAATAGCGTCGCCTCGGCGGGGCGCCACGGCGACATAGAGCTGCTCTCACCACAGCAGATGGATTGCGGTGTGGGCGGCCTGATACCCGGCGAGCGTAATCTCCCGCGTTGCCGGGAGTCAAGCCCGTCTCGAGGAGGCGCTGCCCGACGTGCCCGACCGCGTCCCGCATCTCGTGGAGTTCACCGCGGTGTCACGGTGCACGACGACGCGACAGCCTGCAATCTCGTTCACAGGGACGGGAACGGGACGACGGTCGTACGGACGGGCGAGTACGACGTCCTAGGGGAGCCGCTCGGCCCGCGAACCGTCTGGCTGACCCCGACGAGGATCTCGAGATCACGCTTACCGCCTCGGAGCGCGACGGTGGCAGCGCCGACGTCCTCGCCACGAGCCGGCACGTCCACCGTGCCGCCGACGGCTGAGAGCTCGAAGTGCAGCAGATCTTCGCGCCCGCGGCGCGATCACGGCGCAGCCGCGATGGAGCCGCTTCTCGAGAAGCGGCTCCACCGAGACGCCACCATCGACCACGAGGAGGTCCGGGAGCTCACCTCAGCCTGAGCAGCTAAACGTCCTGCCGACGAACGTGGGCGCCAACTCCTACGGATGAAAGTCAAGCTCGGCTTGCGGGCTGCAACCTCCTTTGCGAGAGCGCGGGCGGGTGCGGGTGACCGACGAGCTAAAGCGCGGACCGCTGGGGCTTGGAGGTCCGCCGCGCTGCTTGCCGCACTGACGGCCTCGAAGATGCGCGCCCCGGTGTCGCGCCCGCACCCCGCTCCGGCCCGCTCGCCCGCCAGTCCGCGACCAGCCGCCGGTAGGCGGCCTCGGCCTGCTCGGCGACCCGGCGCTCGGCGCGGTGCTGGGCGCCGTCCGCCCAGACGGGGTTCCCGTTCGGCCCGGGCTTGCGCCGCGGCGCCCCGGCGGCGAGCTCGAGCCGCCGGCGCTTGCGCGCGACG
>JACVRW010000158.1 GCA_014534235.1 Thermoleophilaceae bacterium | reverse complement strand
GGTCAGCGCGTTCCACTGCATGCCCGTTCTCAGCACGAGCAGGATCGCGTCCATCGCGTTGCGATCGGGGACCCTGGGATTGGCAACCCAACGGGTGCGGCGGACGCTCGGGCAGCAGCGGCTCGATCTTCGCCCACAGCCAGTCGGGAATGCGCCAGCCGTCATCGCGGTCGACGAGACCCATCGTCTGCTCCTCTGGTCGCTGGTCAGACGGCCGGCCGACCAGAGGATTCGACGTGGGCTACATAACTCCTACCGAGATACGTCCTAAGTGCGCGCCGCGGTCGTCGGGATGACGACGCCCGCGGCGGCGCTCTTCGGCGATTCCTACACGGCTCTTACGCCGCCCGGGCTCGGACAGCTGGCCGAGGTGCTCGGTGTCGAGGCCGAGGCGCTCCGGGACGCCCTCAGGGACTTCCACCGCCGCGAGGAGCTCGTGAGGTTCCTCGCCGAGCTTCGAACTCCCGCAGGAGAAGGTCGAGGACGCCCTGCCGGACCTTCCCGGATCCGGCCCGGGCTTCCATGGAGCCGGCGGCCCGCGCGGCTTCGGCGGCCCCGGCGGCCCCCCGGACCCGGCGACTGGCGCAGAGTGAGTCCCGCCCGCCGGCCGGTGGGAGGCATCGCGCGCCCGCCCTAGGGCCGGAGCGGTGCGTCGAGCCTAGGGCACGCGGATTTCACCGGTCCGTCCGTTTACGACCTTGCCGTGCTCGGCCCCCGGGTCCACGGCCACGGCGATCCCGCCCAGTAGCAGCGCCGCCACGGCCAGCACAACGGCGCGGCGCACTACGCGGCGCCGACGCTCACGGCGGCCCGCCGCCAGCCTCTCCGGCCCAACGAGCTCGGCGACCACACCCTCCGCCAGACCGAGGCCCCGCTCCCGGCAAACGGACAGCAGCGCCGCAGGCCCGTCCAAGCGCAGCAACTCGACCTCGTAGGCCGCCGCAAGCCGCTCCAGCCGACGGGCGTTGCGATTCGGCAAGAGGACCAGCGCGTAAGGGCGCCCCCGTTGGGCGCGGAATCCATCCCCGTGCACCTCGACCGCCCCCCACGCCTCGACGATCCCCGGCACCTCCCTCCGCACCCCGCAAGCCCGACGCGCCGCAGCGGGGCTCGGATGCCACCCGTGCACCCCACAACCGCATCCCGCGCCGGGCGGGGTGTGGCGCGGCGTCGCCGAACACTCCGCCTCGAGCAACGCGCCCCCACCCGGCCACGGCGTCTCCCGCTGCGACCCGACCAGCCGCTCGTCGCCGGGCGCCCCGGCGACACGCCACGTCCGAAGACCGTAGACAGGACCCGGGACGAGGGGAACGTCGCTCACGGCCGCGGCTGCGGCTCCGGCTCGCCCTCCGGCTCCTTGGCCGCCGGGGCGGGCTCACCACTCACCGCCCCCGACGGCAGCGCGACCTCCACCACGATCCTCCGCGACGGTTCCTCCATGCACACGACGTTGGAATCGTACGCCTCGCGGAGTTGCCGCAAGCGCCATAAGCGCATCGTCTGTTGGGTTCGCGAGAGTGGATGCGCCAGAGCGCGAGAATACGGCTCGCGGGACGACGGTTCCCCAAGCGCGGTTTCGACCGACTACGACAGCGACCCAGACCGCTTCCGACTCGCCCGCTCCGTGCTGCGCCGCCATGGTCGTCTCGACGACGTACACCGGCGGGTGGTTACGCGCCTGATCGCGGAGGGACTGCTACCCGTCCTCGACGTCGGATGTGGCGAGGGGGAGCTCGCGGGACACCTGCCCGAGGGCGGCTGGGTCGGAGTCGATACGTCGGCCACCATGCTGGCCCGCGCGCCTCAACCGAACGTCCAGGCCGACGCGCTCGCGCTGCCGTTTGCGGACTCCTCGTTTGCCTCGGTCGCCTTGCTGTACATCCTCTATCACCTCGCCGAGCCGCCACGAGCACTGGCCGAGGCCCGCCGCGTGTTGCGTCCCGGCGGGCTGGCAGCGGTCGCCGCGCCGAGCCGCCACGACTCGCCGGAGCTCGCCGACGCGCTGCCGCGGAGACGACCCACCTTCGACGCCGAGCTCCTCCCGGAGCTCCTGGCCGAGCACTTCACCGGCGTCGAGGTCGAACGGTGGGATGCCCCCCTGCTCGACCTGCCGACACACGAGGCGGTGCGCGACTACCTGGTCGGCAAGGGCGTCGACCCGGATCGCGCCCACGTTGCGGCCCGATCGACAGCGGTTCCGCTTACGGTGACGAAGCGTGGCGCGCTGGCATTCGCGCGAAAGCCCTGATCGCGGCTGACAGCGTCGTCGCTCCGAGCCGACAAAGGGGCTTACGTGCGCGCGTGACTCGTTCTAGCGGCCGGGCGAAATCTGCGTCCGTCGATCGAGTTGGTTGGAGCGTAGGCCGCCACGAAGCCTTCGCGCCAGCTCGGGTACCGGAGCTCCCAGCCCAGCTCCCGCTTGGCCTTCGCGTTCGATGCGCCGCGGGACTCGGTTCCCATCATGACCACGGCTTCGCCCGCGAACAGCCGCGCGAGCCAGCGGGGAACGCGGCGCGGCGGCTTGGCGCCGAGCACGTCCGCGAGCACCGGCAGCCACTCGCGCACCGGGGCGGGCTCGTCGTCGACGATGTTGTAGATCGCCGGGCCGTCGCGCTCGAGCGCGAGAACGGTGGCCGCGGCGGCGTCCTCGAGGTGGACGAAGGAGGTGAAGCCGCCGCCGTCGCCGACGATCGGGAACTGTCGCCTGCGCACGGGGTCGAGCAGCCCGTCGTTCGCAGCGCCGTAGAAGCTGCCGTAGCGAAGCGCGATTCCGCCGGCGTCCGTGACCGCCCGGTCGAGATACCGCATCGCGGCGTCGGTCTCGCGCATCGCCGGCACCGGGGTCGGGTCGAGCGGATCCTCCTCGTTCTTGATCGGCCCGCCCACGCGAGCGTACCGCGCGCTCGCGAAGCTCTGGGCGACGAACCGGCGCACGCCCGCCTCGCGGGCGGCGGCCAGCAGCGCGTCGGTCCCCTCGCTCCTAAGCCGGTTCGTCTGCGCGAAGCTGCGGTCGAAGTGCTTGAAGTCGCGCAGATCCGCCAGGGCGGTCGCCTGATGGATGATCGCGTCAGGCTCGCTTCCGAGGACGGCCTCACGCACGGCGCGCCGGTCGAGCAGATCGAGGGCGATCGGCTCCGCGCCGAGCGCCCGTACACGTTCGGCGTTTCCCGGCGACTTGAAGGTGCCGATCACCTCGTGCCCTCGATCGATCAACTGAGGAACGAGCCGGCTGCCGATGGCGCCGCTCGCTCCTGCGACGAAGACTTGCATCGTGTTCTCCTTTGGTATTCGCCTTGTCACACCGCCCGATCTCACGGGTCTGGTCACATGACCCCGCGCGACGAAGGAATGTGACTGATGGACGAGCGCGAATGGCTCGCCGAGCGATTCGAGGAGCACCGCCCCCGACTCATGGCGGTGGCGTATCGGATGCTCGGCTCGCTGAGCGAGGTCCGAAGACGCTACGCTCACGCCGGTCGCGGCGTGAGGAGCCGCTCGACGTTCGCGTGCCCGAGCCGATCGTCGACCGAGCCGACGCGGCCGACCCGGAGCACGTTGTGCTGCGCGCGGACCTGGGGCCGGCGGGCGGATCGAGAGACGTTCGCCGGGCGACGGCAATAGCCACCCGGGCGCTCGACTACTCGCGCTCGGGTTGCTCAACAGCCGGCGCTCGTCAACGGCGCTGCGGGGTGGGTCTCGACGCGGGAAGGACGGCCGTTCTCGGTCGCGGGTTGCACCGTCAGGGACGGGAGAATCGTTGACATCGACATCGTTGCCGACCCCCGCGCCGCTCCGCCGGCCTGACAAACCTCCGCGACTAACGGTTCGAGCGACCGGCCCGCGGAACCGTAGCGTCCGCGCGGGCGGGGAATGCGGCCGACCGCGTGCGGCGCTGCGATACCGTGCGTCCATCGAGGCAGAAGAGCCACTGGGGAAGGCCCCGGCGCGCGCACGCATTCGCACCCGCGTTCCCGACGCCGAGATCGCCGCGCTGCGGGACGTGCGCTTCCCGACGGCGATGCGCGGCTATGACCGCGAAGCGGTCGATGACTACGTGAGCCGCGTCAACCAGGTGCTGGCGGAGCTCCAGATCACCGCCGCCCCGGAATCCGCGATCCGACACGCCCTCGACCAGGTGACGGAGGAGACCAAAGGCCTCCTCGAGCGGGCCCATGAGACGGCCGAAGAGATAACCCGCCGCTCACGCTCCCAGGCCGACGATCGAATCCAGCGTGCGACGCAGGAGGCGCAGGAGCTGCAAGAGGCTTCCGAGCGCGAGGCGCGCCAGCTGCGCGACGACGCCGCCCACGAGGCCCGCGAAGTGCGTGAGGCGGCAGCGAAGGAGGCCCGCGAAGTGCGCGAGGCCGCGCAGCGCGAGGCGCGCGAGATCCGCGAGGCCGCCGAGGCGCGCGTCCGCGAGCTGGAGGCCGACGCGCAAGCGATCATCGAGGAGCGCGCCCGCCTGATCGGCGAGCTGCGCGAACTCATCCGCCGCCTCGGTGAGTTCGCTGACGGGGCCGCGGGTCGCTATCCGAGCGCGAGGCCCGCGCCGCCAGAGGCGGACCAGCCGGCCTGACTTGCGCCGGCGGTCCCGGCCGAACTGGTCCATCGCCGGCGCTCGTCGATGATGCTCCGATCGTCGGCGACGACCTCGGCCACGACCTGCACGGTCCCGGGAGCCGTCAGATGTCTCCGCGGCCGCCCACCGTGGCGGCGCGGCTTAGAGCCAGTGGACGGTGATCGGGTGGTGGCTGGAGCGGGCGAGCAGCCGGCGCTCGCCGCCCGGCCACTGCGTGAGGTGCAGTTCGGTGCGCGACGGGTCCGCCTTGGCGGTCTCAAAGGACAGCAGCGCCAGCGGGGTCGCCGGGTCGGTACGACCTCCGGCGGCCGCGATCGTGGCCTCGGCGGACACTCGAACCGCGTCTGGCAAGTAGGGCCAGCCGATCGTGTGATAGACGACGGTGGCCATTCCCCGTCGCGGCGCCGCGAGCCGGTCGGCCACCCAGCTCGCCAGGTCGGCGCGCTCGACCGGCGCGGGCGTCTCCCGAGCGACCGCGATCGCGCGTTCGAGCAGGTCGAAACGGTCGCGCTCGTCCGGAAAGATGCTTCGATGGGTAGGCGAGCGCTGCGCCGGCCGCGCCGAAGCGAAGACCTCGCCGCGCGGAGCGAGGTCGGTCTCATCATCATGGCTGGCTCACTCGGTGGGAGATGATTTTTTCGGCAGGCTCGCCACCTTGGTAGTCACCGTTTCGCGAGCGATGTTTCGATCCAACGCGTCGTAGCGGCCGTTCAGCGTCAGATCTAGTGGCCGAGTACCAGCGCGCGCTCTCGCCCGGCGATGTGGACGCGATCGTGGCGACATTCGAACCGGACGGCTACGCCCGCGAGCCTGCGGGTGGCCAATACATCCACAGAGGTCTCGACGACGACACCGAGCCGCCGCTCGGCCCACGTCTGTAGCGCGTCGGGCCCCCCCGCGCGTCAGCGTTGTCCCAGCCCTTGACCTCGGACTCGCGAGTTTCCGTCAAGCGGTCCTGCCCCGCCGGTCGGCGCGTCGGGAGCCAGCTTGCATCTCTGGCGCGTCGGCGTAGGCTCACGTGTGAGCGCCTTCGCTCGCCGCCTCGAGTCGTGACCGTCGCGCGCTGAAGACGCTGCACGGAGAGATCGCCGCGGCCCGACAGCCCGCCACCGGGACCAGGTCGCGTCCGGGAAGGAGGTTTTCGATGGACGAAGAAACGGCGCGGGCCATGATCCAGGCGCACTTCGACGCCTCGAACGTCGGCGCCGCCGGCGGCGC
>JACVRW010000046.1 GCA_014534235.1 Thermoleophilaceae bacterium | reverse complement strand
ATCCACCTCCCAGTGCACGCCAGCTGGATGAATCAGGTTGAGATCTACCACTCGATCATCCAGCGCAAGGTGCTCGACCCCAACGACTTCGAGAGCACCGCCGAGATCGCCCGGACGCTCAACGAGTTCGAGCGCCACTACAACCAGATCGCCAAACCGTTCGACTGGAACTTCACCCGCCAAGACCTCGCCGAGGTCCTCGCCCGCCTCGACAACGAGCCGGCGCAGCGCGCACCTCCCACGCTAGCCGCCTAACGATCAAACGCGACCGTAGTTGTGGCGGGCTGCACTAAGGCTCGCTATGCGAAGCAAGTGCGATCAGCGGAGCCCGACAAGCGCAGGGGGCGTTCCGGTCATGACGCGGCGAACCATGCCGGGGGCGCCTACTGCGCGGCACAACACCCCTTCGGGCTGACCGCGCGCGGGCCCAGCGTCCGGACCCCGCGCCGAGCGTCGACTTCGCTTCTTGCCTGCACGTCGTTCGCTCCGTACCTTTCCATGAACAGAGCCCGCGTTCGCGCGCGCCCGTGCGGGCGCGGGGGCCCGCGACGGAAGGAGCACTCATGGACGGCGAGGGCAGGCTCAGTCGACGCGGCTTCGTCGGCGCCGGCGCTGGGACGGCGGCGGTGGCGGCCATCGGGGCGCCCGGGGCGCTCGGACGTGGGCCGGGCGACTACGGCGGGCGCAGGCATCGCTCTCGGCTCCTGCCGCGCAGCCGCATAGGGATCCAGCTGTTCACCGTGCGCGATCAGGTCGCGGCCCTCGGCTTCGAGGCCGTGTTCGCGCGCCTAAGCCAGATCGGCTACCGGGAAGTCGAGTTCGCCGGCTACAACGCCCAGGGCAGGCGGTGGACCAACGAGGAGCTGCGCCGGCTGCTGCGGCGCTACGGCCTGAGGGGCATCGGGTCTCACGTGAATTACTTCTCGGCCGACCCGAACGCCTACTCGTTCGTCACGCAGCTCGAGCAGGTGCTCGACGACGCCGAGGAGATCGGCCTGCCCTACATCGGCACGGCCAGCAGGCCGGGTCAGCGTTACGGCGACACCGTCGAGGGCTACCGGCGCGCCGCCGAGGACTTCAACCGCTTCGGCGCCGCCGCGAGGCAGCGCGGCATGCGGTTCTACCAGCACAACCACTCCGAAGAGTTTGCGGTCGAGAACGAAACTCGCCTGTACGACGTGCTCCTCGAGGAGACAGACCCCCGGCTGGTGTTCTTCGAGCTCGACATCTTCTGGGCGTACGTTGGCCAGTCGCGCTTCCCGGGATTCAAGCCGCACGAGTACCCCTGGTCGATGCCCGAGCGCTTTCCGCTCTTCCACGTCAAGGACGGCATCGACTACAGCAATGTCCCGGCGGTGACCGGGCAGTTCTTCGATTGGGACATGACCGACGTCGGCGACGGCGACATCGCGTTCGAGCCGTTCTTCTGCGGGCTCGACACGAGGCGCCACCATTATCTCGTCGAGCGCGACACTGCGCCCGACCCGGTGCGCAACCCGGCCGGCTCGTTCAGTACGGCCGAGCGGAGCTACGCATATCTCGCCGGCCTGCGAGAACGGCGCGGCGGTCGCTCTAGGAGGGGATAGGCGGCGGCCCTACCGGACGCCGAGAAGAACGTCTACGAGCAGCTGATCGAGGCGCTCGTTGGCGTAGCCGCGCCGCGCTAGCGCATCGAGCCCGTCGGCCTCCGCCTTGAGACCGTCCGCCGCGTCGGCACCGTCGACCGTCGGCTCCGCGAGGTCGGGGGCGGCGGCCGCCGCCATAGCCTCCCGCACCTCTGGCAGCACGTCGAAGCGGCGCGCGGCCTCGGCGAGGGCCAGGTACGTCCGCATGCACCCCGCTGCGAACTCCCACACCCCATCGGGATCCTCGTTGCGGTACGCGTGCGCGTCGAAGTGGCGCGGGCCCGCGTAGTTGGCGCGCTCGAGCAGTCGCACCAGCAAGAAGGCCTCCTTCAGGTCCTCGGCGCCGAAGCGAAAGTCCTGGTCGTAGCGGCCGATTCGCTGCGCGTTGAGGTCGATGTGGAACAGTTTGCCCGCCCACAGGGCCTGGCCGACGCCGTGCACGAACGACAGGCCGGCCATCGTCTCGTGTGCCACCTCCGGGTTGACACCGACCATGTCCGGCCGGTTGAGCGTGCCGATGAAGTGCAGGGCATGGCCAATGGTAGGCAGAAAGATGTCCCCGCGCGGCTCGTTTGGCTTCGGCTCGAGGGCGAAGCGCAGGTCATATCCCTGCTCGACGACGTAGTCGGCGAGCACGTCGATCGCCTCCCGGTAGCGCTCGAGCGCGTCGCGGGGGTCCTTCGCCACGGCCGACTCTGTGCCCTCCCGGCCGCCCCAGAAGACGTATACCTCGGCGCCCAGCTCGGCGCCGAGGTCGATCGAGCGCATCGCCTTTCCGATCGCCGCGCGCCGAACGCCGCGGTCGTTCGAGGTGAAGGCGCCGTCCTTGAACGCCGGATGCGCGAAGAGGTTCGTCGTCGCCATGCCGACGCCGAGCCCGGTCTCGTCGAGCGCGGCCCTGAAGCGCGCCACGATTCGGTCGCGCTCGGCCGCCGAGCTGCCCCAGGGCACGAGGTCGTCGTCGTGGAGGCTGATGCCCCACGCGCCAAGCTCGGCGAGGCGATGCACGGAGTCGACCGGATCGAGCAGCTCGCGCGTGGGGCCGCCGAACGGATCGCGCCCGGGATTGCCCACCGTCCACAGCCCAAACGTGAACCGGTGCTCGGGGCGCGGGGTAAGGCCGTCGTCAGGCGTCATGCCGCGTCGGGGAGCGGCTCGACCCCCAGGTAGCGGCGCTGGGCCACGGGGTCGCCGGCGAGCTCCGCCGCCGTCGTCTCCGCGGCGATCGAGCCGGTGATCATCACGAGCTGGCGCTCGGCGAGCGTGGTCGCGACGCCGAGGTTCTGCTCGACGACGAGGAGGCCCATGCCGCCCGCCGCGAGCTCCTTGATGGTCTCTACCAGGTTCTCGACGATGGTCGGTGCGAGGCCCTCCGACGGCTCATCCATGATCAGCACCCGCGGATTCGTGACGAGCGCGCGTCCGATGGCGAGCATCTGCTGCTCGCCGCCCGACAGCGAGGTGCCGCTGACGTTCTTGCGCTCGGCGAGGCGGGGGAAGAGCTCGTAGATGCGCTCGGGGGTCCACTCGCCCTTCGAGCGGCCGCCGACGATCTCGAGGTGCTCGTCCACCGTGAGCGACTCGAACAGGCGGCGGCCCTGGGGGACGTAGCCGATCCCGGCGCCGGCGACCTTGTAGGCCGGCTTGCCGAGCAGCTCCTGGTCGTCGAGCCGCACGGAGCCCGTGGCCGAGCCGAGAAGGCCGGCGATGGCCAGGCAAAGGGTCGACTTGCCCATGCCGTTGCGGCCGATGAGCGCCACCGGCTCGGCGCCCATCGTGAAGCTGACGCCGTGCAGGACGTGCGCGGTCCCGTAGTAGCCGTGCAGCTCCTCGACCGCGAGCAGCGGCTCGCTCACCCGTGGCTCCCGAGGTACAGGGCGTGCACGGTCTCGTTGGCCCTGATCTCCGCCGGCGTACCTTCCACGATCACGCGGCCGTCGTGCATCATCGTCACCCACTCGGCCACGCGCAGCGCGACGTCCATGTCGTGCTCGATCAGGATCAGCGTGACCGACGGATCCAGCGCCAGGAGCGTCTCGGTGAGGGTCACGCGCTCGGCTCGCGAGAGGCCCGCGGCCGGCTCGTCGAGCATCATGAGCTTCGGCTGCGCTACTCGGGCCATGCCGACCTCGAGCTGGCGCTGCTCGCCGTGAGAGAGCTCGGAGACCATGACGTCGAGGCGGTCGCCGAGTCCGACGTCCTCGGCCATCGCGCGCGCCTTGTCACGCAGCTCGCCGTCGGCTCCCGTCTTGACGAGCCGGAGATGGCCGTCGCCAACGCCGAGCACGGCGAGGTAGAGGTTGTCCTCCACGCTCAGCCCTCCGAAGAGGCGCGAGGTCTGGAACGTCCGGGAGAGCCCCATCCGGGCGCGCGTCCGGGCGGGCGCCGCTGTGACGTCCCGCCCGAACAGCTCGACCGTGCCGGTGCTCGGGGGGTACTCGCCCGAGATGAGGTTGAACAGCGTGGTCTTCCCGGCGCCGTTCGGCCCGAGGATGGCGCGCCGCTCGCCCGCGCGCACCGTGAGGTCCACGTCGGAGACGGCGACCACGCCGCCGAAGCGCCGCCCGATCCCCCGGAGGTGGAGGATCGGCTCGGCGCGCTCCGCGGATGTCGCGGCGGTGGCCATCAGGTCCCGAAGGAGACCTCCTCGGCCTTGCCCACCCACGGCGGCGGCTGGCGCTTCTCGCACGTCGGGTTGTTCCGGTCGGGCGGCGGGGCCTCGGCGGTGAAGAACCCGCCGAAGGTCTGGTTGACCTCGGGGATCCGCCGGAACGTCGCGACGTCCGCGACGCCGTCACCGGTCTTGTCCTTGACGATCCGCTTCAGGAAGACGTCGCTGATCGCCTGGTGGTTCTCGTCGAGCCTGACGTCGCCGTACGGCGCCTCGTCGCCCGACAGGCGGACCTTGGCCAGGGCGGCCTGCAGCTTCTTCTGGTCTGAGATGTCGCCATTCACGGCCTCGAGCCCCTTGATCAGGGCCTGGCCGGCCGTGTAGTAGCCGTAGGTGAAGACCGACGGCCCGAGCCCGGCGAGCTCCTTGCCGTAGGACTTCCTGAGCCGGTCGATGTACGCGGTCACGTCGGGGTCGTCCGAGTCCGCCGCGGTCATGGCCGAGGTGGTCCCGCCGACGAGATCGTTTCCGACCTCCTTCAGCACGAGCGGGTCGTCCCAGAAGACGTTGCCCATCATCCGGTCGGTGTCGACCTCACCGCGCTGCTGCTTGTACTGCTTGACGAAGTTGATCAGGCCAGAACCGCCGATGCCGACGTAGAGGCCGTCGACGTCATCGGGGATCTGGGAGATGTAGGACGAGTAGTCCTTCTCGCCGAGCGGCGCCCAGATCCGCTTCGTGATCTTGCCGCCGATCGCGCAGTACTCCGCCACGAAGCCGGCCAGCGACGTGTACGGGAACGAGTAGTCGTCGCCGATGATCGCGGCCCTCTTCCAGCCGAGCTCGTTGTAGGCGTAGTCGCCGAGGCCCGCCGACCACTGCGCCCCGTCCGGGTGATAGCGGAAGAAGTTCGGCGCCTGGACCTTGAGCGTCGCATCCTGGGCGCCGGCGATCCCGTTGATGAACGTCTTGTCTGGATGGTCCTTCGCGTAGTTCGCGACGGCGATCCCCTCGTCACCCGAGAGCGGCCCGACGAGGATGTCCGCGCCCTCCTGCTCCACGAGCCGGCGCGTCTCCTCGATCGCCTTGTCGGCGGTGCCGTCGGAGCACCCGTACCCGACGATCTGGATCTGCTTGCCCGCGACCGTGGCGCCGGTGACGCCCTCGCTCGGCTTCTTGCTCGCCGGCTTGGCGCCCGCCTTGTCGATGAGCGCCTGGTTGAAGCCCGACGCCGTCGGCTCGAAGAACGAGCCGAAGGCGCCCTCGCAGTCGGACAGGAACCCGACCTTGATCGTGTCGCCTCCACCCTCCGCGGCCTGATCGCCGCCGCCACCGCCACCGCCACCGTCGTCGTCGTCGCCACAGCCCGCGACCAGGCCGAGCGCTAGCACGGCGCCGATGAGCGCCAGCAATCTTATGCCCTTCACTCCGTTTCCTCCTCTCGTTTCCTTCACCGTCTGACGTGCCCTCACTTCGCCGCTTCCGCCGGCGCCGGCTCCCGCGCCACCTCTCCGGGCGGCCCGGGCCCCCGCCCGCCGAGGCCGCGTACGCGCTCCCACAGCCCCACGAGCCCGCCCGGCGACAGGAGCACGATGATCAGGAACACGACCCCCAAGATCGTGTTGAACCGCTCGGCGCCGAGCACGTCGCCGACCGTGGGCGTCCACTCGCGCGAGTAGTTGTCGAGCAGCGCGTAGGTCAGCGCGCCGACCCAGGCGCCCTCGAGCCGGTACAGCCCGCCGATCACCGCGATGATCAGGATGTCGATCGTCTGCGCCAAGTTGATGGACCCCGGCGCGATGCGGCCGTTGTACCAGACCGAGAGCACGCCGGCGACGGCGGCGATGAAGGCGGCGAGGGTGAAGGCGAGGATGCGGTGGCGCGTGACGTTGAAGCCGAGCGCGCGCATGCGGGCCGGCTCGTCTCGCAGGCCCTGGAGCGCCAGGCCGAACGGCGCCCGCGACACATAGCGCAACCCGAGGAACACCAGGACCGCGACCACGAGCGTCGTGTAGTAGAGCGGGGCCGGGTCCTGGCCCGGCTGCCCCACGAGCGAGGGGAGGTCCGGGTTGTTGACTCCTCCGAACCCGGAGAGCTGGGTCACCTGCGAGAAGAAGTAGTAGACGAGCACCGAGAAGGCGAGCGTGATCATCAGGAAGTAGATCCCGACGCTGCGCGCCGCGATCACGCCGAAGAACAACCCCACCGCGACCGCCACGACGATCGCGGCGATCGTCGCGATCCACGGCGACCAGGCCGCTGCGGCGCCCCCGTCGGCGACGACGAGGTTCGCGAACGTCATGCCGGCGACGCCGTAGATCCCCACCTGCGCGAGCGACACCATGCCGCCATAGGCCGACAGGAAGATCAGGCTCGCCGCGGCCACGCCTAGCCACAGCGACTTGGTCAGGATCACCGACACGAAGAAGTCCGTGAAGACGAGCGGCGCGAGCGCCGCCGCTGCGACCACGACACCCAGCGCCGGCCAGCTCGTGCGGCCGACCGACGCGGTCACGCTGGCCTCCCGAACAGGCCGAGCGGCCGGACGGCGAGCACCGCCACGAGGAGCGCGAACGTGAGGAGGATGGAGTAGTTCGTCAGGTCCGTGTCGCCGAAGACGAGATAGACGTCGCCGTAGGCGTCCACGAGGCCGAGCGCCAGCGCGCCGATCGCCGCGCCGGCGAGCGAGCCCATCCCGCCGATGATCACGACGATCAGCGAGTTCAGGAGGAAGGAGGTGTCCTCACCGGGCGCGAGCGAGATCATCGTGCCGCCGAGCACCCCGCCAAGACCGGCGAGCACCGCGCCGAGGAAGAAGGCGGCGGCGAAGACGAGCTGCACGTTGATCCCCAGCGCCGAGACCATCTCGCGGTCGTCGACGCCCGCCCGGACGATCTTGCCGAACCTGGTCCGCGTTATCAGCCACCAGAGGAGGAGGCCGATGAGGACGGCGGCGCCCAGCACGATCACCCCGCGGAAGAAGCCGAACCGCACGTCGCCGGGGAGCGCGATGCTCTCCGGCCAGTCCGTGGGCGTCTTGATGTCCTTCGAGATCCCGCCGAAGGCGGCGAGCATCTGGTCCGCGAAGATGACGGAGAGCGCAATCGTGATCAGCGCCTGCCGCAGGTCCTGGCCCTGGTTCCAGCGCAGGAAGACCTGCTGCATGATCACCCCGAGTACACCGATGATGAGCGTCGCCAGGACGAGCGGCACGAGCCAGCCGACCAGGTCGTACTCGGCGCCGGCCTCGCCGGCCAGCGAGATGCCGAGCCCCCCCACCTCCTCCTTGAACCAGGAGTCCTGCATCTCGAGCGCCAGGTAGCCGCCGAGCAGGTACAGCGACCCGTGGGCCATGTTCACAACGCGCATGAGCCCGAAGATGAGCGTGAAGCCGCTCGCGACGACGAAGAAGAGCGCGGCGAGCGTGATGCCGTTCAGGCTGACCACGGCGAACTGGCGAAGATCCTCGCTCGCCTTGACGACGAGCCAGACGACCACGACCGCGGCCACGAGCCCGAGCGCGACCCGGGTCACCGTCCAGCGCCTGGGCGCTCCCGCTGCCCTCGCCTCGACGGCCTCCTCCGCAGCGGTCGCCCCGCGCGCGTCCGTTACTCCTCCCGCGGCAGGGTCGAGCGGGGTTTGCGACGAACCGCTCATGCCTTGACAGACATTGAAAGGGTATGACACCCTTTTGTCAAGAGCATGTAGTGACTTGAAAGGTTAGGGAACGATTGAGCGCCACGCCTAAGGTCGTCGTCTCTGACGTCAAGGCAGCCTTGGCCGCCGCCCTCGGAGCGGACGCGGTGACGACGGCGCCCGACGCGCTTGACGCCTACACCGCCGACACCTACTGGCCCGCGCTCGCCGCGGACGCGGCGGGGACGCCGCTCGCCCGACCCGAGATCGTCGTCCGGCCACGCACTGAGGACCATGTAGCGTCCGTCCTGGCGACGGCTGACGAGCACCGCACGCCGGTCGTTCCGTGGGGCGGCGGATCGGGAACGCAGGGCGGCGCGCTGCCCATCCACGGCGGCATCGTGCTCGATCTGCGCTCCCTCGACCGCATCCTCGAGATCGACGACACCTCGATGACGGTAACGGCCCAGGCCGGGGTCAACGGCCGGCGCCTTGAGCAGGAGCTCAACGCGCGTGGGCTCATGCTTCCTCACTATCCGGCGTCGGTCGAGTGGGCCACGGTCGGCGGCTACGTGGCGGCGCGTGGGTCCGGCGTACTCTCGACGCGCTACGGCAAGATCGAGGACCTGGTCCTGAACCTGCGTGTGGCGACGCCGGCGACGGGGCTCATCGAGACGGTGAGCGTGCCGCGGCACGCAGTGGGACCGGAGCTGACGCAACTGTTCGTGGGCTCGGAGGGGGCATTCGGCGTCATCACGGCGGCCACGCTTCAGCTTGTGCCGCTGCCCGCCGAACGGCGGTTCGCCGCGGTCGCATTTCCCTCGGTGAACGCCGGAATCCACGCGATCCGGCGGGCGCTCCAGGCGGGGCACCGCCCGTCGGTCGTGCGCATGTACGACGAGGACGCGACCCGGCTCGCGTTCGCGCCGGTGGTCGGGGAGGACCTGAGCGGCGTGTACACCGTGCTCGCCTTCGAGGGGGACAGCGAAGCGGTGGAGGTGGAGGAGCGGCGGACGCTCGAGCGCGCGCTCGAGGCAGGCGGCCAGGTGCTCGATCCGGCGCTCGGCGAGCGGTGGTGGGATCGGCGCTACGACTTCTACCACCCACCGCACCAGCCGGAGCTGCCCGCGATCTGGGGCACGCTCGACGTGGTCGCCACGTACTCGCGCGTCGAGGCCGTGTACGAGGCGCTTCGAACGGCGGTCCGTGAGGCCTACGCGGACACGGGGCTCGAGCTGCGGATGCACTTCTCGCACTGGTACCCGTGGGGCACGATGATCTACGGCCGCTTCGTCGTCCCCGACGGCGGCCCGGACGCGCTCGCGCTGCACGACCGCATCTGGGAGGACGGGATGACGGCCGCCCTCGAAGCGGGCGGCGTGATGAACGACCACCACGGCGTCGGCCTCAAGCTCGGGCCGTACATGCGTCGCCAGCACGGCGGAGCCCTCGATGCGATGCGCCAGATCAAGGCCGCGCTCGACCCGAACAACGTGATGAACCCAGGGAAGATGGGCCTTTAGCGGGCCCGAGAGGAGGAGACCCCATGGCGCTCAAGATGGCCATGCACAACTGGATGCGCGCCGAGCCGATCGAGACGACGATCGCGAGGCTCGGCCGGAGCGGCTACGACGGCATCGAGATCTCCGGCGAGCCGGCGACGTACGACGCGGACGAGGTGAAGCGCCTGCTCGACCAGCACGGCCTCGGCTGCTGGGGCGCGGTGACGCTCATGACCGGCGGACGCGACCTCGTGCACGAGGACCACTACGTCCGCCTGGCCAGCGTCCAGTACGTCAAGGACTGCCTGTCGTTCGTGGCGGAGCTCGGCGGCGACATCCTGACCGTCGTCCCCTCGACCGTCGGCAAGGTCACGCCGATGGCCTCGCCGGAGGAGGAGTGGAATTGGTGCGTCGAGGGCCTCGAGGAGTGCCAGGCCCACGCCGAGGAGGTCGGCGTGCGCATGGGCGTCGAGCCGCTCAACCGCTTCGAGACCTACTTCATCAACCGCGCCGACCAGGCCGTCGCGATGGCGAAGGAGGTCGGCGGGAACTGCGGGGTCTGCCTCGACATCTTCCACATGAACATCGAGGAGGCCGACTGGCGGCAGGCCATCCGGGACACGGGCGACTACCTGATCGACTTCCACATCGCCGAGAACAACCGGATGCCTCCGGGGGAGGGCGCCATCGACTGGGAGGCCCTCGTGCAGGAGCTCGCGGGCATCGGCTACGACGGCTACCTGACCGTGGAGTTCGTGGTCCCGGTCGACCGCACGCCGCTGTCGAAGCGCACCGAGATCGCCGACGCGGCGGAGTCGGGCGCGAGCCAGGGCATGGAGCAGTTCCTCCGCGACCACGGCACCGGCGCCGTGCCCGAGCACTACTACGACGAGTACGTCCAGGACTCGATCGACCGCCTGCGCAAGGCGTTCGAGTCCGTCCAGACGCCGGCTGCCTGAGGGCGGTGGCTCCGCAGCCGGGAATCGCACTCGTCGGCACGCTCGACACGAAGGGCGAGGAGATCGCCTACGTGCGCGATCGCCTGCTCGCGCTCGGCACGCGGCCGATCGTGATCGACTCGGGGATCCTCGGCGAGCCCGGCTGTCCCGCCGACGTCAGCCGCGAGGAGGTGGCCCGCGCCGGCGGGCACGACCTCGACGACGTGCGCCGCGCCGGCTCGCGCGGCGCCGCCGTCGAGCTCATGCTCGAGGGCGTACGCGCCGTCTGCCTGCGACTCCACGCCGAGGGCAGGATCGGGGGGGTCCTGTGCCTGGGCGGAGCGGAGGGGGCGTTGCTCGGCGCCGCCGCCATGCACGCCCTCCCGGTGGGCGTGCCGAAGCTCATCGTCTCCCCGAGCGCCTCCGGCCGGCGGTCCTTCGGGCCGTTCGTCGGCGAGGCGGACGTGACCGTGATGCACTCGGTCATCGACATCCTCGGGCTCAACGAGATCGCCCGTGCGATTTTCGACAACGCCGCCGCCGCCGTCGCCGGGATGGCCCGTGACGCCGGCCGCCCGGTCACCGCCCTCGGCGAGCGCTGTGTCGGCATCACGATGCTCGGGCAGACGACGCCGGGGGTCATGCGAGTTCGCGAGGTCCTGCTCGAGGCTGGGCAGGAGCCCGTGATCTTCCACGCCAACGGCGTCGGCGGGCCGGCCATGGAGCAGCTGGTCGAGGCCGGCGCGCTCGGCGGGGTGATCGACTACACGCTGTCCGAGCTCGCCAACTCGCTGCTCGACGGCATCCACACCACCGGCCCGGACCGGCTGCGGGTTGCGGGGCGCCACGGCCTCCCGCAGGTCGTCGTTCCCGGCTGCGTCGACTTCTTCAACCAGGGGCCGCGTGAGGAACTGCCCGAGCGCTACCGCGAGCGGAAGACCTACTTCCACAATCCGGTGGCCACGCTCGTGCGGCTCTCGGAGGACGAGGGCGCCGCGCTCGGCTGCATGGTCGCGGAGCGGCTGAACGAGGCGCGCGGGCCCGTCCGCGTAGTGGTGCCCGTCCGCGGCTTCTCACTCGCCGACGCGGAGGGCGGCGACCTCTGGGATCCCGAGGCCGACGCCGCCTTCGTGGGCTCCCTGCGCGACGCCCTGCGCCCCGACATCCCGTTCGAGGAGGTTGACGCGCACGTCGACGACGCCGACTTCGCCGAGCTGGTCGCAGACCGTTACCTGACGCTTCTCGAGGAGCCCGTACATGCCGGCTGACGCACGCCCCTTCTCCAACTGCCTGCTCGACCTCGCCCCGCCCGACATCGCGTGGTTTCGGGAGCGATCGGACATCGTCCTCATCCCGATCGGGTCGTGCGAGCAGCACGGGGCCCACCTGCCGCTCGGGACGGACACGATCACGGCGCTCGAGGTCTCGCGCCGGGCGGCCGAGAAGGCGGAGGTGCCGTACACCGCGCCGCTCTGGCTCGGCTACTCGCCCCAGCACCTGCGCCAGCCGGAGACCGGCGTGGGGACGGTCACTCTCCGCGCCGAGACGTTCACGGAGGTGCTCTACGACATCGCCCGCTCGCTCATCCACCACGGCTGGAACAAGCTTGTGTTCGTGAACGGCCACGGCTCGAACACAAAGGTGATCGACCCCCTGCTGCGTCGGATCAAGTACGAGACCGGGGCGTTCGTCGCGCTCTACAAGCCGTACGCCGAGCGCTACATCGGCATGCTCGAGGGCCTGCTCGAGAACCCGGTCGAGGAGACCCCGGGCTGGCACGCGTCGGAGCTCGAGACGTCGCAGGTCATGGCCCACGACCCGCGGATGGTGGACATGGACCGGGCCGCGGAGGACCGGGCGCGGGTGCCGGGCTGGCTGCCCGAGTCGTTCATCAAGACGGACGGCGCGCCGGACGTCGAGTTCGACGGCCACCAGTACTTCGTGTTCCCGATGGACCACGACGAGTTCTCGCGGACCGGCGTGATCGGGAACCCCATGCGCGCCAGCGCCGAGAAGGGCGAGGAGGCGCTGAACCGCTTTGCCGACCACCTCGTGAAGGCGCTCGACGAGTTCCGCCGCGTCGAGGTCAGCGTCTCGAGGAGAGCGTTCGAGGACCGCGTCTGAACACCGTGCCGCCCGCACTCCGCCGAGCCCAGATGCTGGAGCGCATCCAGCGCGACGGCGGCGTGTCCGTCGCCGAGCTCGCCCGAAGCCACGACGTATCGCCGATCACGGTGCACCGCGACCTCGAGCAGCTCGCGCGTGAGGGCCTCGTCGAGCGGGTCCACGGCGGCGCCAGGGCGCTGCCGACCGCGCCGGCGGAGGGCCGGCCGGTGATCGCCACGGCGTGGTCGCAGCGGGTCGAGCAGGCCCGGGCTGCCAAGGACGCGATCGCGGCGCGAGCCGCGGCGCTCGTGCAACCCGGGTCGACGATCTTCCTCGACGCGTCCTCGACCGTCCTCTGCCTCGCGCGCCGGCTGATGGAGGATCCGCCCAACGAGCTGACGCTCGTCACGAGCTCGCCCGCCATCGCCTACGAGATGCAGGCCGAGTCGGTCCACGTCGTCGTGACACCCGGCGAGCTCGACCAGCACATGCGCATGCTCGCCGGGCGTTGGACCGTCGAATTCCTGTCGCAGCTCAACTTCGACATCGCCTTCGTCTCGGCGGCGGGGATCACGCTCGGGGAGGGGCTCACGACCTCGCGCCGCCCGCTGGCGGACGTGGTGAACGCCGCCCGCGCCGCCGGGCAGCGCTGCGTCGCGCTGATCGACGCGACCAAGTTCGGCCGCGCGTCGCTGCTCACGATCATGCGCGCGGACGACCCCGACCTGATCATCACCGACTCTGACCTGCCGGGTGCCGTCGCGCGCGAGTACGCGGCCGCCGGCGTCCGCCTGGAGACCCTGTCCACGAAGGAGGCAGCATGAGCCGTCCCGTCACCCTGTTCACCGGCCAGTGGGCCGACCTGTCGCTCGAGGAGCTCGCGGAGAAGTGCGGGGGCTGGGGCTTCGACGGCCTCGAGCTCGCGTGCTGGGGCGATCACTTCGACGTCGCCCAGGCCGTAAGCGATGACGACTACTGCGCGGGCCGTCGCGAGATCCTCGAGCGCCACGGGCTGTCCTGCTGGGCGATCGGCAACCATCTGGTGGGCCAGGCGGTGTGCGATCCGATCGACGACCGCCACAAGGGCGTGCTGCCGCCGGAGGTGTGGGGTGACGGCGACCCGGAGGGCGTACGGCAGCGGGCGGCCGACTACATGAAGGACACCGCGCGGGCCGCGGCGCGGCTCGGGGTGCAGGTCGTGACGGGCTTCACCGGGTCGCCCGTCTGGCACATGCTCTACTCGTTCCCGCCCAACGACTTCGAGGCGATCGAGCGCGGCTACGAGGACTTCGCGGAGCGCTGGAGCCCGATCGTCGACGTGTTCGAGGCGGAGGGGGTGAGGTTCGCTCTCGAGGTGCACCCGACGGAGATCGCGTACGACTTCGTGACGACGCGCAAGGCGTTTGCGGCGATCGGCGACCGCGACGGGTTTGGGATCAACTTCGATCCGAGCCACCTGGAGCACCAGTTCCTCGACTCGGCGGCGTTCATCGCCGAGTTCGGCGACCGCATCTACCACGCCCACGTAAAGGACTCGAAGCGCCGGCTCGACGGGCGCTCGTCGATCCTCGGTGGCCACCTGAACTTCGGCGAACCGGGCCGCGGCTGGGACTTCGTCTCGCCCGGGCACGGTGACGTGGAATTCGAGGAGATGTTCCGGGCGCTCAACCGGATCGGCTACCAGGGCCCGCTCTCGATCGAGTGGGAGGACTCCGGCATGGACCGCGAGTGGGGCGCGCCGGACGCGCTCCAGTTCGTGCGCCGCACGGACTTCTCGCCGTCCGAGGTGGCGTTCGACGCGGCGTTCGCGAAGGAGGCGTGATGAGCGAGGTCGGATTCGTGACGATGGGCGAGCAGGCCACGGCCGAGGAGGTCAAGCCGATCGGCGTGGGCATGCTCGGCTACGCGTTCATGGGCAAGGCCCACTCGAACGCGTACAAGACGCTCGCGTACATGACCTGGCCACCGCCGCTCATGCCGCAGCTCGTCGCGATCGCCGGGCGCAGCGAGGACGCTGTGTCGGAGGCCGCCCGGCGCTACGGGTTCGAGGAGTACGTGACGGACTGGCACGCGCTCGTCGGCGACGACCGGATCGAGCTGTTCGACAACGTCGGGCCGAACAACCTCCACGCCGAGCCGACCATCGCCGCCGCGGAGGAGGGCAAGCACGTGATCTGCGAGAAGCCGCTCGGCCGCGACGCCGCAGAGTCCTATGAGACCTGGCAGCGTGTGGAGGCCACGGGCGTAAAGCACATGTGCGCCTTCAACTACCGCTTCGTACCGGCGGTCAGGCTGGCCCGGCAGCTCATCGATGCGGGCGAGATCGGCGACATCACCCACTTCCGCGGCGCCTACCTCCAGGAGTGGGGCCCCGCCGTCGAGGAGGCCTGGCGCTTCGAAAAGGCGGCGGCCGGGTCGGGCGCGCTGGGCGACCTCGGCGCGCACGTCATCGACCTGGCCCGCTACCTGGTCGGCGAGATCGAGTCGGTGGCGGCCACGGCCGCCACGTTCTACCCCGGGCGCGAGGTCGACGACGCGGTCGAGTCCGTCGTCGCCTTCGAGAACGGAGCGGTGGGGACGATCGAGGCGACCCGCTTCGCCACCGGCCGCAAGAACGCGTTCACCTGGGAGATCAACGGCTCGAAGGGCTCGATCGCCTTCGACCTCGAACGCCTCAATGAGCTGCAGGTGCACTTCGCGGGCTCGTCGCCCGGCGCCTCGGCCCAGGGGTTCCGCACGGTGCTCGTCTCGGAGGCCGACCATCCGTTCTGGGAGCACTGGTGGCCGCACGGCCACATCATCGGCTGGGAGCACACTTTCGTGCACGAGCTCCACCACCTCCTGACCGCGATCCGCGACGGCGGCGACGTCGGCCCGCACGGCGCCACGCTCGAGGACGGCTACCGCGCCGCCGAGGTCTGCGACGCGATGCTGCGGTCGGCGGCGGAGGGCGGCCGGGAGACCGTCACCTACCGGTGAGCGGCGACCGCACCGTCCTGCTGGTCGGCACGCTGGACACAAAGGGGGACGAGCTCGAGTTCCTGCGCGACCGGCTCCGGCTCGCCGGCGTCGATGCGCTGCTCGCGGACGTCGGCACCCAGGGGCCGCCCCGTGGCCGGCCGGACATAACCCGCGAAGAGGTCGGCGCCGAGACCGGCGTGGACGTCGCGGCGCTGGGCGCCGCCGGCGACCGCGGCGCGGCGATCGCCGCCATGGCGGGCGCGGCCGCCGCCCTGGCCCGGCGCCTGTACGACGAGGGGCGCATCCACGGCGTGCTGTCGGCCGGCGGCTCGGGCAACACGGCGATCGCCACCGCGGCCATGCAGGCGCTGCCGGTCGGCGTCCCAAAGCTGATGGTCTCGACGATGGCCGCCGGAGACACGAGCGACTACGTCGGCGGGGTGGACGTGACGATGATGCCCTCGGTCACCGACGTCGCAGGCATCAACTCAATCTCGGCGCGCATCCTGGCCAACGCTGCCGCCGCAATGGCCGGCATGGTGCTGGCGCCCACGCCGGAGGTCGACGGCGGGCGCCCGGTGGTGACGGCCACCATGTTCGGGGTGACTACGCCGTGCGTCACGCGAGCCCGCGAGGCGCTCGAGGAGCGGGGCTACGAGGTGCTCGTGTTCCACGCCACCGGCACCGGCGGCAAGGCGATGGAGGCACTCGTGGACGGGGGCCTCGTGCAGGGCGTGCTTGACGTGACGACAACCGAGCTGTGCGACGACCTCGTCGGCGGCGTGCTGTCCGCGGGGCCCGCGCGCCTCGAGGCGGCGGGGCGGGCCGGCGTGCCGCAGGTGGTCTCCCTCGGCGCGCTTGACATGGTCAACTTCGGCGCGCGGGACACCGTGCCGCCGGAGTTCCGGGACCGAAACCTCTATGAGCACAACCCCGCGGTCACGCTCATGCGCACGACACCGGAGGAGTGCGCCGAGCTCGGACGGCGGATAGCGGCCAAGCTGAGCCTGGCCACCGGTCCCGTCAGCCTGTTCGTGCCGCTGCGGGGCGTGTCGATGATCGACGCGGACGGTCAGCCCTTCCACGATCCGGGGGCGGACGCCGCGCTGTTCAAGGCGCTGCGGGAGGGGCTCGACGGTTCGCGAGTGGAGCTGATCGAGCTCGACCACCACATAAACGACGAGGAGTTCGCGACCGCGATGGCAGACACGCTCGACGAGTACATCGAGGCCGGCCGTGACCGGTGACGAGGCCCGCGCAAAGCTGCGCGCGACGCTCGATGGCGGCGGCGTAATCATCGGCGCCGGCGCCGGCACCGGTCTGTCGGCGAAGTGCGCCGAGGCCGGCGGGACGGATCTGATCATCATCTACAACTCCGGGCGCTACCGCATGGCCGGACGCGGCTCGCTCGCCGGCCTGCTGCCGTACGGCGACGCCAACGCGATCGTCATCGAGATGGGCCGCGAGGTGCTACCGATCGTCCGCGAGACGCCCGTGCTCGCCGGCGTGTGCGGCACGGACCCCTTCCGGCTGATGCCGCAGTTCCTGCGCCAGGTGCGCAACGCGGGCTTCGCGGGCGTCCAGAACTTCCCCACGGTCGGGCTCATCGACGGGACCTTCCGGGCGAACCTCGAGGAGACGGGGATGGGCTATGACCTCGAGGTCGAGATGATCCGTGAGGCGTCCTCGCTCGGGCTTCTCACGGCGCCCTACGTGTTCGACCCGGAGTCCGCCGAGGCGATGACGCGCGCGGGGGCCGACGTGCTCGTGCCGCACATGGGTCTGACGACGAAGGGGACGATCGGTGCCCAGACGGCGCTCACGCTCGACGAGTGCGTGGAGCTCATCCAGGCGATGCGCGACGCGGCCGTGGCGATCGACCCCGATGTGATCGTGCTCTGCCACGGCGGGCCGCTCGCCGAGCCGGAGGACGCGCAGTACGTTCTCGACCGCACGGAGGGGGTCGTCGGGTTCTTCGGCGCGTCGAGCATGGAGCGCCTGCCGACGGAGGTCGCGATGACCGAGAACATGCGCCGCTTCAAGGCGCTCGCCCACGCATGAGAGGAGCCTGACGTGCCGTCCAAGCTGATCGATCCCGACACGCTGCCGACCATGAGCTTCGAGTGGGGCCTGATCAAGCCGCTCGTCGCCACGGAGAACACCGAGTCGCCGGCGATGAGCTTGATGCACGTCGTTCTGCTCCCGGGGGAGGGGCACGAGCGCCACAACCACCCGGGGAGCGACGAGATCCTCTACATCCTGAGTGGGCGGGGCGAGCAGATGGTCGACGACGCCGACACCTTCCCGGTCCGCGCCGGTCAGGCAGTGTTCATCCCGAAGGGGGCGTTCCACTCGACGGTCAACGTCGCGTGGGAGCCGCTGGCGCTGCTCGCCATCTACGCGCCTGCGGGTGCCGAGGAGGTGCTGAAGACCCTCCCCGACCACCGCGAGATTGCCCCGGGCGAGGCGCCGCGGCTGGTGCGCTCCTGAGCGCCGTGCGGCGGCGCGCGCGGTCCTGAGCCGTGCCGGCGCGGCTCCGCGCGGGCGAGCTCGAGGCCGTTGTCGTGCCCGAGGATGGCATGCTGGTCGCGGCGCTCCGCCACCGCGGCGAGAACTGTCTGGCCGAGCGGCCAGACCCCTGGACCGGCAGCCCGCTGCTCCATCCGTAAGCCAACCGCCTGAGCGCCGAGCGCTTCACCGTCCGCGGCCACACGGTGGACGCCTTGGGAGCGCGCCGCGACGAGAACGGCGTCCCCATGCACGGGCTGCCGTCCGCCCGGCGCGGGTGGACGCTCGAGCACTTGGACGCCACGTGCGTGCGCGGGCGCCGCGAGTGGGACGACGACGCCTTCCCCTTCCCGCACGAGCTGACCGTCGAGCACCGGCTGACCGAGGCCGGACTGGAGACGACCACGGACGTCCGCGGCGACACCCCGGTGGCCTTCGGCTGGCACCCGTTCCTCCGCCTGCCCGGCGAGCCGCGCGGGCGGTGGCGCGTGGCGCTCGGCTCGCGCCGCCGCCTCGTCCTCGACGATCGCCTCCTTCCGACCGGCGTGATCGAGCCGTGGGCGCCGCCTCCCTTCGAGTTGGGCGACCGGAGCTTCGACGAGGCGATCACCGACGTGCAGGCGCCTTCGCGCTCGAGGGCGAGCGCCGGCGCCTCGAGGTGGAGTTCCTCGAGGGGGCGCCGCATGCGCAGTTCTTCGCCCCGCTGGCGGAGCCGGTCGCGTGCTTCGAGCCGATGGCCGCGCCGGTCGACGCGCTCGTGATCGGCGACGCCCTTCAGTGGGCGCCGTGGCGGATGCGCTTCCAGACACGGGTGGCCTGAATGGCCCGCCGCGGCGTCGTCGCGGGCTGCGCGCTCGGGATGACCAGCGGATGGAACTTCGGCAATCTCGGTGGGATTGCGTCCGAGCTGTCGCGGGCGTACGGGGTGGGGCTCGCCGCGATCGGGCTCCTCACAACCGCGATGGTCGTCACGCACCTCGCCGTCCAGATCCCGGGCGGCAAGGCCAGCGACAGGTTCGGCCCCGCGCGCGCCGGGGCCGCCGCCATGGTCGTCCTCTCCGCCGGCAACGCGCTCGCGCTTGCGCGCCCGGACGCGGCGCTGGCCATTGCGGCGCGGGCGATGGTTGGCGTCGGCACCGGCCTCGCCTTCGTGTCCGGCAGCGCGCTCGTGCGCGAGTCGGGCGGCTCGCCGCTCGCGCAGGGCGTCTTCGGAGGCCTCTCGCTCGCCCCCGGCGGCGTGGCGCTCGCCGTGGTCCCGCAGCTCGAGGATGTCTGGGCCTGGCGGGCGCCGTACTGGACGGCGCTCGTCATCTCGGTCGCCGCGCTCGTGTTCGTGTGGACCGCTCGCCCGGACGCGCCGCCGCCGGGTCCCAGCGGGGCGGCGGGCACCGCGCCGGGGGTGGTCCGCGATCGCCGGCTCTACCGGCTCGCGGTTCTCTACACGGCGTCGTACGGGCTCGGCGTCGTGCTCGCCAACTGGGTCGTCGAGCTGCTCCGGCGCCACAGTGCCCTCGCCGACGGCGCCGCGGCGGCCGTTGGGGCCCTGACCCTCGTACTCGTGGTGCTGTCGCGCCCGCTGGGGGGATGGATCCTGCGCGCGCACCCCGAGCGCGCGCGGCGCGCCGTCGCGGCGAGCATCGTCGCCGGCGTCGCCGGCACGCTCGCGCTCGTCGCGGCCGAGCCGGTGGGGTTGGCCGTCGCCGGCGCCCTGCTCGTCGGGCTCGGGGCCGGCGTTCCGTTCTCGCCGGCGTTCACGGGGGCCGCGGTGACGCGGCCCGACGCCCCCGCCGCGGCCGTCGGCTTCGTCAACACCGCGGCGAACCTCGCCGTCCTGGTCGGGACGCCGCTCGTCGGTCTGAGCTTCTCGCTCGCCGGCGAGGGGCGGCTCGGGTTCGCCGCACTCGCGGCTCTGTGGCTCGGCGCGCTGGCGGTGCTCCCGAGCCGGCGGGCGCTCGGGGTGGACGCGCTCAGCCGCGCGCGAAGCTAAGCGTCGCCTTGACGCCCTTGTGGCGCCGCCGGTCCATGAGCGGCCAAGCTAGCACCGTGAAGTCCTTGGGAACCGCCCAGCGCGTGCCCGGCACGCGCGCGCTGCTCGGGGAGGGGCCTCGCT
>JACVRW010000102.1 GCA_014534235.1 Thermoleophilaceae bacterium | reverse complement strand
GATCACGAACGGCAGGCCGTAGGCTCCGGTCAGATTGGGCCCGTCGATCAGCCCGAAGTGGAGGTGGGGCGCCGTCGAGTTGTCGGTGTTGCCGAGCAGCCCCAGCCGCTGACCGGTCGTGACGCGGTCGCCCTCCTCCACGGCGACACTGCCCGGCTGGAAATGCCCGTACGCCGCGTACACGTCGGGGCGCACGCGCACGATGACGCGATTTGCCCCGTAGTCGTTCGCTCTTCGCGAATCCCCTGTGGGTCCTAGGGCGACACTACAGCCCGCGCGGGGTCGAGGCAGACGACGTGCGCGCCCGCGATGAGCCTGGGTTACGCTTGGCATGCGAGCGGGCTGCGTCCGGCGCGTAAAACCGGGTCAGGTACCTGTCGAGAGGGATTCCGAGCCAAGTCATTTGACCGACGTCCAGGCACCTTTCGGAGACCGGTACATCATCCGCGGGGGGCTCGAGGGCCGAGAGCGGCTGCGCGTGCTCGCCCGCGCGACGTACCCGACCACCGCCGCGCTGTTCGACCGGGTCGGCATCGTGGCCGGCATGAGTTGCCTCGACGTCGGCTGCGGCGGTGGCGACGTGACGCGCGAGCTGGCGCGGCGAGTAGCGCCCGGGGGGCGGGCCGTCGGTATCGACAGGGACGCGACCACGCTCGCGATCGCGCGCGAAGAGGCAGAAGGCGCCCCCGGCGTGGCGGTGGAGTACCGCGAGGGTGACGTCCTCACCACCGAGCTCGCGCCGGAATACGACGTCGTCTACGCCCGGTTCCTGCTTACGCATCTCGCCGACCCGCAGGCCGCCACCGTGCGGATCGCCGCCGGGCTCCGCCCCGGAGGGGTGCTGATCGTCGAGGACATCGACTTCACCGGCAGCTTCTGCCATCCGGCCAGCGCCGCCTACGACCGCTACACAGAGCTCTACACGCAGGCCGCTTGGAGGCGCGGAGTAGACCCCAACATAGGACCACGGCTGCCACAGCTGGTCGTGTCGGCGGGGTGCAAGCGCGTCGGGGTGAACGTCGTGCAACCCGCGGGGATGACCCCGGAAGGCCACGAGGGCGACGTCAAGCTCGTGAGCGCCTTGACGCTCGAGAACATCGCCGACTCCGCGATCGCGGAGGGCCTGACGACACGGGAGGAAATCGACGCGGTCGTCGACGAGCTCTACCGGCTCGCCTCCGACACCACGACCGTTCTCGCACTCGCGCGCATCGTCCAGGCTTGGGGCTACCGAGCCGCTACGTGAAGCGGCTCCGTCCTACGTTCGATGTGGATACTCGAGCAGCCCGGATGTGACATGGCCACCGGCAGCGGCGAGCCTGGGTCTCCCCGTCACTCATGACGGCGCCGCGTCCCCTTAACCGAAGACCCGGATGCCGAACCTGAACCGCAGGAACGAGCCATGAGGGATCGACCTCACGGCGTTCAGCGTCAGCGCATACGCCGAGCCACCTAGGCGCAGGCGTTGGTCCGTGATCGAATAGGAGCCGCGCAACGAGGCGCGGTTCGGCGCTACCGACAGGAGCCGCAGGTCGTCGTCGGTGAGTTGGATCACCACCTGCCTGTTGCTCGCGCCGCCGGCCAGGCTGACCCGCGCCGTGCATGAGTTGCTGCCACCGCGGCACCGTACGATCGTCGTCCTACCGCCGCCGCGCGCGCGGAACCTGAACGTCAGGAACGAGCCCCGGCCGATCGATTGGACCGAGGTCAGCCTCACCACGAACTCCGAGCCACCGGCACGCAGACGCTGATGTGTGAGGGAGTACGCACCCCGCAGCGCGGGACGGTTGGGCCTGACCGACACGAGCCGCAGATCGGTGTCGGTGAGACGGATCACCACCGGCTCATTGACGCCGCCCGCGAGGCTCACTCGCGCCGTGCATGAGTTACCGCCACCGCGGCACTGCACCGTGACCGCCGCGGCGCTGGGGGCACACACCATCACTGCCGCGGCGGCGATGCCGACGACCATCGCGCGCCGACAGCCGAAACCGAGCACCTTCACGCTCCCTCCAGTGGGTCGAGATCGAGGCCGAGCGGCGATCTTACGGCCTGAGAGCGACGTCAGCGTCGCCGCTACGCGACCCGGATCAGAGCGGTCTTGACGTCAGCCGGGCTGCAGCTCATGATCGGGGTGATCGCGCTGCACACGGCGATCGTCTAGGGCGCGGTGCTCGAGCGGGGGTGGCGGGCTGGTTCGGGCTGGCGGCACCGCGAGTCGCCTGGGACCCGTGGCGAGGATCATCGGATCCCGTCCCCAGCGAGCGCGCACCCGGCGCCTCGCCCCGTATCCGGCGAGTGAGGCCGGCTTCCTACTTACGCGTCGTCGCCTGAAACCTCGACGTCCCGCGGCGCACAGGGCTACGCCCGCACTCTCTAGACGTCCAAGAGCCCGTCGACGGCCAGGGTCACCCCGCAGGCGACGAGCATGGCGGCGAGCAGGCGGCCCGCCCACCGGAGGATCCGGCCCCCGGGCCCCTCTGTGGGCCACGCGGCCACCAGGGCGATCAGGGTGGCGATGCCGATCGCCATCGCGCCGACGCTCACGAGGAGGTCTCGGTCCGCGCCCGCACCGAGCGCCAGCACGACAAGGGCAGGACGGGCCACTATGGGGATCGCGATTGGGACGAGCGCCGCGCGCCAGCCGGCGAACGCGGGCTCGGGCGGGGGTGGTCGCCGCAGCAGGTCGCCGGCCCCGGCCCCTGCCGCGACGATTCCCGCGGCGAGGCGAAACGAGGGCTCGCTGACGTCGAGCGTCTCCAGCAGTGGACCTCCGCCGGTCGCGGCGGCGCAGACGGCGAGCCCGCCGATGGCCCCGCCGACGGCGACCGCGCAGGCGACGGTGCGCGGGGACCTTCCAGCGCGAGGGACCCCGAACGCACCCCGGGCCGGGTTGAGGGCGAGCACCAGCGCTGCGGCCCACAACCAGCCCGATGGCGCGTCGTCGCCGGGGGTCGACGCGCTTCCCGCGCTAGACCCCGCGCTCGCCTGGACGATCGGAATCGTTCGCAGCAGTCCGGACAACGCGTGTTGCTGGTCGTCCATCCGGGTCTCGCCATCCCGCAACCACGCGCCCGCGACCCGCTCCGGCCGGGCAGCGGCGGCGGCGTCCTCGCCGTCGGATTGCGCGCGCACGGCAAGTCCCGCGATGCACGTGGCGCGTTCAGCGACCGAGGCTTGCAGGTCCGCGAGTCGGGGCTCCTCCTGCGCGGTCAGCCACCACCCCGTGAGGGCCTCGTCTATCACGCCGTACCAGCCGCCGCGCGCTACGTAGCCGCCACGCACCAAGCCGCCCCACGGCCCGAGCCGCTGGCTGAGCCACCGGGCCTGGGCACCGAACAGCTCGGCTTGCCGGCGCGCGTAGCGGAGCTCGTCGTCGGTGAGCGGCGGGCGGCGCCGTTCCGGGAACCCTGCCGTCTCGACCATCCCGTAGGCAGCCCAGTGATCGGGGATCGGCGGCCAGTGGCCTTCGACATCGTCGCGCGCCGTCGCGAGGTAGGCGCCGATGCGGTCGGCGGTTTCGCCCCAACCCGTGCTCGGGAAGGCGCGGTGGAGGAGAGTCAAAGCCCAGTAGGCCTCCCCGGTGTAGTACTTCGAGTACTCGCCGGGCACCGGCGCCCCGCGCACGAGGTCGTATTCCGCTAGCACCGCGCCCGACGGCTCGGTCTGCGCGAGCAGGAAGCGCCCGAGCCGGCTCAAGACGTCGTCGTAGCGCGTGTCACCGGTGGCCTCCCGGCGAGTGACCAGGCCGGCGACGAGCAGCGCGGTTGCGCCCGTGGCGACCCGCCCCCGGTAAGCGAGCGCGGCGCGGCCATCGCGCTCGACGAGCCTCTCGAGGGCCCATTCGGTACCCCGGTCGGCGGAGCGCAGCGCCCCCGGCAATCCCGCGGCCGCGGCCTGGTAGAGAGCCATCGTCACCCCGGCGTGGCGAACCTCGTTGTACTCGGGCGCGGCCCAGTCGTCCTCGGCGTCGTAGAGGTACAACCAGGCGCCGTCCGCCTTCTGATTGCGGACGAACCAGTCGACGGCTGCCTGCGCGGAGCGCCGGAGCTCTCCGGCGCTGACGGAGGGGCAGCGCTCGGGCGGCGCCACCACCACGAACGTCACGGCTACGAGCAGCGCCAGGCCCAGGCCCGCCCGCCAGACGCGCGCGACGGGGCGCGGCTCGGAGTCGTCGGGTGTCTCGTCCCGCGTCATGTCGGGCGGAGGGCGATCATGGCTTGCTTATCGGACCGTCGCAGACGGCCGCTCCGGCTGTCGCGCACCCGCGCGGACCGGTCACCGCAGGCCGGCGAACGTGCCGGCGAAGAAGAGGAGCGGCTCGTCGATCGCCGACATCCGTAGGTCCTCGACCCGCCCTACGACGATCGAGTGATCACCCGCGGGATGCTCCGCGACGATCTCACACTCGAGGCTGGCGAGCGCATCCGTTAGACGCGGAATGCCGCGGCATCCGAGCTCCCAGTCGAGACCGGCGAACCGGTCGGCGCCCGGGCGTGCGGCGCGTATCGCGAACCGCTCGTGCCGCCGCCCCAGCACGTTCACGCCAAAGCGCCCCGCCCGCCGCATCCTGGACCACGTGAGCGAGCTCCGCGACGGGCAGAACGACACGAGCGGCGGCTCGAGCGAGACGGAGGCGAGCGAGTTCACGATCAAGCCGGCGGGGACGCCGCCCGGCGCGGCCGTCACGAAGGCGACGCCTGTGGCGAACCTGCCGAGCGCGTCGCGGAACGAGCGCGGGTCGAACGCGGGCGCGGCGTGGGTTGGAGCCGGGAGCGCCATCTCAGTGGAGCGACGCCTCTTCGCCGAGGGCGATGTGGGCGAGGTAGTCGTAGGCGCGGTTGGCGCCGAGCGGGTGCATGAAGGAGCCGGCCCTGACGTCTCGGTACGCGCGCGCGAGCGGGCTGCCGCCTTGATAGCCGGCTCCGCCCGAGAGCGCGAGCGCGCGGTCCACGATGCGGGCGGCGGCCTCGCCGACGAACGCCTTGGCGGTCTGGGCCTCGGCGAACAGTGCGCCGAGCTGCTCGGCGCTGCCATCCGACGCCGGGTTGGCGGCGCAGTGCTCGTCGATCAGCGTTGCCGCGCGTGCGAGGACGGCGCGCGCCGCCGCGAGATCGACGGCGTTGTCGGCCACCTGCATGCGCGGGCGCGCGGCGCCGTTCACGCGCCCGGCAATGCCCCGGCGGGCGAGCTGGTCGGCCGACTCCGCTATGCCGAGCGAGGCCGCCGCGTGAAACAGCCCGGCGACGAGGTTCCGCTCCATGTACGGCAGCACGTCGCCGGCTCGGAAGCCACCTCGGACACCGGACTCGGGCAGCTCGACGCCCTCGAGCGAGACGGAGTTGCTGCCGGAGGCGCGCATGCCGAGCGCGTCCCAGTCGTCGTGCACCACGACTCCCTGCGCGTCGGTGGGCACCATCGCGTACGCGTAGCGCTCGGTGCCCTCGCCGTCGGTATAGGTGACGGCGACGTAGAGATCGGTCGCGGCGGGGGACATCGTGCAGAACAGCTTCCGGCCGTCGATCCGCCAGCCCGACTCCGTGCGGGTCGCACGCGTGCCGGGCCGGGTGAGGTCCTGGCCGCGCTCGCTGATGGCCGCGGCCAGCACCATGCCGTCTCGGGCTATCCGCTGGAGGGAGGCGGCGAAGCCGCTGGCGCGGCGCTCCGCGCCGGCGGCGGCGGCGAGCTGACGGCGGCGCTCCATGTTGAGCACCGCGACCAGGTGCATGTTCACCCCGATCGCGACCGAGGCGTCACCGCGCGCGAGGCGGCTCGAGGCGACCACCAGGTCATGCGCCGAGGTGACGCCGAGGCCGCCGAGGGAGACGGGGACGGGCGCGGCGAAGTAGCCGGCGGCCTTGAGCGCGTCGATCGCCTCGAAGGGGTAGCTGCCGTCGCGGTCGTGCTCGTCTGCGCGGGCGGCGAGCCCCGGCGATAGCTCTTCGGCGATCGCGACCAGGCGGGCCCCGGCGTCCGTGTGGGCGGTCAGTTCGATCGGCATGGCGGAATCTCCAATCCGCTCGTCATGGGCCCGTGACCGGAGCGCCGGCCCCGGCCACGGACCACGCACGAGCCTCAGTCGGTCGCGACCTCGATGGCGACGGGGACGCCGCTCGTGACCATGTCGTAGACGGCCGAGCGCTTACGGGCCCGCTCCACGACCTCGCGGAGCTTCTCCTCAGGCGCATTGCCCGTCACTCGAAAAGCCACGCCGATGCGCTCGAATCCGTTGCGGGGCTCGTCGTCCACGCCGAGGGCGCCGCGCACGTCCATGTCGCCGGTGACAGTCGACTCGACGGATGTGAGCTCCACCCTGCGCGCCGCCGCCACGTAGACGATCGACGTGGTCAGGCAGGCGGCGAGCGCGTGCAGCAGATACTCGGCCGGGTTGGGGCCGGTGTCGGCGCCGAGCAGGATCGCCGGCTCGCCCGCGTCGAGCCTGAATTCCTCGCCGCGGCTGGTGTCCTCGCCGCCCGCGGCGTAGAAGCCCTTGATCGTCGAGCGGTTGTGCGCGCCGTCGATCCAGCGGTTGGCGGCCCGGAACTGGAACCTCGCCAGCTCCGGCTGCGCCTCGATCAGGTCGAGCGTGGCGAACAACTTCTCGGTGTCCACGCCGTTGCGGATCGTGTCTGCGACTACGGTCACTTCGAGACCTCCTCGGTCGTTGTGGTGTGAATCGAAGCGTCGTCGCAGGCCGCTCCCGCCGCATCGGCGCCACCACCCAAATGTGGGCCGGCAGGTGTGGCGGGATTCACGTACGGGAGGCGAGCTGGAGCCGGCGCATCCGCGTCCGGTGGCACCCACCAGGGCTTACGATCATCTTGTTGAACTACGAGACCCGCTTTTGCACGTCCCCTGATGGCGTCGGTCTCGCCTACGCCGTATCGGGCCAGGGCCCGCCGCTGGTCAAGGCGAGCAACTGGATGACCCACCTCGACTACGAGCGGCAGAGTCCCGTCTGGCGGCACTGGGTGAGAGAGCTGAGCCGGGGGCACACGCTGGTCCGTTACGACGAGCGCGGCTGCGGGCTGTCGGACCGCGACTTCGACGGCACACCGACCCTCGAGTCGTACGTCGGCGACCTCTCCGCCGTGGTGGAAGCCGCGGGACTGGAGCGATTTGCACTGCTGGGACTCTCCGGCGGCGGTCCGACCGCGATCGAGTACGCGGTCAGGAATCCCGAGCGCGTGAGTCGCCTCGTGCTCTACGGGACCTGGGCGCGAGGCCGCTATAGGCGCGGCGAGGCCGAAACCCAGCACTCGCGACTCCTCATCGACCTGATGCGAGTCGGTTGGGGCGGCGCAGTCCCGGCGTTCCGGCAGGTGTTCAGCTCGCTGTATATCCCGAGCGTCGGCGAGGAGCAGAAGCGATGGTACGACGAGCTGCAGCAGGCCTCGAGTAGCGGTGAGAGGGCCGCACGGCTGTGGGAGTCGCGCGCCGGGACCGACATCAGCGATACGGCGCGCCGCATGACCCGACCGGCGCTCGTCCTACACGCGAGGGGAGACCGGGTTGTCCCGCACGAGGAGGGCCGGCGTCTCGCAGCGCTGCTTCCGGACGCCCGCTTCGTGACGCTCGAAACCGACAACCACATCCTTCAGGAAGGGGAGCCGGCGTGGGAGACGTTTTTGGCGGAGGTACGCGCGTTCCTCGGTGCTGACGAAGGAACCCCCACGGTCGCCGCCGACCTCTCCGAGCTGAGCGGCCGCAAGAACGAAGTGCTCGAGCTGGTGGCCGCCGGAATGAGCAATGAGGAGATCGCGGAGCGGCTGTTTCTCAGCACCCGCACCGTGGAGCGCCACCTCTCCAACGTCTACGCGAAGCTGCGGCTGTCCGGAAAGTCCGCGCGGGCGGCCGCCGCGGCGCGCTTCTCGCGTATGTGACACGCCCGCGACTGGGCGTCCGGGTCCGTAGTCGCGCCGTGCCGGACCTAGGATGCGGCCGGATGCTCCAGGTCCTCGGCGTCGTCGTCCCGCTTGGGCTCGCGGGAGCGGTCAGCCCAGTGATGCTGACCGAGCAGACGGTCCTGCTCTCGGGTCCGGACGGGCGGCGGGTGGCCGGGGGCTACGCCGCCGGCGCCGCTCTCACCCTGCTCGTCTTCACGAGCATCCTGGTCGTCTTCGGACGAGCGATTCCGCTGCCCGAGGAGCCGCACCTCGACGCGTCGCTCGACCTGGTTCTCGGGGCCTTGCTCCTCGCCCTCGCGGTGGTGCTCCGGTTGCGCCGCCCGCGCGAGCGCAAGCCGCACGCTCCGCCACGCGAGCTGGGCCCGGGCGCAGCGCTGGCCTTCGGCGTCGCGTCGATGGCCACGAACATCACGACGCTTGCGCTCGTCATCCCGGCGGCGAAGGAGATCGCCGCAAGCGACCTGGGCGTTGCGAGCCGGGCAGTGCTCGTCATCGCCCTCGTCGGACTGGCGTCGACGCCGGCGTGGTCGCCGGTGGCGCTCACCGAGGTGGCGCCGGGCCCGGCGGAGCGGGCACTTCGCGCGTTTGCCGATCTGATCAAGCGCCGTGGGCGGCTGCTCACGGTCGTGTGCCTTGTCGCGTTCGGGGCGCTCCTCGCGCTCCGCGGGATCATCCGCCTGGTAAGCCTTTGAGCCGTCGGCAGTGCCCGCTCACTCGAGCATCTCGTCGATGGCGGTGATGAAGGCGCGCGCGAGTTCGATCGCGCGCTGCGCCTCGTCCGGTGCCGGAACTCACCGCACGAGCCGCGGTGGGTCTTCGCATACGTCTCGCGCTCGCTCAGCGCGGCCCGCACCGCGTACAGCATCGCGTAGTAGGCCGTGCTCAAGGCTGTCGCCGGTTCCTTCTCCACCACCGCCGACGCGGCAGCCAGACGCCGCTGCGCCGCCGCAAGGAACTCGGCTGAGCGAGGGCTCATCCGCGACCGGCACTACCAGCTTGTCGCGATCGACCTCCGCGACGAAGAACGACCGCAGCGCCCGGCGTTCGGCGAGCCATTCCGGTGTATTCACGTGAACCGAGAACGACCATGCAACGGCCGCGAGGCCGAGCTCCCGTGCCGCGGCGTCAAGCGCCTCGCGCACGACCCGCTTGCCCTCCCAGCTCGCGTCGTCCACCAGCACGAGGACGTCGACATCCGAGTCCTCGCCAAGCGGTGTGTCTCCCCGGGCGCGCGCACCGAACAGCCACACGGCGTGAAGGGCGTCGCCCAGGCGCTGCTCCAGCTCACGAGCGAAGCGCTCGAGCAGCGCGCGCTCGTCCGCTGTCAGTGCGGCGTCGGCCAGCGTGGACACGCCGTTCAATGTAGAACCGCCCGTCGACGCTGCATCCACGCCCCGAGGTCCCGGGCGAAGCAACTGAGCGCCGCATGCGTTAGGACTCCAGCCATGGCGGATATCCACGCTGTGACCATCGCCGGAACGGAGACGGAGATCCCGAGCCGAGCCCTCGACCAGCTCGCCTCCAACATGCGTGGTGAGCTGATCCGGCCCGGCGACCCAGGCTACGAGCCGGCGCGAGAGATCTGGAACGGCATGATCGACAGGCGTCCGGCGCTCGTGGCCCGCTGCGGCGGCGTCGCGGACGTCGCGGCGGCGGTCAACTTCGCGCGCGACAACGAGCTTCTCGTCGCCGTGCGGGGAGGCGGGCACGGCGTGGCCGGCCACGCGCTCTGCGACGGCGGCCTGGTCATCGACCTGTCGGAGATGAGGGCGGTGGACGTCGATGTGGAAGAGCGGACCGCGCGCGCGGAGGGCGGCTGCACGCTCGTGGACGTGGACCGGGAGACACAACGCCATGGGCTCGCCACTCCGCTGGGGGTGGTGAGCGCCACCGGGATCGCCGGCCTCACCCTCTCCGGCGGGATGGGGTGGCTTCGGCGCAGGCACGGCCTGAGCTGCGACAACCTCGTGTCCGCGCAGGTCGTCACCGCCGACGGCAGCGCGCTGACCGCTAGCGAGACCGAGAACGAGGACCTCTTCTGGGCGATCCGCGGCGGCGGGGGCAACTTCGGCGTCGTGACCTCGTTCGAGTACCGCCTGCATCCGGTCGGGCCGGAGGTCTTCGTGTGCTTCGTGTTCTACCCGGCCGAAGGGGGCAGGGAGGTGCTCCAATCCTGCGAGCGCTACCTGTCCGAGGCGCCTGAGGACGTCGCCCCGCTCGCCTTCTTCGGCCGGGTGCCCGCGGTGGAGGAGTTCCCGCCGGAGTCCCATGGACAGCCGTACGTGACGCTCCTCGCGCCCCACCCCGGGGATCCCGCCGAGGGCGAGCGAGTCCTGCAGCCGCTTCGAGAGATCGCCGACCCGATCGCCGACCTCAGCGCCACCATGCCCTACACGGAGGCCCAGGCGATCCTCGACGAGGACTACCCGGACGGCTGGCGCTACTACTGGAAGTCGGTCAACGTGCCGGAGCTGAGCGACGAGCTGATCGAGCGGCTGGCCCGGCACGCCGCCGCCGCGCCGTCCGCCCACTCGACCATCGACATCTGGTACCAGGGCGGAGCGATGGCGCGGGTGGGCGAGGACGAGACCGCCTTCGCGAACCGAAGCGAGCCGTACCTGCTCGGGATCGAGGGCAACTCGGAGGACGACGCGGGCTCCGACGAGAACGTGGCTTGGGTGCGCGACACGTTCGCGGACATGCGCTCGTTCTCCGCCGGGGGCGTCTACCTGAACTTCCCCGGCTTCCTCGAGGAGGGCAAGCAGCTACTCCGGGAGGGCTACGGCAAGAACTACGAGCGCCTCGCCGAGGTCAAGACGAGGTATGACCCGGGGAACCTCTTCCGGCTGAACGCGAACATAGACCCGAGGAGCTGATCCGTTCAACATGGCGACGGCGCAAGACGAAAGGGTGGAGAGGGTCGTCTCGGCGGACGGGACCCCTATCGCCGTCTGGGCAAGCGGCGAGGGCTCGCCGCTCGTGCTGGTCCACGGCGCCGCCGCCGACCACAGCCGCTGGGCGCCGGTGCTGCCGGCGCTCGCGGAGCGCTTCACCGTACTGGCGGTCGACCGCCGTGGCCGCGGCGGGAGCGGCGATGCCGACGCCTACGCGCTCGAGCGTGAGTTCGAGGATCTGGCCGCGGTCGTCGAGTGGGCGGGCGAAGGGGTGAACGTGCTGGGCCATTCCTACGGTGGTGTATGCGCGCTCGAGGCGGCGCTGCGGACGGACCGGATCCGGAAGCTCGTCCTGTACGAGCCGCCGATGGGGTTCTTGGTTTCACCTCCCCACGTCGTTCAGCGGCTCGAGCAGCT
>JACVRW010000028.1 GCA_014534235.1 Thermoleophilaceae bacterium | reverse complement strand
GTCCGAGGCGGTCTTCGAGTTCTTCGCCGACCCCTTCAACCTCGAGGCGATCACACCACCGTGGCTCCGCTTCCGGATCGTCGGCCCCCGACCGATTGAGATGCAGGCGGGCACGCTGATCGACTACCGCCTGGTCCTCCACCGCGTGCCGATTCGCTGGCGCGCCCGCATCGCGGTCTGGGAGCCGGGACGGCGGTTCGCCGACGTCCAGGTTCGCGGCCCGTACCGCGCCTGGCACCACACGCACAGCTTCGAGCGGCACGACGAGGGCACGCTCGTGCGCGACAGCGTCCGCTACGCCCTGCCGCTGGGACCGCTCGGGCGCGTCGCGCACGCCGCGTTCGTCCGCCGCGACTTGGAGCGAATCTTCGACTTCCGCCACCAGGCCGTGCGCGATTACTTCAATAAGTAAAGTAATGTGTCGTGAGGACATTCCGGCGCCTGCTCGGCTTCCTGCGCCCGTACCGCCGCGGGGTGCTCGTCTCCTTCGTGCTCGCGGCCGCGGCGATGGGCGTGGGCGTGCTGGTGCCGTACCTCGTGGGTCGCACGGTGGACGAGATTCGCGAGGGCGGTGTCGACCTCTGGCCGCTGGCCCTCGCCGTGGCCGGAGCCGGCCTCCTGCGGCTCGCCTTCAGCGTGTCGCGCCGCCTCGTGGCCGGCCGCGTGTCGCTCGGGGTCGAGTACGACCTCCGTAACCGGATCTACGAGCATCTCCACTCGTTGGAGCTGGCGTTCTTCGACTCCCAGCAGACCGGCCAGCTGATGTCGCGGGCGACGGTCGATCTCCAGGCCGTGCGCTTCTTCCTCGGCTACGGGCTGATCTTCATCATGCAGTCGGCGCTGACAATCCTGATCGCCGCGGGTGTGATGTTCGCGGTCGATCCAGACCTCGCCGCCGTGTCGCTCGCCCCGACGCCACTGGTGATCTGGGTGGCGTTCCGCTACGGGCGACGTAACCGACCGGCCACCCAGGAGGTCCAGCAGCGGATCGCCGAGCTCACCGCCGACGCCGAGGAGAACGTGTCTGGGGTGCGGGTGGTCAAGGCGTTCGCCCAGGAGCAGCGGCAGCTGCGGCGCTTCCGGAAGGCGGCGAGACGCGTGTTCGACCAGTCCATGGTCTCGACGCGGCTGCGCGCCTTCTACGGCCCGCTCATCAACTTCCTACCCCAGCTCGGGCTCGCGGCCTTGCTGTTCGTCGGCGGCCGGCAGGCGATCGAGGGGACTATCACCGTCGGCGACTTCGTGGCCTTCTACGGCTACGTGCTGATGCTGACCTCGCCGATGCGGATGCTCGGCATGGCGCTCGGCATGGCGCAGCGGGCCGTGGCGAGCGGCGCCCGGGTGTTCGAGCTGCTCGACCGCGCGCCGCGCGTGACGGCCCAGCCGGACGCGCCGGCGCTCCCGCCGGGCGCGGGGAGGGTCGAGATGCGCGGCGTGACCTTCGGCTACGAGGGCGGCGAGCCGGTCCTGCGGGACATCGACCTCGAGGTCGAGCCCGGACGAACGGTCGCGGTCGTCGGACCAACGGGGTCTGGCAAGACGACGCTCGTCATGCTGATCCCGCGGCTCTACGACGTGGACGCGGGTGCGGTGCTCGTCGACGGCGTCGACGTACGCTCGGTCGACCCGGCGTCCCTGCGGCGCGAGGTCGCGGTCGTCTCTGACGACGCCTTCCTCTTCTCGGCCAGCCTCGGGGAGAACATCGCGTACGCGCGCCCGGACGCGAGCGAGGAGGAGATCCTCGCGGCCGCCCGGCGGGCCGGTCTCGGAGAGCTGATCGAGGGTCTGCCCGAGGCGCTTCACACGCTCGTAGGCGAGCGCGGCCTCACGCTCTCGGGCGGCCAGCGCCAGCGCGTGGCAATCGCCCGGGCGCTGCTCGCGGAGCCGCGCATCCTGATCCTGGACGACGCCACCTCGAGCGTCGACGCCACGACGGAGAGCCGCATCAAGGCGGCGCTGGGCGAGGTGATGGAGGGACGCACCACCTTCGTGATCGCGCATCGCCTGTCGACGATCGCGCTCGCCGACGAGGTGGTGGTCCTCGAGGGCGGCCGAGTGGCGGCCCGTGGTACCCACTCGGCGCTGTTGCGGGGCTCTGAGCTGTACCGCGAGATCGCGGAGAAGGGACTGCCCGACCGGGTGTTCCTGACGCGCGAGGACCCCGAACGGGAGGTTGCGGGGCTATGACGCGCGCGAGCCGCCTACGACATCTCGCCAGCCTGCTGCGCCCCTACCGCGGTCGGGTGGCGCTCACGCTGGTCACTCTATGGATCGCCACCGGCGCCGCGCTGGTCCCCCCGTACCTGGCCGGTCGCGCCATCGACGACGGCATCCGCGGCGGCGACACCGGGGCGCTCGCGATCATCCTGGCCGCCTTCATCGCGGCGGCGCTCGTGAACTGGGGTGCGACCTACGCCCAGACCTACCTGATCAACTGGGTCGGACAGCGGGCGCTCCAGGACCTCCGCCTCCAGCTCTTCGAGCACCTCCAGCGGCTGTCGATCGGCTTCTACTCGCGCCGCAAGACGGGCGTCCTCATATCGCGCATCACGAACGACGTGGAGGCGCTCGACCAGCTCGTGACGGACGGCCTCTCGACGCTCGTGTCGGCGTCGCTCATGCTGATGGGGACCGCCGTCATCCTGGTGGTGCTCCACCCGGGACTGGCCCTCATCACGTTCCTCACGTTCCCGGTTCTGCTGGTGGGGAGCGTGGTGTTCCGGATCGCATCGTCGGGGGCGTACCGCGCCACGCGCGAGAAGATCGCGCAGGTCACGGCCTATCTCCAGGAGACACTGTCCGGCGTCCGCGTGGTGCGGGCCTTCGGGCAGGAGCACCGGCACCGCAGCCGCTTCGCGGAGCTGAACGACGAGCACCGCGACGCGAACATGAAGACCGTCCACCTGAACGCGGCCTACTTCCCCTCGGTAGAGCTGCTCTCCGCCGTGGCCACCGCGGGCATCCTGCTGTACGGGGGGAACCAGGTCCTCGACGGCGAGGCCACGATCGGCGTGCTCGCCTCGTTCGTGTTCTACCTGCAGAGCTTCTTCGACCCGATCCAGTCGCTCTCCCAGCTGTACACGACGTACCAGGCCGGGATGGCGGCGCTCGACAAGATCTTCGAGTTGCTCGACGAGGAGCCCGACATCGCCGACCGGCCGGACGCGATCGAGCTGCCGCGAGTGCGCGGCGAGATCGAGTTCGACGACGTGACGTTCTCGTATGACGGCGGCGAGCCCGCGATCAGCGAGCTCTCGCTCCGAGTTCCCCCCGGGCAGACCGTCGCGCTGGTGGGGGCCACCGGCGCCGGCAAGTCCACGCTCGCCAAGCTCGTAGCGCGGTTCTACGACCCGGACTCGGGGCGCGTGCTCGTGGACGGGTACGACCTGCGCGACGTGACCGAGCGTTCGTTGCGGTCACAGCTCGGGATCGTCCCCCAGGAGGGCTTCCTCTTCTCGGGGACGATCCGCGACAACATCGCCTTCGGCCGGCCGGACGCCGGCGACGAGGAGGTGAAGGCGGCGGCCCGGGCCGTGGGAGCGCACGAGTTCATAGAGCGGCTGCCGGATGGGTACGACACCGAGGTGGGCGAGCGCGGCGGCAACCTCTCGGCCGGCCAGCGCCAGCTGGTCGCGTTCGCCCGAGCCGCGGCCGCGGACCCCCGCATCCTGATCCTCGACGAGGCGACCTCGAACGTGGACGTGCGGACGGAGGCGCAGATCGAGCGCGGCCTGCGCCGGCTGCTGGCCGGACGGACGGCGATCGTGATCGCCCACCGGCTGTCGACGATCCGCCGAGCCGGCCGCATCGTGGTGCTGGACCATGGCCGGATCGTTGAGCAGGGCACCCACGAGGAGCTCCTGGAAGCGGACGGCGCTTACGCGCGGCTCTACCGGGACTGGGCGGAGCAGGCGGCGGTCTAAGGCGAGCGGGCGCACGTCCCCCAGTCCCGGCGCGCTGCGGACCAGTTAACGGACGTAGGCTGCTGTGCGGCGCGGGTTCGAAGCGTCGGCCCGTCCGTCCATCGTGCGGGGGTGCGCAGCCAGCTCAGGCGGCGACGACCGGCAGAGGGCGCCACGCCGACCGATCGATCGGGGCGGCGCCCGCCGCCCTCAGGGCCCGCTGGATCCGGCGCTCGCGCCGGTTGCGGCCGGAGTTCGGCGTCTGTGAGTGGCAGTTCGGGCAGAGGAGCTACAGGTTCTCGAGCCGGTTGTCTAGCCCGTCGCCGTTTACGTGATGGAGCGCCATGCTGAGCGGCTCGCCGAGCCACTCGGTGATCGACCGGGGCACGTGGGCCGCGGGGCCCCGCGACCGTCACGCTCGGCCGGGTGATGGCTATCCTCAGGTGCCGCCACTGGGGGATCGTCTAGCGGCAAGACGCGCGGCTCTGGACCGTGAAACGGAGGTTCGAGTCCTCCTCCCCCAGCTTATCCATGGCTGCCTCACGCTAACGGTCTGACCGGACGAAAGCGGCCGTTTCCAGGGCTTACGCTCGTCGCGGAGCTGTTACACACCCGAGCCGCACCAACCCGGGAAAGCACTCGAGCGTCCTGGATCGCTCTTCTCCTGCAACAGCTATCTGGGATGGTTCTTCGCTGACCGTCTCCTCGGGCCCGGCACGAACGGCCACCTACCCGGGCGAACTCCTTCCCGTTTGGGCCGACTACGCCGCCCGCCGCGCCGCGGGCACCAGCCGCAGCCGATCGGGGAGGAACGGGACCACAGCCCGCTTCACGTACTCGCCGCCCGCCTTGACCAGCACCTTGCGCGCGAATGCCGGTGGCAGCGGGGCGAACCCGTACTCGTCGCGCAGGCGGTCGGGCAGCAGTGCGATCGTGATGAAGTTGACGGTCTCGACGACGGGCTGGGCGGCCCAGCCGAGCGGCGGCTCGAGGACGATCGCCCGGGCCCGCTCGCGCGCCCACGCCGTCACGTAGAGGCGGTCGCCCTCGAGCATCTCGCGGCCATACTCGTTCAGGTCGTCGAGGGTCCGCGGCATGTCGCGCACGCGCAGGCCGAACAGCCGCCCGACGCGCTTGTAATCGTCCCAGTACCGGGCTTCCTCGTCCCGGGAGAGCGAGCCGACGTACGTTCGGTACACCACGCGCCCCGAGTCGACCAGCGTGAACAGGACCCATAGGAGCAGCTCCGGGTCGTCGGCGCGGTACGGCGTCCCGGCGCGGTACGGGCCTACGGGCTTGTGGAGCCTCCCGCTCACCCGCCGGTGCATGGCCCGGACCCGGCGGCAGACGCGGTCCGCGTCCTCGCGCTCGCCGAACCCGATCGTGCTCAGCACCTGGGCTGTGCGGGCGAGGCGCTCATATGGATCGTCGAAAGCCGTGGAGTGCGCCAAGAGCCCCGACACGGCGAGCGGGTGGGCCGCCTGCATGAGAAGCGCGCGCGGCCCCGCCAGCGCGAGCGCTCGCTCCCTGTGCACGCGCCGGAGCATCGAGCCGTCGTCGAAGTAGCCGGCCACTCACCTGAGGGTAGGGAACCCGGGCGCGGCAATGGCCTCTAAGAGCCGGCCGTCAGCAACCGGGCCGAACGCAGAACCTGAACCGCAACCGCCTACAGTGAAGCCAGATCCGTGCCCTCGTCCGCGAGCGCCGCCGGATTGGGCGATGCGTGCTCGGTGATGAAGCGCCCCGCTTGCTCCAGATCGCCCGAGCGGCCGACGGTTAGCGTTGCCGTCACGCGACCGGCCGTCAGGTAGAACGCGGTGAAGTTGCCGTCGTCCATCGACCCGCGGACCACCACATCCCCCGAGCCCGGGCCGACGTACTCCATCGAGGCCCAGTCCGCCAGGTCAGAGAAGAAGTAGGGCAACACGTCGTGCTCGACGTCGCGGCCGAGCATGTTCAGCGCCGCCGTCTTGCCTTGATTGAAGGCCACGTCCCAGTGCTCGATCCGCATGCGTCGTCCGTGGACCGGGCTGTCGTACTCGCACATGTCGCCGGCGGCGAAGATCCCGGGCGCCGAGGTCTCGAGCCCGGCCGAGCACCTCACGCCGCCCGCCTCGCCGAGCTCGAGACCCGCTTGCTGGGCGAGCGTGGTCTCCGGCGCTACGCCGGCGCCGACCACGACGGCGTCGCATCCCAGCTCGAGCCCGCCTTTGGTGACCACCGAGCGGACCCTGCCGTCGGAGCCTTCGAAGCGTTCGACCTCCTGGCCGCCGTGGGCCTCTATCCCATGCTCCTCGAGCACGCGCTGGAAGAAGCCGCCCACCTGCTTCCCGAAGGGGCGCTCGAGCGTCACGTCCTCGAGCATCACGAGCGAGCACTTCACCCCGTACGCGGCGGTGAGCGAGGCCGCCACCTCGGTCGCGATGTAACTGCCGCCGACCAGCACCACACGCTCCGCGCGCTCGCCAATGGCGCGAATCGCGTCCGAGTTCGCGAACACGCGGAGGTAGTAGATGCCGTCGAGGTCACGGCCCTCGGTCTGCAACCGACGCACGTTCGCGCCGGTCGCGAGCAGGGCGCGGTCGAACTCGACCTCGTCCTTGGTCGACAGCGTGGCCACGCGCTCGGCGGCGTCGAGCCTTATCACGCTCGTCCGGGTCATCAGCTCGACGTCCTGCTCCTGCCACCACTCGTCGGGGCGGAAGAGCACTTCCTCGCGCGGCTCCTTCCCTTGCAGATATCCCTTCGAGAGCGGCGGACGGTTGTAGGGCGGATCGGGCTCGCGGCCCACGAGCAGCACCGAGCCGTCCGCGCCCTCCTCGCGCAGCCACCGAGCGCAGTTCGCGGCCGCGAGACCACCGCCGATCAGCAGGTAGTCCACCCTGCGTCGAGCCATGGGCTACGCGGCCGCGCTCGAGCGATTCGTAAAGCGCTCGGTCACGCGCGATTCGATGCCCACGTCGAGCACGAGCAGGACCTCGTCGCCGGCCTGCACGATCGAGTCGCCGGTCGGCACGAAGCCGCCGCCGTCGCGGAGGATCGATATCACGAGCGAGCCGTCCGGCAGTCCCAGCTCCTTCACCTTCCTCCCGGCGGCCTCCGACCCGTCCGCCACCTCGAGCTCGATGATCTCGAGCCGTTCCTCCGGCAGGTCGAGCAGATGCAGGAGGCCGTACTTCGGCACCTCATGCTCGATCAGCCGCAGGATCAGGTCGGTGGCCGAGATCACTGGCTTTACGCCAAGCAGCTCGAAGTGCTGGAGGTTGCGCGGGTTGTTGCAGCGGGCGACGATCCGCGCGACCCCATACTTCTCGCGGGCCACCTGCGAGATCAGAATGTTGTCCTCGTCGTCGCCGGTAACCGCAAGCACCAGGTCGGCGCGCTCGATCCCCGCGCGCTCGAGGACCCACAGCTCGGAGCCGTCGCCGTACTGGGCGCTGTGCTCGAGCTCCTCCTCGACCATTCCGAAGCGGCTCGGGTCCGATTCGATCACCGTGACCTCGTGGCGCTTGTCGATCAGCTCGCGCGCCAGGTTCCAACCGACCTTGCCCGCGCCGATGATCAGGACGTACATCAGGTCGTCGCTCCCACGACCGCTAACCGGATACTCCCTCGAAGCGGATCTGCCCCCGCACCGCGGCCTCGAGCAGCTCGATCGCCGTCTGTGTCGGGCAGACCGTCTGAAGCCCCTGCTCGGCATACCAGCGCGCGCGGGCCGGGTCGAGAACGCGCACGACCACGCGCTCGACGTTGAAGCGGCGCTTGGCTATCTGTGCGATCACCAGGTTCGTGTTGTCGCCGTCCGTCGAGGCGACGAACGCGTCCGCCTCCTCGATGCCGGCGGCGAGCAGCGCGTCCAGCTCGAGCGCCGTGCCGACCGTGTAGCGCCCGCCGCGCTCCTCCCAGGTCTCGAGCTGGCCCCGGTCGAGTAGCGCAATCGCCTCGGGGTCCTCGTCCAGCACCGACACCTCGTGCCCCTCAGCGAGCATCGAGTTGGCGATCGCTGAGCCCACACGCCCAGAGCCGACGATCAACACGAACATTCTGGGTTCACTCTACAGGCGCACTCGGGAATTCATGTCACCTGGAAACACCGGCGCGGCGCGGCTGCCGGTCAGGGCCGCACGCCCTCGCGGGTGTCCTCCTGCCCCGCCGGCGGCGCGGTGAGGATGACCCGGCAGGGAGCCTTCTCGACGACGTAGCGGGTGGTCCCTCCCACGAAACGGTCGCGCGCGCGGCCGCGCCCACCGAGGAGCGCCCCGCCCCGCACCCGGCTCGGCTCCTCCGCGGCGAGCACGATCGCCTCCACACCCCGGCGGCGCGCCTCGGCGACGATCGCCTGGCCCGCCGTGCGCCCGCGGACCATGGCCGTCGCCACCTCCACGCCCTCGTACTCCTCGCCCACCTCCTTCGCCCGCGCGAGGATGCGCTTCGCCTCCTGCACGCGCTCCTCCGGCACGCGGGCGTCGATCGGCAACGACATGGGGATCTCGAACACGTAGAGCGCCTCGAGCACCGCCCCGTCCCCGTCCTCGCCCTCCTCGGCGGCCAACCGCCCGGCGGTGCCGACGATGTCATCGTCGAGCGGCGTGCCCAGCACCGGGACGAGGATGCTCCCGTACTCTGCTTCGATGGTCTCCTGAAGCGCCTCGGCGGGGATCGTGAAGCGCTGAGTCAGCGACTTATTCTGCGAGCGGCGGTAGACGACGTACAGCACGACCCCGAACGCCATCCAGATGCCGCCGATCACCCGGGCCCCCTCGTGCAGGACCACGACGCTCACCCAGGCGGCGACCGACGCGAACGCGCCGACGGCCGCCGGCAACGGGACGCTGCCCCTGCCGGCCCGGATCGAGAGCGGCACCCGGAACGCGCTCGGCCGGCCGGGTTCGCGGTAGCGCAGGACGATCACCGACAGGTGCGCGATGGCGATGCCGATCATGGCCCCAAACGCGAACACCCCAGCCAGGAAGTCGAGGTCGCGCGTCAGCGCGAAGGCGAAGGCAATCATCGCCGCCACCCCGATCGCGACATACGGGGTCCCGCGGCTTCCGTGGAGCCGGCCGACCGCACTGGGGATCTGGCGGTTCGTGGCCAGCGAATAGGCGAGCCTCGCCAGCCCGAGCATCTGACCGTTCATAGCCACGATCAGCACGGCGGCGGCCGTCGCGCCGACCACGTACCTGCCTCCCTCCATGAGCCACCCCGGGTCGTAGGCGGCGACGATGCCGAGCACCGGCGCCTCGAGGTACTCGCCGCCGAGCGCGGTCTCGGAACGCACCACAGGTTGCGCCATCAGCGCCGCAGCCGAGACCCCGACGAACAGGATGAGCGCCACCGCCGCGCTCGCGAGCACCATGCGTCGCAGGCCCCGGCGGCCGACGCGGACCTCCCCCGCAAGCCCCGAGGCGGCCTCCACGCCCATGATCGCGACGCTGGCCACGACCGCCGCGAAGATCGCGTCGTTCCAGCCCGGCGCGTCGCCGAGCTCGATCGAGTCGAAGACCGCGCCGGCGTCGAAGAACTGGGCGAACGCGATCGCCGCCACGAGCAGCAGCAGCGCGATGCTAAAGAGCGACAGCCTCAGCACCATCCCGAGCCGTCCCGCCGACAGGCCACGGACGTTCTGCGCCGCGACGTAGGCGAGGGCAACCGCGACGATGGCGACCTCGGGCAGCCCGCCGGAGAGATCGCTCCAGAAGACGGCGAGGTACTCCCCGACGGCTACCGCGGCGGCCGCCATCACGATCAGGTAGTCGAGGAGGATGGCCCAACCCGCGACGAAGCTCCAGAACTCGTCTAACGCGTAGCGGGCGTAGATCGAGGCTCCGCCCCGCTCCTGGTGGAGCGAGCTGCCCTCCACGTACGTCGCGATCGTGATCACCAGGAAGAGCCCGGCGGCGACGTACACGATCGGGGTCAGCCCGAGGGCGTCGCCGGCGACCACGCCCAGCGAGAAGAAGAGCGCGGACACGACCGCGCTGAGCAGGATCGCGAAGAGGGCCGGCTCGCCGAGGCCGCGGGCGATGCGCGCGCCGGCGCGCTCCGAGCCGCGCCTGAGATGGGAGCGGGCGCGGCTGGCCACCTGGGTGCGCCGCGGACCGCCGGCGTCGTTCACCGGCGGCCGCCGCGGGCCAGCCACAGCCGCCCGATGCCGAGCAGGGCGAACAGCGTCCCGAGGATCACGCCGACCGCGAGGGCGCCGCCCCCGCGCGCAAGGGCCGAGACGAACATCGCAACGCCCACCACCACGAGCAGCCCGCTGAGCGCTCGAGTGGACGCGAGGTACGCGCGTTGCACGCCCCAATCGTAGTCCCGTCCCGGCCGGCCTTCGCCGGCGCCGGCCCGCGCCCTACCGACCGTCCCTTCGCCCGTCTACCTGCGGCGGGGAGTCGATGATCACGCGGCATGGACGCTCCGCGAGCACGGTCTCGAGCGTCTTCCCGAACAGCGACATGCCCGTGCGCCGGGGCGGCAGCGACATCACGATCGCGCGGGCCCTGATGTCCTTAGCCTCCTCCACGATGCGGCGGCCGCCGCCACCCGGACGCACCTTCTCCCAGTGGCCTGTGACGCGCCGCCCGCCCCGCACGCGGGCGGAGTCGATGAGCGACGCGGCCCGGGCCTCCTCCTTGGGCATTACCGCGTCGATGGGCGAGTTCGGCGGGACCGTGATCACCACCAGCACGTGGATCCCGCGGCGCCGGCGGGCGGCCAGGCGAACGGCCGTGGCGACCGCCTCGGGCGAATAGTGCCCGTCCTCGAACCCCACGAGGATCGATTCGTACTCGACCTCGTGCTCGACCGCCGGCTTCGGCAGCACCACCTTGTGCGTCTCCGTCAGCGAGAGTCCCTGGCGCCGGCGGTAGATCACGTAGGTTGCGACTCCAAGCGAGAGCCACACCGCCCCGGCGGCGAGCGTCTCGAGGTTCAGCACCGTCACGACGATCCACGCGATGCCCGTGCCGAGGCCGCCCAGCACGGCGAACAGCGGCAGCTCGTACCCCCTTAGCCGCACTGTGCCGGGGCCGCGGTAGGGGCGCTCCTTCGCGGGCTGCTTGATCCGCAGCGCGACCACGGCCATGTGGGCGATCGTGAACGACAGCATCGCCCCGAAGGCGTAGATCGTCCCCAGGAACTCCGCCTGCCCCGGCAGGATCGTGAGGCACGCGATGAGGCCGAAGAGGATGATCGCCACGTAGGGCGTGCGGAACCGGGGGTGGAGCGCCCGCAGCCGTTCCGGCAGCTGGCGGTACTGGCCCATCGAGTAGGTCAATCGGGAGACGCCGATCATGCCGGCGTTCGTGGCGATGAACAGGATCGTGGCGGCGAGGATGCCGACGTAGATCTCCGCCGGCTCTTGCAGCGACCCGAGCTCGATGTTCGCCACCACCCCAAGGATCGGGTCGTCGGCGTAGCCGCCGTCCTCCTTCGGCAGCGCCAGCGCCGTCTCACCGTCCCGCACCGGCATGGCCGAGAGCGCGACGGCCGGCAGGAATGCGTAAATCGCGAACACCGCGACGACGACCGCTGTCATGGCGCGGGGGATGGTCCTCCCGTAGTCTCGGGCCTCCTCCGCCATGTTCGAGATCGTCTCGATGCCCGTGTAGGCCACCATGCCGACCGGGATCGCGATCAGAAAGTCCGTGACCGTGGGCGAGGTGCCGAAGTCGACGTTGTTGACGAGCGTGTCGGGCGAGAACACGAGCACTATGCCGATCACGACCAGCACGAGCTGGGTGAGGAAGTCGGCGAGCGCCAGGAAGACGTTGAGGCCCGCCGACTCCTTGACGCCGACGATGTTCAGGAGCACGAGCAGCGCGACCACCACGATGCCCGCCACGATGTCGGCCGGCGACTCGCCGAGGAGGTCCCAGAACACGCTGAGGTAGTGGGGCACGAAGAACGCCGAGATGGCGACCGTGATGATGTAGTTGAGCATCTGGCCCCAGGCGGCGAAGAACGACCAGAATTCGTTGAACGCGCGCCGGGCGAAGCTCGAAGAGCCGCCGGCCTCGGGGTACATCGTCGTAGCCTCGGTGTACGTGGCGGCCGTGCAGGCGAAGATGAGACCGGCGATCACGAACACGACCGGCGTCATCCCCAGCGCGAAGATCGCGACCAGCCCGAGTGCGTAGTAGATCGACGAGCCGACGTTGCCGTACGCCGTGGAGAAGAGCGAGCCGGTCCCGAGGACCCGCTCGAGCCCGCGCCCCTTCGGTCGGTACTCGGCCATTCCCGCTACAAGCTAGATCAGCTGTCGAAGCCCGGAGCCGGCTAACGCCGCAGCCAGGCGAGGACCTCGCCCGCGTGCGTGTCCCGCGGGAAGACCGGATAGAAGACGTGCTCGACTACACCGTCGTCGGTGATGAGCGTGAGCCGCTTGACGAGGGTGGTCCCGTCGACCTCAAAAGTGGGCAGCCGCAGCGCGCGCACGAGACGCAGCTTCGCGTCGCTCAAAACGGGGAAGGGCACCCCGAGGCGCCCCACCATCTCGCGCTGATAGCCGGTGTCCTGCGTGGAGAGCGCCAGCAAGCACACGCCCAGATCGGCGAACTGCTCGTGGCGGTCGCGGAAGCCGCACGTCTCGGCGCTGCAGCCCCTGGCGCCCGGGATCGAGTTCCAGCCGGGCGGCAACTCCTCGTCAGGCCGCCCCGTACGCGGGTAGCAGAAGAGGACCGTCCGCCCGAGACGCTCGTCGAGCCGCACATCGCCGCCTTCCGTCGCCGGCAGCGCCACCGGCGGGAGCCGCATTCCGGGCAGGTGATCGCAGGCGCCGTCGTCCTCCGGCGCCGGAAGGTTGGGAGGGAGCGTGCTGGCGTCGCGCCCGCCGGCCACGAGCGAAAGCTAGTCCGTCCGCCGCGGACTCAGACGAGGAACGGGATGATGAGCAGCGCGACGATGTTCGCCACCTTGATCATCGGGTTGATCGCCGGGCCGGCCGTGTCCTTGTAGGGATCGCCCACGGTGTCGCCCGTCACCGACGCCGCGTGGGCCTCGGACCCCTTTCCGCCGAACTCGCCGTCCTCGATCAGCTTCTTGGCGTTGTCCCAGGCGCCGCCGCCCGACGTCATCGAGACGGCGGTGAAGAAGCCCACCACGATCACGCCGATCAGCAGGCCTCCGAGCGCCTGGTACGAGAGCAGCCCGACGACCAGGGTGACCACGATCGGTATCAGCGCGGGCACGATCATCTCGCGCTGGGCGGCGGCGGTCACGATCGAGACCGCTCGCGCGTAGTCCGGCTTCTCGCTGCGGTCCATGATCCCCGGCTTCTCCCGGAACTGGCGGCGCACCTCCTCCACCACGCCGCCGCCGGCGCGCCCCACCGCCTCGATCGCGAGCGCAACGAAGAGGAAGACCATCATGCCGCCGACCAGCAGGCCGATGAGGACGTCCGGCTGGGAGATGCTGAAGCCCGAGAGGGTCTCGCCGTCCGCCGCGGCCTCCACGCGCAGCTCCTCGATGAAGGCCGCGAACAGCACGAGCGCGGCGAGCACCGCCGAGCCGATCGCGTACCCCTTGGTCACGGCCTTGGTGGTGTTGCCCACCGCGTCGAGCGGGTCGGTCACGTTTCGAACGTCCTCGGGGAGGTCGGCCATCTCGGCGATGCCGCCGGCGTTGTCGGTGATCGGGCCGAAGGCGTCGAGCGCCACGATCAGCCCGGTGAGCGACAGCTGGGCCATCACCGCCACGCCGATGCCGTAGATGCCGCCCAGCTCGTTCGCCGCGAGGATGCCCAGCGCCAGCAGCAGCGCCGGGGCGGCGGTCGACTGGAAGCCCTGCGACAGCCCCTGGATGATGTTGGTCGCGTGCCCGGTCTGCGACGCCCGCGCCGTCGTCCGCACGGGCCGGAAGCGCGTCGAGGTGTAGTAGTCGGTGATCGTGAAGAGACCGGCCGTAACGACGACGCCGATCAGCGTGCAGAGCCACAGCTCGATGCCGCTCGGCGCCTCCGTCCCCGCCCGGAGGAGGCTCGAGACGCCCTCCTTGTAGGTGAGATCGTCCATCAGGATGAGCGTGATCGGCAGGAACGCCGCCGCGGCAAGCACGCCGGACACGATCAGCCCCTGGTAGAGCGCGCGCTCGACGTTACCCGTGCGGCTCCGTACCGCGTACGTCCCGACGATGGAGGCGACCAGCGAGACGCCGCCGATGATCAGCGGGTAGACCGCGGCCGTTCCGATCTCCTGGAAGGTTAGGACGCCGAGGAGCATCACGGCGACGGCGGTGACCGCGTAAGTCTCGAACAGGTCGGCCGCCATGCCCGCGCAGTCGCCCACGTTGTCTCCGACGTTGTCGGCGATCACCGCCGGGTTGCGGGGGTCGTCCTCCGGGATCCCGGCCTCGATCTTGCCCACGAGGTCGGCGCCGACGTCGGCGGCCTTGGTGAAGATGCCGCCTCCGAGACGCGCGAACACGGAGATCAGCGAGCCGCCGAAGCCGAGACCGACCAGCGCGTCGATCGCATCGCGCTCGTCGGTCCCGGCGACGATCAGGAGCCCGTAGTAACCCGCCACGCCGAGCAGGGCCAAGCCCGCGACCAGAAGGCCGGTGACGGCGCCGCCCTTGAAGGCAACCTCGAGCGCCCGCGATACGCCGCTGCGGGCGGACTCGGCCACCCGCGCGTTCGCGCGCACGGAGACGTTCATGCCGATGAAGCCGGCGGCGCCCGAGAACGTTCCGCCGATGAGGAACCCGATCGCGATCAGGATGCCCTCGGCGTCCGAGGCCTCGAGCGCGACCGCGAGCAGGATCGCGAGGACCACGGCCACCCCGGCGATGATCGTGTACTGGCGTCGCAGGTACGCCGTGGCGCCCTCCTGGACCGCGCGCGAGATGCCCTGCATCTCGTTGTTTCCGGGCGACAGCGAGAGCAGCCAGCGCGAGGTCGTCACGCCGTACACGACGGCGGCGCCGGCGCAGACGAGCGCGATGATCACGCCCCAGTCAGTCAGGAAATCCAAGGAGTATGTCCTCCGTCTAGGTTCAGAGCGGACGGCGCCGCTAGTGGTGGACGATCGCGCTGTCCAGCGCCGACGCGCAGACGTCGTCCGGTTGCGTACCCATGCCCGGCAACGCCCGGAACAACAGGGCGCGCAGTCTATCGAGGTTGTCACGGAAGACCGCCAGGGCGGCGTCCGCCGAGACGGGCGGCACGTGCGGCATGCCCTCGAGCCCCACGTCGTAGTCGGTGACGAGCGAGACGTTGGCGTAGCAGAGCGAGAGCTCCCGCGCAAGCCAGCACTCGGGGTACTGGGTCATGTTGACCACGTCGAAGCCGGTCGCCGTGTACCAGCGCGACTCCGCGCGAGTCGAGAAGCGCGGACCCGGGATGACCACGACGGTCCCGCCCTCGACCACGGGGATGTGGAGCTCGCGCGCAGCCTGGGCCAGGGTCCGCCCCAGGTCCCGGCAGTAGGGATCGGCGGCGGACACGTGCGTCGTCTGCGGGCCGTCGTAGAACGTGCTTTCCCGTGCGATCGTGCGGTCGACGAACTGGTCACAGATCACGAACGTCCCCGGCTCGAGCTCGGGCTTCAGTGACCCGCAAGCGCACGGGCCGATGATCCGCCGCACGCCCACCTCGCGCATCGCCCAGATGTTGGCCCGGTAGTTGATTCGGTGCGGCGGCAGCGTGTGCTCGTCGCCGTGGCGCGGCATAAAGGCCACCTGCCTGCCCTCGACTCGGCCGATTCGAATCGCGGCGGACGGTGGGCCGTACGGCGTCGCGACCGGCACCTCCTCGACGTCGTCGAGGAAGCGGTAGAAGCCCGAGCCGCCGAAGATGCCTATGAGCTCCCCGGAGGCGTCCATATCTTCGAGCGCGCCTTCGCCCGCTCGTCCGTCTCCTTCACGTAGACCATTTGCAGCTGGGAGAGCGCGTCCTTGATCGGGCCGACCTCTTCCTGTGGGCAGAGCGGGAGGAGCGCACGGACCGCGTCGATCGCCTTCTTGGCTTGCGCCGGGTCCTTCTCCTCCTGCACCGTGAGCCGCCGGCCGGCCAGGTTCACGAGCGTGACCACCGTCTGGAGCAGAACGTCGTCGACCTGAATCTTCTTCAGCAGCTCCTCCGGGCTTGGCTCCTCCGTGCTCATGCTTCGACCTCCTGCGCGGCGTAGGTTCGCTGCGTCTCCGCCACCTCGGCGGCGAAGACCTCCTCGATGGACGCCCCCATCTCGAACGCCCGGCGCTGGCGCTGAGCGCCGTTCTCCTCCCCGAGGAGCGGCTCGACGCCGCCGAGCGCGGCGCGCGCGGGCGCGGTCCAGGCGAGCAGCCGCTCTGCGACCGCCGCCGCCGGGTACTCGTCCACCCGGGCCAGGTCGATCAGCCGCCCGTCCAGCCCGTATCGGATGGCGCGCCAGAAGTTCTCCTCGACCAGCCGGTTCGGCGGGTCGTCGAAGGGCACGCCGTCGTCATGGTCGAGCGCGGCCTGAGCGATGCAGGCGACGATCAGCTCGGCCAGCGCGGTGGAGTCGGCCGCGCTCGTCTGGGCGTCGCAGATGCGAAGCTCGACCGTCCCGAACGTGTGGTGCGGGCGGATGCTCCACCAGATCTGGGTCTGCTCCACGATCGACCGCGTGGCCACCAGGAAGTTCACGTAGTCGGCGTACGCCCGCCAGCTGCCGAAGGCGTCCGGGATCCCGCAGCGGGGAAAGCTCTTCGTGAAGATCTGGCTGCGGACGGAGTGGAGGCCCGAGGTGCTGCCGTCGAGGAACGGGGAGTTCGCGGAGACCGCGAGCAGCTCCGGGAGCACCGGTCGCAGGCGGTCACAGACCCTCACCGCCCGTTCGGCCCCACGGACGCCCACGTGCACGTGGACGCTGAACGTGTTGTTCCGCCAGGCCACGTACTGCAGCCCTTCCTCGACCCGGCGATAGTGCTCGGTGTCGATGATCCGCTGCTCCTGCCATGGGCTCCACGGATGCGTCCCCGTGGCGGCCAGCAGCACGCCGCGGTCGGCGGCCAGGCGGAACAGCCGCGCTCGCGCCTCGCGCTGGCGCTCGACGGCGACAGCCAGGTTGTCGCCGCGACCCGAGCGGATTTCGATCTCCGACATGATCAGCTCGCCGGCGATCGACTCGGACAGCACGGGGTCGCGCGCCCCCGCGTCGCGCAGCTCTTCGAAGCGATGGTCCAGCGAGCGGGTGACGGGATCGAGGATGGCGAACTCCTCCTCGATCCCGACGGTGAAGTCCGTGGAGGCGTCGAAGACCTCTCTGACCTTCGGCATCTCGACCATGGGGCGCCCTCAGGTCAGGTAGAAGTAGAGCGCGTAGAGCAGGTCAACGGCGGGGCTCGAGGTGTGGACGGTCACCTCCGGCGGCACCTGCAGGAGGGCGTCGGAGTAGTTGAAGATGATCTTTACGCCGGCCGCGACCAGATCGTCGGCGACCTCCTGGGCGGCCTCTGTGGGGACGGCGAGCACACCCACCACGACGTCCTCCTCGCGGATCACGCGCTCGAGGTCGTCGTACCGGCGGACGGTCAGGCTGTCGCTGATGCGCCTGCCGACCTTCTTGGGGTCCTTGTCGAAGACCGCCACGACGCGGAAGCCGTGGTCGGCGAAGATGTCCGAGCCGGCGATGGCCTGGCCGAGGTTGCCGGCGCCGAAGAGCGCGATGTTGTGCTTGCCGGTCGTTCGCAGGATCTTGCGGATCTGCGACACGAGCGAGTCGACGTTGTAGCCGACGCCGCGCTTCCCGAACTTGCCGAACCCTGACAGGTCGCGCCGGATCTGCGTGGAGTTGACATGGGTGTAGTCGGCGAGTTCCTGGGACGAGATCGTCTCGCGACCCATCTTCTTCGCCTGGGTCAGAACCTGCAGGTAGCGCGACAGGCGTGCGGCCACTCCCAGGGAGAGCCGCTCCGAGAGACCCGGGTCGGCCTCCGGCCTCACCGGCTGAAGCCCGACGCCGCCCGCTGTGGGGTCGTACCTCACCGGGAGTTCACTCTATCGAGCGCCTCTCTCAGCACCGCCTCGTCCACGTAGTACTCGCTCAGCTCCTCGCCCCCGAGCTCGAGCACCGGGATGCGCTCGCCGTAGCGCCTGTTGAGCACGGGATCGAGCGAGACGTCGACCTGCTCGAGCTCGAACGTCCGTTCCGCCCGGACCCGCTCGACGGCGGCCAGCGCGTCCTCGCAGAGGTGGCATCCGGGCTTGCCATAGAGGGTCACGACCACCACGCGCGTCATTGTGCCCGCGCGTGGCACCCTTGGGGCCGTGGAGCAGCATGTCGAGCTGATCATCTTTGGCCTTCTCCTGGCGACCGCGGCGCTGGCCGTGCTCTCGCGGGTGGCCGGCGTCCCCTATCCGATCACGCTGGTGCTGGGCGGCTGCGTCATCGGCTTCGTACCGGGCGTGCCCCATGTGGAGCTTGACCCCGATCTGGTGCTCTTGATCTTCCTGCCGCCGCTCCTGTACGGCGCGGCCTTCTTCACGTCCGTGCGAGACCTGCGCGCCAAGGCCCGGCCCATCGCGCTGCTCTCGATCGGCTTGGTGTTCTTGACGATGGGCGCCGTCGCGGTCGTCGCCCACGAGCTCGTCGGCTTGGGCTGGCCCGAGGCGTTCGTGCTCGGCGCGGTCGTCTCGCCCACCGACGCCGTCGCGCCGGCGGAGATCATGCGGCGCTTGCGCGCGCCGCGCCGGATCCTCACGCTCATCGAGGGGGAGAACCTGACGAACGACTGGACGGCGCTCGTCCTGTACAGCTTTGCCGTCGGCGCCGTCGTGACGGGTACGTTCTCGCTCGGCGACGCGGCCTTGCGCTTCGTGCTGAACGGAGTGGGCGGGCTGGCGATCGGGCTGGCCGCGGGCTGGGTCATCCGTGAAGTACGGAGCCGAATAGACGATCCGCCTACCGAGATCACGATCTCCCTGCTCAGCGGCTACGCGGCGTACCTCCCCGCGGAGGAGCTCGGCCTCTCCGGTGTGATCGCCGCGGTCACCGTCGGGCTCTACATGGGCTGGCACACCCCGCAGCTGACCACTCCGGTCATGCGAATACAGGGGGTGTCCGTGTGGGAGATCCTCACCTTCGTGCTCAACGCGGTGCTGTTCCTGCTCGTGGGCCTGCAGCTGCCGAACGTGATGGACGACATCTCCGGCTACTCGGCCGCTGAGCTCGCCGGCTGGGGTCTGCTCGTAAGCGCGGTCGTGATCGGCGTGAGGATCGTGTGGCAGTTCACGGTCCCGTACATCATCCGCGCGCTCGACCGGCGCCCCTCGCAGCGCGAGCGGCGGGCCTCCGCACGCGAGCGGCTCATCGTGGGCTGGGCGGGCATGCGCGGGTCGGTCGCGCTCGCGGCCGCGCTGGCGATCCCGCTCGAGACGGACGCCGGCGCGACGTTCCCCGTGCGCGAGCTGCTGATCTTCCTGGCCTTTGTAGTCATCCTCGTCACCCTCGTTGGCCAGGGGCTGACGCTCGGACCGCTGATCAACCGCCTCGGCATCGAGGACGACGGGAGAGAGCAGGAAGAGGAGCTGCTCGCCCGCGTCCGCATCGCGGAGGCGGCGCTCGAGCGGCTCGCAGAGATCGCCGGCGACGGCTGGGCCCGCGAAGACACCCTGGAGCGGGTGCGCGGGATGTACGACTACCGGCGACAGCGGTTCGCGGCTGCGGCCGACGGCGCCGGCACGCGGTTCGAGGAGCGCACCGACGCCTACCGCCGGCTGATGCACGAGCTCTTCGACGCGCAGCGCGAGCAGCTGATCGCCCTCCGCAACCAGCGCGAGATCAGCGACGAGGTGCGCCGCAGGGTGGAGCGCGAGCTGGACCTGGAGGAGGCCCGGCTGCAGGCCTGACGTCGCGGCCGAGCTACGAGATGCGCGCGGCCGCGTCCAGGGAGAGGTAGTCCGGATACGGCAGCGGGCGAAGGAAGCGGGCGGCGCCCCCGATCATCGCCGCGTTGTCCGTGCACAGCTCGAGCGGCGGCACCCAGACCGGTACGCCGAGCGCTTGGACCGCGGCCCGAAGCTCCGAGTTAGCCGCAACGCCGCCGCCGATCGCCAGCCGCCGGAGGCCCTCGCGCTCCAGCGCGGCCCGGGTGCGGCTCACCAGGGCGTCGACGATCGCCCGCTGGTACGAGGCGGCGAGGTCCGGGCGGCGGCGGTCCGCCTCCCCCTCGCCCAGGTCCCGGATCGCGTAGAGGAGCGCCGTCTTCAGCCCGCTGAAGCTGAAGTCGAGCTCTCCGGGCGCGCTGCGCGGGAAGTCGAACACTTCCGGGTCGCCCTTCTCCGCCAGGCGGTCGATCGCCGGGCCGCCCGGATAGCCGAGGCCGAGCAGCCGGGCGCCCTTGTCGAACGCCTCGCCGGCGGCGTCGTCGAGGGTCTGGCCGACGACGGTGTACGACTCCGGGACGTCCACGCGGGCCAGGAAGGTGTGGCCGCCGCTGGCGACCAGCGCCAGATACGGCGGCTCGATCGGCTCCGGGCCGAGGGTGCTCGCCACGACGTGCCCGTGCAGGTGGTCCACGGGCACGAGCGGCAGGCGACGGACTGCCGCCAGCGCCTTGGCCGACGACAGGCCCACGAGCAGCGCCCCGATCAGGCCCGGGCCGCGGGTCACCGCCACGGTGTCGATCTCCTCGAGGCCCGTGCCGGCGGCCTCGAGGGCGTCCGCCGTCACCGCGTCGACCAGCTCCAGGTGGTGGCGCGAGGCGATCTCCGGCACGACCCCGCCGTAGCGGGAGTGCAGCAGTCCCTGGGACGCGATCACGTTCGAGCGGATCTCGCCCCCGGCCGTGACCACGGCGGCGCAGGTGTCGTCGCAGCTCGTCTCGACGGCGAGGATCACGCCGTCGCGCGTTCCGGGACCGTACGCCACATGATCAGGGCGTCCTCTCGGTTGTCGAGGTAATAGGCGCGGCGCCGGCCGGCGGAGCGGAACCCGAAGCGCTCATAGAGCCGGATGGCAGCCTGGTTCGAGGTCCGAACCTCGAGCGTGTACTGCTCGCTCGGCTTGTCCCCGAGCTCGAACAGGCGCTCGAGCAGCGTGGTGGCGATCCCCTGACGGCGCGACCGATCGTCCACCGCGATGTTCATCAGGTGCCAGACCCGGTCGTAGCGAGAGCAGACCAGGTACCCGACCACTTGCTCGCGGATCACCGCCGCGAGGCAGATCCCGGCGGGCTTGGACAGCTCGAGCACGAACATCGCGAGCGACCAGGGCGTCGGGAACGCGCGCCGCTCGATCGCTATCACCTGAGGCAGGTCGGCGTAGGTGAGTGGGCGGATTTCGAGGTCGTTCATCGAGGCTGCGCGTCCGGAGCTCTGAGGTACTCGGGGAGTACCGCCTCGGGCGGCTCGCCCGGCGCCGTCGCGGCCAGTCGGCACACGTGCAGCGCCCTGACGACATGCGCACCGGACTCGTCCGGCGGGATCCGGATGCCGGCCGCCTCTAGCACTCCTCGAAATCGTATCGACCCGTCTCCCGCCGCCAGCGGCGCCAAACCGGCCTTCCGAACCCGCTCTGCGAGGCCCTTCGGCCGCGCCGCGAACGGTGCCCAGAGCACCCGTTCGCCCTCGTAGGCGGCCGCGAACACCTCGCCTCGCTTTGCATCGATCACCGGAAGTGCCACGGCCGTGCCGCTCGGGTCGATCCCCTGCGCCAGCGCCCCAAGCGACGACACCGGCCGCAGCCTGAGCCCGTTCGCGACCGCGAGCGCGCGGGCGGTGGCCAGCCCGATCCGCAGGCCCGTGAAGCTGCCCGGCCCCACGCCCACGGCGATCGCATCGAGCTCGCGCCAGGCGACCCCCGAGCGCTCCATGACGCCCACCACCGCGGGCATCAGCTCGGTTGCGTGCGCGGGTCGTCGCCGCAGCGCCACCGGCTCGGGGGAGAACTCGAACGCCTCGCCGTCGTCGCGGAGCACGCATGCGGCGACCGCGGCCGTCGAGGTGTCGAGGCCGAGCAGGCTCACTCGATCCTGATTCGCCTGCGGTCTCCACCCAAGTGCTCGAGCCGCACGCGAGCGGTCACCCGGTCGAATGCGGGCGCGGCCGCCTCCGGCCACTCCACGAACGCAACGCGCTCGGGCGTCAGGTAGTCATGGAGCAGCGCCGGATCCTCGCCCGCGAGCGAGTCGAGACGGTAGAGGTCTACGTGCGCGACCTCCATGCGCCCGGGAAGCACATGACCGATCGTGAAGGTCGGGCTCGTCACCGGCCCCTCGACGCCCAGCGCGCGCGCCGCCCCGCGCACGAACGTCGTCTTGCCGCTGCCGAGCTCACCGGTCACGAGCACCACGTCGCCCGGCCGAAGCCGGGCCGCCACCTCGGCGCCGACCGCCTCGGTCTCCTCGGGCGTGGCGGTCTCGCGGTCCACCGTTCGAAGGTTGCCGGGTTTCGTTCCCCGCCGCCCCTGGGACTGAACCGGTAGGCGATCGGCCGGGAGCGCGCCCGTCCGGTCGCCGGCTTCGGCCGAACGACCGTCCGGTCGCGGCGTTTCGGCCGCGCCCCCGTTCGGTCGCGGGCTCAGCCGAAGAGGTCCATCTGCGACGCCTCCGCCTCCGCGGCCACCGCCGCCGCCACCGGCACTACGGCGCCGATGGGCACGGGCGGCGGCTCCTCGAGCAGCGCCGGAAGGCGTGAGATGTCCTCCCGCAGCTGTGCCAGCGTGCCCGTGCTGCGGAGCGCCGCGGCCGGGTGGTAGAGCGGATATATCCGAACCGTCCGCCCGCCGATCTCGTGCACCTGGGGGCGCCCATGCACGCTCGTGATGCCGCGATTCGAGCGTGTCAGCAGCTTGGTCGCGAAGTTGCCGAGCGTGGAGATCACCTTGGGCTCGATGAGCTCGACCTGGCGATACAGGTAGGGCTTGCAGGTATCGATCTCGTCGGGTTGGGGATCGCGGTTGCCGGGCGGCTGGCACTTGAGCGTGTTACAAACAAACACGTCCTTCCGCGACAACCCGATCTCCCCCAGCAGCTGGTCGAGCAGCTGCCCCGCCCGGCCGACGAACGGCAGGCCCTGGAGGTCCTCGTGGTGGCCGGGCGCCTCGCCTACGAACATGAGGGCCGCGTCGGCGTTGCCGTTGCCGAACACGACGTTCGTGCGGCCCTGGTGGAGCGGGCAGCGCACGCAGCCCGAGGCTTCGCGGTAGAGGGCAACGAGGTCCTCGCGCCGCTCCGCTGCGGTTCGGAACTGCATCGCCCCAAGCCTAGGGGCCGCACCTGACGGCAACCACCCGGCGGGCGCACGCGACCGCCGGCTGCCCCGCCTTGGACGACCCGCCGCCCTCGGACGGCGGCCACCCGCCGATATCCTTGGCCGAGCTGGCCGCTACCGGGACCTCGGAGTGGACCGGCAGCCCGATGACCCCCACGAGCAACGACCAGCCTCGCCCCCGGGGCGCGCACACCGCCGACCGTGTGGCGGTCGTCGGAGCCGGCCGGCTGGGCGTGCCGATGGCGGCCGCCCTGAGGGCGGCCGGTCTGGCCGTTGAGGGGCCGCTCGGCCGCGGCCAGAGGCCGGTTCCGTGCGACGCCGTGGTGCTGTGCGTCCCCGACGCCGAGATCCCCGACGCGGCCGAAACGGTGGCGGGGGTGGCGCCACTGGTCGGGCACGCGAGCGGGGCCACGCCGCTCGCGGCTCTCGCTCCGGCGAGCGCCGAGGCATTCGGGATCCATCCTCTTCAGACGTTCGCGCCGGGCTCCGGGCCGGAGGTCTTCCGGGGGGCAGGCGCCGCCGTCGCAGGCACGACGCCGAGGGCGCTCGACTACGCGGTCTTCCTTGCCGAGCGCCTCGGCATGACAGCCTTCGAGATCGATGACGAGGGACGCGCCGCCTACCACGCCGCCGCGTCCATCGCCTCCAACTTCCTGGTCACCCTCCAGGCCGCCGCGGAGAGCGTCGCCGCCGGCGCGGGACTGGAGGCGCGAGAGGCCCGCGCCCTGCTCGTCCCGCTGCTGCGCCGGACGGTCGAGAACCTGGGGGAGCTCGGCCCAGAGCGTGCCCTGACCGGACCCATCGCCCGGGGGGACCACGCCACGGTGGCCGCCCAGCGCGCCGCGGTCGAGCAGGTGGCGCCCCACCTTCTCGACCTGTTCGACGAGCTCGTGCGGCATACGCACCCGCTCGCCGCTCAGGGGGCTCGGGCATGAGGACGGTGAGGACGGTCCGCGAGCTCCGCGAGGCGCTCGCTCCCCATCGCCGAGCCGGGCGTTCGATCGGTCTGGTCCCGACGATGGGGGCCCTCCACGAGGGCCACCTCTCACTCGTGCGCCGGGCCCGGGCCGACTGCGAGGTCGTCGTCGTCTCGCTGTTCGTCAACCCGACCCAGTTCGGCCCCTCCGAGGACTTCGCCTCGTACCCTCGCGACGAGGCCCGCGACCGCACGCTCGCCGAAGCGGAGCGCGTGGACGTGCTTTTCGCGCCGCCACCTGAGGAGGTCTATCCGGAGGGCTTTGACACCACCGTGACGGTGGGCGGGCTCACGCAGGTGCTGGACGGCCATCCCGAGCGGCGCGGCCCGGGCCACTTCGCCGGCGTCACGACCGTGGTGACGAAGCTGTTCAACATGGTCGCCCCGGACGTGGCGTACTTCGGCCAGAAGGACGCTCAGCAGGCGCTCGTCGTCCGCAAGCTCGTGCGCGACCTCGACATCCCGGTCCGCATCGAGGTGTGCCCCATCGTCCGCGACCCCGACGGACTCGCGCTCAGCTCCCGCAACGCGTACCTGAGTCCCGCGGAGCGCGGGCGCGCGCTAGCGCTGAGCCGCGCGCTGCGAGCCGCCGAGGAAGCGGTGGCAGGCGGAGCGGTCGACGCCGGTGCCGTCCTCGCCGTCGCCCGGGAGAAGCTGGACGAGGCCGGAATCGAGCCGGACTACCTGGAGCTCCGCTCGGCCTCGCATCTGTCGGGGGTGGATCGCGTAAACGGGCCGACGCTCCTGGCGGTGGCGGCCCGCGTGGGTGGGGCGAGGCTTATCGACAACGTGGTCCTGGGAGAGGGAGTCGACGAGCGGGAACCGTCGCCGGCCGGACGTTCGGACGAGAGCTAGAGTCAAGGAGCTGATCAGATGACCCCAAAGGCGACCGCGCCGCCCGCCAAGCGACCCGCGGTGACGCTGTCGAAGCTCGCCGAGAAGCGCGCCCTCGGCGAGCCCATCGTGATGGTCACCGCCTATGACTACCCCGGCGCGCAGGTTGCCGAGGAGGCCGGCGTCGACCTCGTGCTCGTGGGGGACTCCGGAGCGATGACCGTGCTCGGCTATCCCTCCACCGTCCCCGTGACGCTCGAAGAGCTGCTGATGCTTGCGGCCGCCGTCCGTCGTGGCCTCTCGACGCCGCTCCTGGTGGGCGACATGCCGTTCGGGTCGTACGAGGCCTCGAATGAGGAGGCCATCCACAACGCGCAGCGCTTCGTCAAGGAGGCGGGCTGCGACGCGGTGAAGCTCGAGCGCGGCGGGACCTCCGCCGAGCGGGCACGGGCGATCGTCGCCGCGGGGATCCCGGTGATGGCCCACGTCGGGCTCACTCCGCAGACCGCGACGGCCCTCGGCGGCTACCGCTCACAGGGCCGCACCGCCGAGCGCGCCCTGGATGTGGTCCGAGACGCCGTGGCACTCCAGGAGGCGGGCTGCTTCGCGATCGTCTTCGAGGCCATCCCCAGCGCGCTGACCGAGACGATCATGCCGCGGATGCGGATTCCGGTGATCGGAATCGGCGCCGGACCCGCCGCCGACGGCCAGGTGCTGGTCCTCCACGACCTCCTGGGCATCTACGACGGCCACGCCGCCCGCTTCGTCAAGCGCTATGCGAACGTCCGCGAGGCGATGGTCAAGGGCGTCGCGGCGTTCGCGAGCGAGGTGCGCGCTCGTCGCTACCCGGGGCCGGAGCACGGCTACACGATGGCGCCCGACGAGCTGGAGCGCCTGCAGGAGCTCGTGCACGAGCAGTCGGGAGAGCCCTTCACCGGCGGCTTCACGCTCTAGATGCCCGTGCACGCCGGCCACCTGCGGTTCTCCACCGAGGGCGACGGCGACGTGATCGACATCACGGCAGGCGTAGAGCGCGTCGTGGCCCAGGCCGGCCTCGAAACCGGGCTCGCGTCGGTCTTCGTGCCAGGCTCGACGGCGGCCGTGACGACCATGGAGTGCGAGCCGGGCGGGATCGAGGACCTGCGGGAGACACTCGATCGGCTGGTTCCGCGTGATCGGCCATATGAGCACAACCGGCTGGCCGGCGACACGAACTCGCACGCCCACATCCGGGCGGCGATCGTCGGGCCTTCGGAGGTGGTACCGGTGCGCGGCGGGCGGCTGCACATGGGCACCTGGCAGCAGGTCGTGCTGATCGACTTCGACGACCGCCCGCGGCATCGAACCGTGGTTGTGCAGGTCGTGGGGTAGCGGACCAGCAACTTCGGCGTTAGGCGCGGGTTTGCGCGTACGCCACACGGAACGAGGGAGGTCCGAATGACGCGACGTCACCGTCGCCTGCTGCCGTCGCCCGCCATGATCGTCGCCCTGACGGCGCTCGTCCTGTCGCTGGGCGGGTCCGCATATGCGGTGGTCGTGACCGGCAAGACCATCAGGAACAACACGGTGACGGGCGCGGACATCCGTCAGCGTTCCCTCACCGGGAACGACATGAAGCGGGACAAGATCGGCGGCGGATCGGTGAAGGAGTCGACGCTCGGCCCGGTGCCGAGCGCGCTTCTGGCCCACGGTGGCGCACGCTTCGCGGTGGTGAACGGCGGTGGACAGGTCGTACGCGGGCGGGACGTCAGCTCCACCGTGCGCACCGGCGCCGGCCGCTACCAGGTGATCTTCAACGGCGACGTGCGTGCTTGCGGCTACTTCGCGACGATCGGGCACCCCGGTGCCGCCAGGCCCCCGCAGAACAGCCAAGTCAGCGTCGCGTCGCTCGCGTCGAACGTGAACGGGGTGGCAATCCGGACGGAGAACAACAACGGCGCCGAGGTGGACCGGGGTTTCCACCTGATCGTGCTCTGCTAGGGCGAACCGCCGCTAGCGGCCCGCGCCCGGCTTGCGTTCCCCGTACTCCACCGCTCGCAGCACCTTGGCCGGGGCTCCGGCCGCGATCGAGTACGCGGGAATGTCCCTCGTGATCACGCTGTTCGCGCCGATGACGCAGCGCTCGCCGATCGTCACGCCGCTCGTTACGACGACGTTCACTCCACACCACACGTTGTCGCCGACTCGAGTAGGTCCCTTACTCGTGAATCCCTGCCATGGCACCGGCTGGTCGGGGTCGTCGAACCGGTGGTTTCCGTCGGTGACGAAGCAGCCGTTGGCGAACATGCAGTGGTCGCCGATCTCCACGAGCTCCACCGACGCGACCATCACGCCGATGTTGAGGAAGGTGCCGGACCCGATCCGGATGCGAGCCTCGTCGGGCGCGGTCAGCCAGACGTGCGGCTCGAGCAGCGTGTGCTCCCCGATCTCGAGGCGTCCCGACTCGAACGCCTCGAGCACGTTCCCGTGCACGGGCCAGCGCGCGAACGCCCGCCGGCGGGCGAACTCGCGGTGAATCCGGACCCGGTTCCAGGGCAGTGAGTTTCGCTCATACCAGCGCCACTTCCGCCACCAGAGACGCGCGTTCTCCACGGAAGCAGCTTCTCAGAGCAGGCGGCTACAGGAGGCGTGGGCGCGGGCCTTCGCGCGCGTCATGCCGGGCCGCCTCAGGCCGCCGCGGCGACCTTCTTCGCCGCCCGGCGCCCGCGCACGGCCGGCGTCACGATCCGGGCCAGGTACCGCCCGGTGTGGGAGCCCTCGACCGCCGCCACCTGCTCGGGCGTCCCCGCCGCCACGACGAGTCCACCCTCCTCGCCGCCTTCCGGGCCGAGGTCGATGATGCGATCGGCGGTCTTGACCACGTCGAGGTTGTGCTCGATCACCACCACCGTGTTTCCGCCCTCGACGAGCCGGTCGAGCATCTCGAGCAGTCGCCGGACGTCGGCGAAATGGAGGCCCGTGGTGGGCTCGTCGAGGATGTACAGGGTGCGGCCGGTGGCGACCTTGCAGAGCTCCGAGGCGAGCTTCACCCGCTGCGCCTCGCCGCCGGACAGCGTGGTCGCGGGCTGACCGAGCCGGATGTAGTCGAGCCCCACGTCGTGCAGCGCCTGCAGGCGGCGCTTGATCTTCGGGATGTG
>JACVRW010000152.1 GCA_014534235.1 Thermoleophilaceae bacterium | reverse complement strand
GCAGCCCACCCGGACCGCCGAGGTACCATCGGCGTGGCAGCGTATGGCCACATTGCATCTGCCGCACTTCGACCGTCACGAGCATCCCCGGCTAGGCACGGCGTTGCACGTGCTCTGGGGATCCTGTGCGGCGATCGTCATGCTCTTCATCCTCCTCGCCGCCCTGGACGTGGTCGACCCCGGCGAGGCTGTGGCGGTGACGGCGGCGGTCCTAGCGCTGGCCGTTGTCTGGCTGGCGCATGCCTGGTGGGGACTGTGGCGGGATGAGCGCAGAACTCACTGAGGGGGGCAGCGGAGCGCGCGGCCGAGCGGCCTCGAACGCCCCCCAGGTGTCTCATACCGTCGGCTGAAACGCAAGCACGAGCGCGACCGCTGCGCCGCCGCCGTCGGGCGACGTAACTCCGCCCGCAGTCGACGCGCGCGTCGGGCGCCGCGTCCGTCCCGTCGGAGTGCTCATCGTGCGCGTGCGGTGCCCCACGGAGCCGTGCCGGTGTCCATGAGGCCGATCCCAGCGCCGGCTCGCCGTCGAGTCAGGCCGCCGCGCGCTCGGCGCGCCGCCGCGCGACCGGCGGCCGGCCGCCCGCGGCGAACTCCGGTGGCGCGATCCGCAGATAGTGGTCGAAGGACCAGTCGACGAAGCGCCGCCACTGCATCGCCTGGAGGCCGGCGGCGAGCAGCCGCGGCGGGACCCGCGGGATCAGTCGCTGGGCTCCGAGCATCGAGCGGAACTTCCACTCGTGCCCGGTCGAGAAGTCGTGGTAGCGGGTGAGCGCCTCGGCCACGGTGCGCCGGCCCTCGACCACGGCGCGCAGCTCGCGCCCGCAGGCGATGCCGAAGTAGAAGGCGGTGCGAATGCCCTCGGCCGTGAGGGGAAGGCAGTGGCCCGCCGAATCGCCGACGAAGAAGACGCCGTCCTCGGTCGCGTCGCGGAGCCTGTGCGGGATCCAGTTGCCCTGGTATCGGACGGCCTCCCGTTCCAGGTCGTCGGCCAGCAGCACGGTCGTGTCCTTGACGTGGAAGCGCGGGTCGAACGAGCCCACGCCCACGCGCACCTCGTCACGGGCCGGGAAGCTCCAGCCATACCCGGCGGGGACATAGCGGCGATCGATCCAGATCTCGAGCTCGTCGCCGACGCCCCACGGATGGACCTCGAGGCCGCGAGACAGCGGCGCGTCGGGCGGCTGGTAGCCGCGTCCGAGCACCCGCCTCCAGCCAAGCGCGTCGACGATGAGCGGCGCCGAGACGTCGCCGCGATCCGTGTGCACGACGGCGCCCGTCCGGCCGCTCACGGTCGCGGTCTCGAACGCCGCGTCCGACTCTTCCCAGAGCAGCGAGCAGAGCTCGGGGTAGTCGAAGGTCGAGAACGTCCACGGGAGCTCGAGCCGGGCGGTGACGTGCGGGGTATGGATCACCAGCCGCCCGAACGTCTGCCGATGGGAGGCCGTGAGACCCATCACCCGAAGCCACTCGGTGGGGATGCCGCACGCCGAGGTTTGGCGCTCGCCGATCTCGTAACGGTCGACTACGAGGACGCCGGCGCCGCTCCCGGCGAGCTCGCGGGCCACCGCCAGACCGGCGAAGCTCGCGCCGCAGACGAGGACGTCGTGATCCCGGGCCAGCGGCGTGCGGGCGGGGCCGCGCGCGGTCCTACGGGTCGGCATGCGCGGAGAGTAGCTAGGCTTGACCGCTCAGTGCCGGATACACAGACGTCTACTCCACCTCGCGCCGTCGAGGGCTCCGACGGGCTGCTGCTCGAGGTCGACGGCCAGATCGTTCCCAACTACGACGCCACGCTCGTCCCGTTCGAGGAGGGCGATGTCGTGTCCGGGAGGGTCGTGCGGATCGATCAGGACGAGGTCCTGGTCGACATCGGCTACAAGAGCGAGGGCGTCATCCCGATGAACGAGCTCTCGATCCGCAAGTCGGTGGATCCGCACGAGGAGGTCCATCTCGGGGAGGAGGTCGACGCCCTCGTTCTGACCAAGGAGGACCAGGACGGCCGACTCGTCCTCTCCAAGAAGCGGGCCCGGTTCGAGAAGGCCTGGCGCAAGATCGAGCGCGCCGCCGAGTCCGGGGAGCCCGTCGAGGGCACCGTGATCGAGGTCGTCAAGGGCGGCCTCATCATCGACCTCGGCGTCCGCGGCTTCCTGCCCGCCTCGCTGGTCGACATCCGGCGCGTCCAGAACCTCGACGAGTTCCTCGGCACGAAGATCGAGTGCAAGGTCATCGAGTTGAACCGCTCCCGCAACAACGTCGTTCTCTCGCGTCGGGCCGTGCTCGAGGAGGAGCGCAAGGAGGTCCGCCAGCAGATCCTCGACCGCCTCCAGCCGGGGATGGTCGTGGAGGGGGCGATCTCCAACATCGTCGACTTCGGCGCGTTCGTCGACCTGGACGGGATCGACGGCCTGATCCACATCTCGGAGCTCTCCTGGAGCCACGTGAACCACCCGTCCGAGATCCTCTCGATCGGCGACGTTGTGCCCGTCAAGGTGCTCGACATCGACAGGGAGCGGCAGCGCATCTCGCTCGGCCTCAAGCAGACCCAGGAGGACCCGTGGCAGCGCGTGATCGACACCTACCGCGTCGGCGACGAGCTCGAGGGCAAGGTCACGAAGGTCGTCACCTTCGGCGCGTTCGTGGAGATCATGGACGGCGTCGAGGGGCTCGTGCACATCTCCGAGCTGGCCCACCACCACGTCGAGAACCCGCGTGAGGTCGTCGAGCCCGGCCAGGACGTCCGAGTGAAGATCCTCGAGATCGACGCCGAGCGCCGCCGCCTCTCGTTGAGCGTGAAGCGCGTGCAGCAGCAGCTACCGCACGTCCGTACGGGGTCCGCCGGCCCGCCCGCCCAGGTGCCCAGCGGCGAGGAGATAGGCGACGTTCCCGACCTCGGCCTGTCGGAGGACGTCTTCGCCGGCCCCGACGTGAGCGGGGCTGAGGACCTGCGAGCCGCCGTCGCCGAGGCGCGGCACAGCGCCACGGAGGAGCCGCCGCCCGCGGCCGGGGCTCCGGCCGTGGAGCAGCCGCCGGCGGTGGAGGGGGGTTCCGAGCGCTTCGCCGCCGAGGTCGCGCCGCCCGACACGGCGCCCGCCCAGCCGGGGCCGGCAGGCGATGCACCCGCCGGCAAGGCTGCGCCCGAGGAGGAGCCCGGCGGGTCGACGCCGGACGAGCAGTCGTAAGCCGAATAGCGGATGCGAAACCGCGTGCCCTTCATCGGGCTCACCGGAGGGCTCGGCGCGGGTAAGTCGGAGGCGCTGCGGGCGCTGTCCGAGCTCGGCGCCGCGACCCTGGCGACCGACGCGGTCGTCCACGAGCTCCTGCAGGGTGACGAGCTGCGCGACGTCATCGTCGACCGCCTGGGCCCCGGGGTGGAGCGCGACGGCGCCCTCGACCGCTCGCTGATTGCGAACCGCGTGTTCGGCGACGACGAGGCGCGAGCCTGGCTCGAGCGCACCCTCTGGCCGCGCGTGGGAGAACGCGTCGCCGCGTGGCGGCTGTCCCTGGAGGACGCCGATCCCGTTCCGCGCGCGGCGGTGGTCGAGGTGCCGCTGCTCTTCGAGTCGGGGATGGAGTTGGTGTTCGACCGCACGATCACGGTCGTCGCCGACGAGGCCGTACGGGCGGAGCGGGCGGGCGCCCGCGGTCACGCCGCGGTCGCCGAGCGCGCAGGCAGGCAGCTGTCGCAGGAGGAGAAGTCGCAACGTGCGGACTTCACGATCCGCAACGACGGGACCATCGACGAGTTGAAGCAGTCGCTGTCCAGCGTGCTTGCAAAGATCGAGGAAAGCACGTGAGCTCCGCCACCGCCAGCATAGCCCGCCGCCCGGCCCGGGCGCGCGTTCGGCGCCGCCGTGTCACCGCGGCGACGATTGCCGGGGTCCTCGCCGCGACGATCGCCGCCGTCGCCGCCGGCGTGGGCCCGCTCGGCGAGGCAGTGCGCGAGCTGACGCTTCCGCTTCGCCACGACGACATCATTCGGCAGCAGGCCGCCGACAAAGGCCTCGATCCGGCGCTCATCGCGGCCGTGATCTACGAGGAGTCACGCTTCCGCGACCAGACCTCGCATGCCGGTGCGCGCGGGCTGATGCAGATCACCCCGGAGACGGCCGACTTCATCGCGAGGCGCTCCGGCGGCCACCGCTTCGTCCATGAGGACCTCGCCAGCCCGCAGATCAACATCGCGTACGGCTCCTACTTCCTGCGCTACCTGATCGACCACTACGGCGGCAACGAGACGCTGGCGATCGCCGCGTACAACGCCGGGCAGGCCAACGTCGACCGCTGGGTCGGGCGGGTCGGCGGCTCCGACGGCTTCGACGCCGCCGACATCCAGTTTCCGGAGACGCGCGCCTACGTCGAGAAAGTCTCCTCGACGCGCGAGGAGTATCGCGAGCACTACGCGGATGAGCTCGGGCTCTAGCGGCCCCCGTCGCGCGGCCTGAGGCTCCCTCGGGCGGAGGGGTCAGTCCGAGGAGGCCTCCTCCCAGCGGTTGTAGGCCTCCTCGACCGCCTTCTTCGCCGCGGTGTGCCGGGCCGTCGAGCGCTCAGTGCGCGCCGGGCTGCTCCACATCGCAGGGTCGGCGAGCTCGTCCTCTAGCTCGGCCAGCGCGGCTTCCGCGCGCTCGACGTCGCGCTCGAGGTCGGCGATCCGCCGCTGCGCGTTCTTCGACGGGGCCTTTGTCCTGGCGCGCTCCGGGCGGCCCGCGCCGTCGCCGCCGGCGTCCCGCCTGCGGTCGGAGCTCGCGCGCTGCCTCCTCGCGGCGACGGTCGCGGCTACCTCCGCCTCCCGCCGTTCCTCGCGTACCCGCGCGTACTCGGCCCAGCCGCCGTCGTAGCTGCGAAGCCGGCGGTCGTCGAAGGCCACGGTGCGCGTCCCCACGGCGTCCAGCAGGGCGCGGTCGTGGGAGACCAGGAGGACGGCTCCGTCGAAAGCGCTCAGCGCGTCCTCGAGCGCCTCGCGGGCGTCGAGGTCGAGGTGGTTCGTGGGCTCGTCGAGGATGAGGACGTTCGCCCCGGAGGCCACCAGGATCGCCAGCGACAGTCGCCGCCGCTCGCCGCCGGAGAGCCCGTCGAGGGGCTTCTCGGCGTCCGATCCGCCGAAGAGGAACCTGCCCAGCAGCGCCCGCGCCTTGTTCGGCGTTAGCCCCGTCGCCCGCTGCACCGCCTCGAGCACGGTGCCCCGCATCCCTAGGTCCTCCGCGTGCTGCGTGAGGTAGCCGAGCTTCACGTTGTGGCCGGTTCGCAGCCGGCCGCCGTCGATCGGCCGCCGCCCCGCGAGCGCGTCGATCAGCGTGGTCTTGCCGGCTCCGTTGGGCCCGACGAGCGAGACGTGCTCGCCGCGCTCGAGCCAGAAGTCGCCGTGCCTGAGCAGCACGCGGCCCGGCACCTCGAGCCGGCCGTTCTCGAGTTCCAGCACCACGCGGCCGGTGCGCTCGGCGGTCCCGAAGCTGAAGCCGAGCGTGCGCGTGTCCTGCGGATCGCGCTCGATGCGCTCGATCTTCTCGATCCGCTTGATCCGGGACTGGACTTGGCGCGCCTTCGTGGCCTTGTAGCGGAAGCGCTCGATGAAGCGCTCCATGCGCGCCAGCTCCCGCTGGTGTTTCTCTATCGCCTTCCCCAGCTGGATCTCGCGTGCGGCGCGCTCGCGTCGCCAGGCGTGCCATGGGCCGGGGAAGAAGCGCCCTCGCCCGGCCTCGAGCTCTAGTACGGACGTGCCGACGGCCTCGAGGAACCAGCGGTCGTGCGCGACGAGGATCACCGCCGCGTCGAGCCCCACCAGGTACTCCTCGAGCCACTCGAGCGAGGCGATGTCGAGGTGGTTGGTCGGCTCGTCGAGCAGCAGCAGGTCGGGATCGCCGGCGAGCGTCCGGGCCAGCGAGGCCCGGGTGAGCTCTCCGCCGGAGAAGGTCTCGAGGAGGCGGTCGAGCTGGTCGTCCGCGAAGCCGAGCCCGTGGAGCGGGATCAGCGCCTGAGCGCGCCAGTTCCAGCCGCCCGCGTGCTCGAGACGGGTTTGGGCCATGGCGTAGCGGTCGAGCAGCTCGGCCGCGTCGGGCCGCTCGGCCATCGCGCGCTCCAGTCGGCGCAGCGATTCCTCGAGCGCCACGAGTTCGGCGCAGCCGGCCAGCACGTACTCGCGCAGGGTGAGGCCGCGCTCACGCGGTGGACGCTGGTCGTGGAGCGCCGCCCGGGTGCCCTTCTGGAACGCGAGCTCGCCGCCGTCCACCGATGTCTCGCCGGCCAGCATGCGCAGGAGCGTGGTCTTGCCGGCGCCGTTGCGGCCGGCGAGGGCCATGCGATCGCCGCGCTCGAGCTTGAAGGACACGGCCCGGAAGAGCGGCGTGCCCGCCACGTCCTTGTCCAGCGCCGATGCGATCACGACGGCCATGTGTCACGCAATCGTCACACACGCCGCACGTGTATCGCGCGCGCCCTGGCGCGCTCGGCGGGCGTTCGTGACGTCGCGCTCCGCCGCCGCATCGGCCGCCTCCGTCTCGGCCCGCCGCTAACGTCTACCGGTCGTGCCCGAGTTTCATGTCAACCCGGCTTACCGGCCGGTCGCCGACCAGCCCACCGCTCGTCATGAGCTCGCCCGCG
>JACVRW010000118.1 GCA_014534235.1 Thermoleophilaceae bacterium | reverse complement strand
TGTGGACGTGGCGATGATCTCCTCCGGGTCAATCCCTTGCAGGTAGATCGAGGTCGTGCCGAGGTTGGCGTGGCGAGCTGCCGCTGGATGATGTTCAGCGGCCCCTTCGCGGGCGAGTTCAAGCGCGTGCGCCTGGCGCAGAACGCGTTGTTTTGGCGGCGGTGGGCGCGCCGGAGCGCTGGTAGCCCCGATTCGGGGGTCACGCGGGGCCGACCTGAGCGTCACGGCGACCGGCAGCGAGCCGCACACGCCCTCTGTGAGCCGCCGGCGCCTACGTCGGGCAGATCATCGGCACTGGGGCGGCGCTAACGGTGGTGGTGTCGGTGCGGCTCGCGTCGTGTGGCTGCGGTCGAGCTTGGGCGGGTGGGGACGGGAGCCGGTGGCAGCGCCGGGCGAGGTGGCGCTTGGGGCAGCGCAGCGCCCCCTTCTCGGTCTCGCCCTCGGCTTCCTAACGCACGAGGTAGGCGCTGGTGTCCGGGTCGTGGTTTGCCCGCGTGATGGCGATGATGTGCGGCGCCTGGTTGAGCTGGCGGTCGCCGCCGCGGTCGAGCCGGTGCCGGCTGCGCCGGCCCGAGGAGCACGGGATCGGCGCGCTGCCCGCTTGCAGCGCAAAGCTGGCGTCGGTCCGGAATCTCTCGGCCCCGGCGGTGCGGCCGATCAGGATCGCGCCACCAGCGGCCCGCAGCCGGTCTCGGCCAGCGGCTGCGGCCGGTACGCCCCGACCGGCTCGAGCAATTCTCGTTTGAGCCGCTCGATGCGGCGGTTCAGCCGGCGGAGGTGGGCGACCTGCTCGCGCGCGACGCGTGCCCGCGCGCCGGCGGGCAGCTTGGGCAGGCGCCGGTCGACGCGGTTGAGCACGCGCGCCTGGTCAAAAGCACCCCGCTTGATCGAGCGCTCGAGCGCGGGACAGAGCTCGAGCGGATGCCGGCGCAACCGACTCACCGTGCGGGTCCGCTCGGCGACCAGGTCGTTGCGGTGATCGCAGAGCAGCCGAATCTCCATCGCCCGTTCGTCCAGGGGCGCGGCCGGGAACTTCTCGATCCCGTCAGCGACGACCGCGCGGGCGATCGCCAGCGCGTCGATCTGATCGGACCTCCCCGGCCGGCGCTCGCCCTTGCGGGACTCGCCGATGCGGTGCGCGCGACTCTCACCACCCGCTCGCCGGCCGCCAACAGCGCCTGCTCGAACCGCCGCGAGACGGCGCGGCGGTCCTCGATCGCCCACACCCGCTCGTCGTCCAGCCCGCGCGCCCAGCGCACCGCGGCCAGGTGCCCGGGCTCGTCGGCCTTGATCTCGCGCCGCCCCCGTAGCCGCCCGGTTCCCTCGTCGACCGCCGCCAGCGCGTGCGAGCGCTTGTGCCTGTCCGCCCCGATCACGATCATCTACCACCGTCCCTTCATTGCTTGACCACCGGCGAAGCGGATCTCCGGCGGACAGCCGTCACTTGCGAAGTCATTTGAGACTCCTGCGGCGGCCTCGCCGGCGAATGCAGGACCCGCCCGGAGCCGCGCTGCCCGGGTCGGTCAATTCCGTACAAGACCGGACCCGCCGGACGACCTAGTCTGGGCGGATCGATGACCGAAGGAGAGCAAGGAGGGCGGTGCCCAACATTCGCTCCGAGCGGCCCGCCGAGACCCGGGACTTCTTCGTGGACCTGCTGGGCTTCGAGGTGGCGATGGACATGGGTTGGGTGGTCACCCTCGCCTCGCCGACCAACCCCTCGGTCCAGGTAACCATCATCGGCAACGACGACCCGTCGGCGCCGGGCATCTCGGTCGAGGTTTCTGACGTCGACGCGGTCTACGCCAGGGCGGTTGACTTGGGTTTAGAGATCGCCTATCCCCTTCGCGACGAGGAGTGGGGAGTCCGGCGCTTCATGCTTCGCGCGCCGAGCGGCACGACCGTGAACGTCCTCTCCCACCGCCCTGGTTGAGCGACGCCTGGCGCCCAGCCTCCGGGATGTCGCTTCGGCCCGCGTAATCAGGAGCCGGTGAATCGCTCGCCGGCACACCTCCCCCGCGGCCCGAGCAGGCGCGGGTGCGGGGTCGTTGTAGGTCGCGCTAAGTGATGTAGTTGTGCACTTGCCAGATCTGCGGCTGCGGCGGGGGCCCGAGACCCCGACGGCCTCGAAGGCCGGCTTGAGGGGCTCATTGAAGAACCGTTTGGCGTTTTCTTCCGACTCCCACACTGGGTAAGCGGTCTGCACGGTTAGCATCGTGCGCCATGCCCGGCACCGTCGCCTGGATCTCGATCTCCCCCGTCAAAGGGCTGCGCCTGCAGCAGCGCGACGAGGTACACCTGACGGACGACGGGGTTCCCGGCGACCGCGCGTTCTTCCTGGTCGACGAGCGAAGTGCGATGGTCAGCGCGACGCGGCTGGGGCCGCTCGTCGCGGTCGTGCCCGAACACGACCCGCGGACGGGCACGCTGGCGCTGCGGTTCCCCGGCGGTGACGAGGTCGTGGGGCCGACCGAGCTCGGGGCGTCTGAGGAAGTGCGCTTCAGCGGCCTGACTTTGCGGGCGCGGCCGGTACTTGGCTCATTCTCGGCGGCGCTGTCGGATCACTGCGCAAGGCCGCTGCGCCTGTTCGCGATGCCGCCCGAGCGGCCCGGAGTCGACCGCGGCAGCCTCGGCGCCGCGACGCTGCTGTCGGTGGCGTCACTGGAGCGGCTGCGCGCGCAGGCGGGCGAGAGCGAACGGGTCGATCCGCGCCGCTTTCGCATGACGTTCGGGGTGGAGGGGCTCGAGCCGCACGAGGAGGATTCCTGGATCGGCCGCGACGTGAGCGTCGGCGAGACGCTTCTGCGGGTGATGGGCAACGTCGGACGCTGCGCGGCGACTACGCGCCAGCCCGACACCGGCGTCGTCGACTTCAAGACCCTGCACCATCTCAAGGCGTACCGTGACCGGGTGCCGACGACCGAGCCCTTGCCGTTCGGCGTCTACGCGAGTGTGAGGCGGCCCGGGAGCGTGCGGGTCGGAGACGCGGTTCGGTCCAAGTGATCGCTCGCATCTGGAGGCGCGCCGTGCGGAGGACCGCGACGCCTATCCCCGCTGCATCGAGGACACGGGCCTCAAGGACTATGCCGAGACGTCCGGCAACCGCGGAGCCGGATGCTGCGGCGTGACTTGGGCGAGCTGACAAAGTTCCTCACCGTCACGCTGTGGAGTCGCTCGACGCGGTGAGCGCGTTCGCGGGCGATGACTATGAGACCGCTGTCTTCTACCCGGAGGACGAGCGTTTCCCGGTGGAGCGCGACGAGAGGTGCACTTACTATCTGGAGGGGATCGACAACGCCGAGATCATCGCGACCCTCCATGGCCAGACACACCGATGATCCTCGCCGGCACCGCACGCTGTTCTCCTGGTGGGCTGACCCGGCCTCATGCGGTCTGTCAGGGCCCGGGCGGTGGCGGCGCAGCGCCCGAACGCGACCCTCGCCCGCTGGGGCCGCAGTCCGGTCGCGCTCGCTGAGGGACACCCGCATGTCGGTGATAGCGGCGTCGAGCCGCGCGTCCATCGCGCCGACCGCGGGCGCACGGCGGTGCGCGTGATGCTCGAAAAGCATTTCGGTGCGCGCCTTCCGCTGCCCGTCGAGCGGCATTTCCGCATCGCCTTGGCGGCGCCCGGTCGGTGCTGGGCTTCACGCGGTGGCCGTGCGGCTGTACTGTCGGTAGTACCCCAGGCTGGAAGGAGTCCTGATGGACTCGCCTCGGTTCTCCCGCGACGTGCTCGCTTTCCTGGTCGGGGTGCCACTCGCCTGGGCGGTCCTGCTGATGTTCCATCCTGGCGGCGAGCGCACGGACGTCTATGGATCCGCGCGCGACGAGGTGACCGCGTTCCTCGTCGTCCACGTCGGGATGCTGCTGTTCATCCCGCTCATGGCGGCCGCCGTCTATCTACTCCTGCGCGGCATGCGCGGAACCGCGGCGAAGGTCGCCCGGATCGCCCTGCTTCCCTTCGTCGTCTTCTATAGCGCCTGGGAGACGCTCCAGGGCATCGCCAATGGAGTGCTCGTCGACCAGGTGAACGCGCTACCGGAATCCGACCGCGGGGTCGGCGCCGAGCTGGTCCAGGACTTCGCCGAGAGCCCCCTGGTACGAGACCTGGGCGTGTTCGCCGTTCCCGGCAGCCTCGGGCTGATCGTCGCGCTGATAGCGGCCGCCGTGGCGCTTCGCAAGGAGGCCGGCGCACCGACGCCGGTCGCGGTGCTGCTGGGCATCTCGGGCTTCCTCATCACGGCACACCCGCCGCCCTACGGCCCGACCGGCCTGGCGCTCTTCATCGCCGCGGTCCTGCTACTGGCGCGAAGCCGGTCGGCCGCCCCGGCATCCGCCCCGCTCACACAGCCGGGTTCAGCCTAACCGCGCCACATCCGGCTCCGCTTCGAAGGCCGACGACAGCCGGCCAGTCGCTCTCGCTTCGCGCGATCTTCGGAAGCGACGGCGGCCTCGGCGGGGACGCCCGTGCCTCGTCGAGGCTGTCGGACAAAGCCCCGGCGAGGCCGCTGGATCGTTTCTAAGCGTGGGCTCCGAAATCGTCCACCTCGTCCGTCGCGAGCGGCCGGTCCGTCGTGAGGCGGTCCCGCACGTCGGCTCTGGCGTGCATTATCGACGGCGCGCTCCGCCTCTTATCAGCCGACTTCATGCGACAGCCTCCGTACAGGGCAGAAGCGGGGTGCGGCGCTTGGCACACGCTCGTTTGCAAGGGAGCCCAGCACCTCTTACGACCTGTCGGTATCGCTTTGTGCCGGAAGGTACCGCCGCTAAACGCAGCGGCGAGGTCAGGTCAACGCGGTGTGGACTCCTCCGGAGGAGAGTTCCTCGCGCGCGGCGTGGCCGGACCGCTCAGCCGGCCTGCAGCGCCTCCACGGGCCGCGCGCCGGCTATCGGGTGTCGCGCCAGGAACTTGGCCAGCTCCCGCGCGACCGACTCGGGACGCTGTATGTGCAGGAGGTGGCCGACGCCGTCGATGGTGCAGTCCTCGACGCGAGTAAGCGAAGAGCGGAGGAAACCGGCGATCTCCGTCCAAAGAGGCTTTGTCTCTGCGCCAATCACCGCGAGCACGGGCTGGCGGATCGACGCCGCCTGCTCGGCATCGAAGGTCCACTCGACCATGCCGGAAGCTCGACTCCGAACAACGTGTCCACATCCTCGAGCGCGCTCTCGACGGCGCCGGGCACACGCGCCGCGAGGAGCGCCTGGCATAACGGCCAGTCGAGGCCGCTCACAGCGCTTCAGGAACATGGCCAGCGCTCGCTCGTGCGCGCCCTTCGTGTAGGTCTCGAAGACCGGCGCGGCGCCCTCCAGGAACGCCTTTCCCGCAGGCAGCGACAGCAGCGACAGCTCCAGCAGCATCACGCTGTGCGCCGCCCGCGGGTGGTCGAGCGCGAGCTGCACGGCGACGGCAGCACCGCTCGAGTGGCCGGCCACGTGGGCGCGGTCAATGCCGAGCGCTTCGAGCAGGGCTGCCGCGTCGCCGGCATGGTCGGCGATCGTCACCGGCGGAGGGGTGTGGGTGCTGCCGCCCCAGCGGCGCTTGTGGTAGCGGATCAGCTGGTAGGCGCCGGCCAAGGCCGGCTCGGAGAGCAGCGGCAGGAAGCCATCGGCCAAGATCGGGCTGACGAGGAGCACGGGCTCGCCCGCTCCGACGACCTCGTATTCCAGCTCGCCAGATCAACGCGCCGAGAATCCGGCCGGAGCGGCTTCGTCTGCGACGGTCCGACTTCCCCATGACTTGGGGAGTATCGCGGCGCTGCGAGAGGGTGCGCCGGTTGCGGGCCGCAACCTCTTCGGTCGCTTTCTCCCATGCTGCCTCGCCACGCGCGGAGCTGCCGGAGTTGCGGTCCGACGGGTTCGTCATGTGTTCCGCCCTTGCCGCCCCCAGGCCGGATAGAAACCACGAAGGACGCGTGACACACCCCGGCGATGGGTACTGCTTCACAGAGGGTACTCCTCAAGTCGGTCTATGCTGTAGCTGACGTCTCGGGCTGGCATCCCGGACCGCACCTCAGGCCGCTCCTCTGCCTGGCGCGCCGGTTCCCCGATAGAGGTAGAGGAAGGCATCATGTTCAAGCGCCTCCGCCGTCGGCCCCGCCCGCTCGACCGGTTGTCTGAACGGCGCGTCGAGGTATTGGAGCGCCGCGTGTCTCAGCTCGAGGAGCTCCTCGAAGCACTTCAGGATGCGGTCCACCGCGAGTCGGTCCGTCGCAACGACGAGGCCGCCCGGTTGCAGCGGCGAACGGCGCCGGGCGAGATGGCGCGGGCTCTCGCCGAGGACGCGCGCAGGCGGGGCCTCGAGTAGTGCCCGCAGCCCTCCGGCTCGCGTGCCGACGACACAGAACCGCCGTGACCGTCGCGGCGTCGATCGCCGCCTCGGTCGCGCTCGGGCTCCTGCTGATCGGAAAATGGGAGGAGCTGGAAACCGGCGTGACCGGCGCCCCGCTCGCGATTGCCGCTGCGGCGGTCGCACTGCAGGTGCTGGCGCTGGTCGCCCGCAGCGAGGCCTGGCACGTGTGCGTGCGCACGGCCGGCGGCGCGGTTGGCCGGCGGACGCTCTACCGGGCGTCGAGCATGGGGTTCGTCGGCGGCCTGCTGCACACCCAACTTGGGACGGCCGCGCGGATCGCGGCGCTGCGGCACTCCGCGCCGGAGGCGAGCCCACGGGTGCCCGCGCTGATCGGCGCCGAACTGCCGATTCTGATCGTGGAGGGCGGTCTGGCCGCGCTCACCTCGTTCACCCTCGTCGGTCCGCTCGGACTGCCCTGGTGGGTCCCCCTGATCGCTTTCGCCGCCGTCGCCGGCGCGACCGTCGCTCTACGGAGCGTGGCGGCTGCGGGGGCGCGCTGGCTGCGCAGTGGCCTTGCCGTGATGAGAACGCTCGACGGGCGTGCGCGACTGGTCGGCTTAGTGCTGATCGCGGTACTTGCCCAGGTGGGCCGCAACTGGCTGCTGCTACGCGCCGTCGGGGTCGACGCGTCGTTGTTCGACGCGATCGCCGTGCTGATCGCAGTGGTCACTCTGGGGCAACTCCCGTTCGGCCTGAGCGTCGGCGCCGCCGCGAGCGTGCTGATCCTCGGCCCGCAGGGCGTGGCCGCCGCGGCGGCGGCCGGCGTACTGCTCACCGCGACCGGCACCGTCGGCGGGCTGGCGTTCGCCGCCTGGGGTGCGCTCGACATGGCGCTGTCCCGCCCCGGCGTCACGGCGCCCGCGCAACGTGCATGGTCAGGCCTGGCGCAGCTGGCCTGGTCCCCCCACTGGCCGCGCGCGGGCGTGAGCGCCCTGTCCGCCCAGCTACGGCTAAACGTCGAGCGCGCCTGCTTCGACCTGGTCGGCTACCTGCAGGTCGGTCCCATGCTCCTTCCGGCATCATCCGGCGCCGCTCAACCCACCCCCCTCTACGTCGACCGCGAGACGGCGAAGAGCCGGTGACCGGGCATTCGACCACCGTCCCGGACACGACCGGGAAACCGCAGCCAGCCGGCGTGGCAGTGGCGACCACCAAGCTCCTTTTGGCGACCGGAACCGAGCTCGAGGTCGACGCCCCGCTCGACAAGGTCGTCAAGGAGCTCGAGGACGCCGTACGCAGCAGCGCCGGGACGCTCGCCAGGCTGACGCAGGCCGGGACCGGCGAGCCGATAGCGCTCAACCCAGCGCACGTCGTCGCCGTGCGCCCAGGCAAGCAATAGGCGTGGTGAGCGCGACCGCCAGGGGTACGTCAGGGGAACGAAGGGCGGGCCGGGCGGACACCGGCTGGTCGTGAGGCGAGCCACTCCCCCTTGGCGCTGAGGCTTGCCGGCGGACGAGCAGGAGCCGAGCCACTCCCCGTCGGGGCTGAGCCTTGCGGCGGACGAACACGAGGACCGCGACTATGAAACAAGGTGAGCCCCCGCTAGCCCGGCCGGCGGCTCGTGGACCGCGATCAACGGGATTCCGAGAAGCATCAGGACGACGCGGCCCAGCCGGGTGGGTGCGTGTGGCGAAGGGCCACTGCGGCCACGATCATGGCCACGGCCCAGCCGACGCTGTCCACCTGCGCCAGAACGTCAATGAGTCCATGCTCGCCATATGAGTCCACGAGCGCTGCTCCCACTGCCTGCTGCGCCGTCGGGAGCGCGTTGCTCTCCTCGGCGAGGATGCCGGTCCCCACTCCGAGCACGAACTCCCAGGCCGCGTAGGGGCAGGCGCCGGCGAGGTTGCTTCCCGCATGGGCGTCAAGCAAAGATCGACCCACCTGCGGGTAGTGGGCGGTCAGGTCGGCCCGCAGTTGTGCCAGCGTCCTCGGGGTGGTGGTCGGTCTCGCCGTGTATCGTGTCGAGCAGCATCCGCTTGCCCTAGGCGAACACCTCCTTGATCCTCCCGTGCTCGCCCCGGGGCTCAGCTTCCGCACGCGGTCATAGCGGCCATAGGCGAGATCGCCGTCGATCAATGATCAGCCGACTGACACCGGGTCCGCCTGCGCGACGTTCTCGTACATGGCCAAGGCGGGTCGGCTGCAGTCACGGACTGGTGCTGCCGGAGTCTCGCCTTATCTAGGAACAGCTATCTCGGTCTGCCCTCGTGCTGGCCGTCCACAGCGAGAGCGAGGCAGGCACCGTCCCGCCCCGTGTGGCTAGCGACGAGGGGTTGAGAGGACGTCGTCGAGCCAGTCGAAGACGCGTTGGTCGAGCAGGCTGCGGTTGCGCATCTCGCAGTGGTCGCCGGCCCCTTCCGCCGCCGTGACGCGCAGGATGGTCTTCGGACACCTCAGCTCGTCGTGCACGTGGTCGGTGCTGCTGGCAAGCGGATCGTCCTCGGCGGCGGTGAGGGCGGTGGGGCAGCTGATGGCGTCCAGCCGTCCCTTCAGGCTGAACGGGAAGGTGGCTCTGACGTAGCCGCCGAGCGTGCTGACGCCGTGAACCCAGAAGCCGCGCTGCTCGACCGCCCAGCGTTGCGCCCTGTCGCCGTGGATCGCCTCGGCGATCGGCGCCAATGTGTCGTCGTCGATGTTCGGGTAGCGCTCGATCACCGAGTCGGAGACCCCGGCGGCGCGCATCCGGCCGACGACGCCGGCGCCGATGCTGAACAGGGCGGGGTCCGCGATGCAGGCCGCCAGCCGGGGCTCACCGGCGGCGGCCCGTAGCGCCAGGTAGCCGCCCAGGCTCCAGCCGGTCAGCGCGATTCGCTCCGCGTCGATTTCCTCGCGCTCGACGACCGCGTCGACGACCGCGCGGATGACCGTCTCCCAATCGGCCCGGATCGGGACGCCCTGCTCGAACAGCACCGCGCCCTGTCCCGGACCGTCGAAGACCAGGCAGTGGTAGCCGCGCCGCAGCGCCGGCACGGCCTGGCCTAGGAACATCTCGTAGATGGTGGCGTCGTATCCGTTTGTCGCGATCAGAAGCGGCCGCCGCTCCCCCGGCACCGCCCGAAACAGGTATCCAGGGGAGCTGGCGCCCTCGAAATCGATCTCCACCGCCTCGCCGGCCGGCTCGAGCAGCGCGGCGGCCTTGTCGAAGGCGGCGCGCTGGCTGCCAAAGGCATCCAGCAGCCGCGGGTCGGGCGGCGCGCCGAACAGCGGGTGGTACGCCAGCGCGTAGTAGAGCGAGGCGCGCAGATAGGACTCGGAGGCACTCACGCGGTGTCCGCCCGCGGCGCAGGCATCACCGGTCTCCACCAGCCGGTCGGCCGTCGCCCGCCACGCCTCAAACCACGACCGATCGTCGCCGTCCACAATCCCCGCACAGGCCGCCTGCACCTCACCGAGCTCCGCTCCCCCATGCGAGGCGAGCCCCAGGGCCAGCGTCGACGTGAACTCCTCGAACAACGGATCGTCGAAGAACAGCCCCACGCCCGCCAGGCTATCCGCCGGCGTCTCCGCCCGCCCCGCCACCCAAGC
>JACVRW010000144.1 GCA_014534235.1 Thermoleophilaceae bacterium | reverse complement strand
GCAACGGCGGCGAGCTCGAGCTGCTGAGCCAGCTAGCCGGCGGCGACGAGCCGGCCACGGTCAGAATGCTGCTCGAGGACAAGCGCGAGCTGATCGAGCGCTACCCCGGGGACTTCGGTCTGATGGCCGACGCCAATCCGTACGACGAGGCCTGCCGGCCGCTCGTCGAGGAGGCGCTCGACCGCCATGGGGCCAAGGCGATCAGCGTGGCGACCAGCTGGGGCGACGGCGCCGAGCGCCGCTTCCTCGACGACCCGGCCTGCGAGTGGCTATGAGAGCTGGCACTCGAGAGGGACGTCGCCGTGCATCTGCACCCGCCGATGTTGCCGTTCGGCCAGGAGCTGTAGGTGCCATACCGGCTGATGGAGGTCGTCGGCCGGCCCTGCGACACCGCGTTGACCGTCGCCCGCATGATCTATGCGGGCACGTTCGACCGACACCCGGAGCTGCAGGTCGTCACCGTCCACACCGGCGGCGCCGTGCCGTCGCTCGTCGGCAGGCTCGACTTCGGCTGGCGGCTCAACTTCAGGGGCGTGGTCGACCGCCACGAGGTCGAGCCCTACGAGCAACACAACGAGCTCGAGCCGAGCACGTATCTGCGGCGCAACGTTTGGGCCGACACCATGGGGCTCTGCGGGCGCTGTGTGCGGGATGCGATCGAGGTCTACGGGATCGACCACATCGTCTTCGGCACCGACTATGGCCCGGTCCCGATCTCGCCGCGCGAACACATCGACATGGTGCTCGGTCTCGGACTGAGCTCCGAAGACGAGGACAAGATCCTGTGGCGCAACGCCGACCGGCTGCTGAAGCTGGGCCTCGAGCCGACTCCAGATAAGCGGTCGAGCGCGGACCGCTGAGGTCCGCCGCCGGCCTTCGCGACGGCGGCGCCGAGCACCACGCAAGCCGATGCGGCGAGGTCGCGTGTGCGGACGGCCGTGATGATCTCCTCGCGGTCGATCCCCTGCAGTAGTGCCATCAGGACCCGGCCCTCTGATCCCCTCTCCCGGCCATGCCCATCGCTGCCGCGATTGGAGCGCTGCTCCTGCTCAAACCACCCGCTTTCGGCGTCGCCGAGCTGACGGGACCCTCGGCAGGCGCGAAGCCGATCACGCCGGGGGCGCAGGAGAGGGCCACCGGGGCGCTCGGTGCGAGCTACAGCCACGAGTAGATCGTGGTCGCCGCCGAGCGTTGTACGTCGATGGGCATTTCCGATGTATCAGTAGCTGCAGGTCTCAGTGGGCGGCTTCCCGATGCGTTCCCTGAAGATGAAGGGAGCCCTTTCGAAGAAGACCGGTCGGATGAGCCCCGCGCTCTGTAGCGACGGGTCGTCGGGGTTCGGCTTGCTGAACACATTGCTCATCATGTCGGCGCCCGGCAGGTGGTGGTTTTTCGGGTCGAGGAATGTGTCGGGGCCGTCGGAGCTGCCGGCGCCGGTGCCCATCGTCCACCACGTCGACTCATACGGGGTCGCGTCGGGCCTGAAGGCGATCGCGCCGTGGGTGGCGGCGTCGCCCTGGTTCGCGAACGGCCGCCAGTTCTGGGATTCGCTGCCCACGGGTGTGCAATAGAGATCGTTGATCCGCTTGCCGGGCTCCGGCTCGAAGCCCCAGATCCCAAAGGTCTCGCCGAGCATCCGCGTCCACGCCCACTTCCGGGCGCCGAGCTCGAGCATCGTCGGAACGGTCTTGGCGTCCCACGACCAGGGGCCGTCGGCGTTCGGCCCGGCGACCGACAGCTTGCCGTAGTCGGAGACGACGATGTCGCTCAGCTGGGCCATCTGGATAGTGACGGCCCGGGTCTTCTCGTGGAACTCGAACGCGAGCCTGTCCGCGCTGACCCTGACGTCATCGCTGAAGCTCGGTGTTCCGTCAGAATCGCTCGTGGTTTCGGTCGTCAGCGCGAGGAACGAGGAGATCATGCCGGCGAGGGGCCCGGCCGGCTCCGGGAAGCCCCGGAATTCAAGGACCTCGAGGCTCAGCTCGAACCACTCGGCGAGACCGCCCGTCGACTCGCCCGCCGCGGCTTGCTGGATCGCGTTGCTGATCGTGTCGCCGATGGCCTGGAGGTCCACGTAGGTGCCTTGCGAGTTGTCGCTCATCGTCGAGATGTTCTGGACGAGACCGTTCCAGTCGTCAAGCCAGCTGAATTCCCTCTTTAGCTCGCCGATGATGTGGTCGAAGTCGGCCTGGCAGGTCGCCGCATCGGTGGTGCAGTAGCCGGCGCTCGCGTCGAAGCTGGGCAGGAGATTTCCTCCCTTCGCGCCCTACTTGATGCTGGTGTTGCAGTAGGCCGCCCGCACGTCGGGTTGCGTGCCCGGGTCGTAGCACCAGCCCTTGCCCCACTTGTTGAGGCCGAGGGCGTTCGAGATCGACTCGAGGATGGCCTGCTGCTGGGGCGTCTCGCTGTACGGCCAGGGCTGTGCCGGCTGGTTGACGAGCTCTGCAGCGAGTAGTCGATCGCCTCGTCGCCGGCCGCGGTTCCGATCTGTCAGCGGGCCTGACCGTCACGCCGCATTGTGCCGGCGAGCTCCCCGGCCTGCTTCGAGCGGGTCGCCGGATAGCTCGACTCGGCGGCGTCACAGCCGTTGCAGAGCACGGCGGCGTAGTAGCCGCCGTCGCCGCTCGGTCGACTGCCGTCCAGGCTGGCGAAGAGCCCACCGGAGCCGTGGGAGTTGTTTATCTCGACGAGGACGGCGTTCCAGTGAACGGTGTCGGGCTTTGGTGTCCCGATCGCCTGGATGATTCGCAGCGCATCGGCCCCCCTGAGCTGCGCCAGGTCCGCGGCCATGTCGGCCATGTCGTTCTGATCGAAGATGGCGCTGCCCGTGTACGTCTTCGGGTACCGCGCCAGCGGGGCGAGCGTGTAGCGGTCGAGCGCCATCAGCATGAACCCGCTCTGGCCCACCAGAAGCTGCCCGGACCACGTTCGGGAGCCGACCGTGACCGAGGTCTGGTTCTGCCCCCAGCGGCTGTTGTCCTGTTGCAGGTAGCCCGTCACGCCGCCGACGGGGCCGGGCTGACTCGTCCCGTCGGAGAGCTGCTTGCCGGCGTTCGCAACGCTCCAGTTCTGCCAGCACGCTTCCGTCGGGGATGTGGAGCCGCACGTGTGCCACGCCGAGCAACCCGACGCCCCGCCCGAGGGACCAGCGCGCACCGGGGTCGAGCGTCCCGAAGAACGGCGCGAGCAGCGGCTGAGGGACGAGCGCGCGCGGCGCCCCGCCGCGTACTGTGAGTAGCGCCCCTTCGTCCGCTCGGACGTCCACGGCTCCGCGCTCCGGTTCGGAGAACCGGGCCCGCCCGCTTGGGCATCCCCCAGATCTGACGGCCGCCGGCCAGCGAGCTGGCGCTGTCTACCCAGGCGTAATCGACCCAGAGGCCGATCGTCGGGCCGCGGTGGACCAGCGCCGATGCCACCAGCAGCAGCCGGTTTCGCCGGACAGTCTGGTCACAGCTGGGACTCGTCTCGCTCGTTTGCGTTGTCGGTACTAGCCGATAGGACCGTGGCTACCGGAACATTCGGACTAGCCATCGCGCTTCGGGCATCGCGGGCAGGTCTCGACGGTGGCGGAGGCGCGGATCCAGAGCGGCACGCCGAACAGTTGAGATACGACAGGTTCGCAAGCGTTCGACGAGGACGCGCGACCGCCGGTCCCGCCGCGAGTTCCGACGAAACCGGGCGGGTGCCTCCCGACGCGGTCCGGGCGACCGGTGCGAGGCCGGCTCGTCGCCGGGTGGCGTCGTGGCGTTTTAGGCGCTCCGCCGCTGATCGCATGTGCCGCCGCTACCCTCCGCGGCGATGACCCCCGGGCGGAACTGCGTGGTCGTCGGCTGTGGGCGCAGCGGCACGAGCTTGGCCGCCGGTCTCCTCGCGCAAGCGGGCTACAACGTTGGCGACCGGCTGCTCGAGCCCGATGCCGGGAGTCCGCGCGGGCACTTCGAGGACGGCGAGGTAAACCGCCTAAATGAAGAGCTGCTGGCGCCGTACGCGGAACGCGCCCCGCGCGCCGGCTATAGCCGCCCGCTGCGCGATGGCGAGCGCTGGCTTGCCGCCTTCCCGCTCGACGTCGCCGTCGAGTCGCGACCGGAGCTCACCAAGGCGATGGCGGCGGTCGTCCCGGCATCGCCGTTCTGCCTCAAGGACCCACGCTTCTGCCACACGCTCGCCGCCTGGCGTGGGCTGCTCGGCGATCCGCTGTTTGTATGCGTCTTCCGCCACCCTCTGGCGACCGCGCGCAGCATCGCTCGCGATGTCCGCTACGGCGACCTCGCCGTTGACCTCGACGCCGCGCTCGCGGTCTGGGCGAGCGCGTACGCGCGCGTGCTGGCTCGCCACGCCCGCGACGGCGACTGGTTGTTCGTGCACTACGAGCAGCTTCTCGATGGCATCGGCGTGCGCCGGCTCGGCGAGCGGCTCGGGGCGGCGCTCGATTCCGCGTTCGCGCAGCGCTCGCTGAGCCGTGCGAGCGCGGACGGCGCCGTGCCGGACGCGCTTGCGGCGATGTACCAGGAGCTCTGCGCCACGGCCGCTTGACCGCGGGCCGGTTTGCCGGCCGCCCGCCGCTGGGTATCCGTCCGCTGCGCGCTGGCCGACGCTGGAGGTCAGCTGCTCGCAATGCCCGACGGCTATTCCAAGGACGATCAGCGCGAGGTACAACGCGAACCGAGGGGGGCGGTGCGACGGTTGGCCTCAGCGTGCTCGCGCCGCTGCTGCTCGGCTTCGCGTTCAGCCTCGCCGCTCGCCGCGTCAGCTTCCTGAGCCTGCGACCCGTCACTGACCCCAAGCGCCTCGGCGGCCTCACGCGATCGCAGCGATGCGCTCGCGCGGGACGCCAAGGATCTCGCGTCGCCACGGCACGTTCGTCTCGGGTCGCCGCTTCGCGCGCGGACGACGCTTAGCGCACGCCTGACGTGCAGGACCGCGCGGTGTGGTGGGCCCGGCCACCACGGGCTGGTTTGCGCCTAGCGGCTTGCGTCGTGGGGCTCAGCGTCACAGTGCGGCGGGCACGCACCGACGGCCGGCTGTCGCCACGTCGTCCGCTGAGCTGCGCTCTCGGGATTCGTCCACGGCCTCCACGCCGGGGTCGTCCCCGCGACGCTCAAGTCGCCGACGATGCGCTCACTGCGGCCGGAGCGGGACGGGCTCGAGCCGTTATGCGCGCGAAGGTCTGCCTGTTCGGACGACGGAACGGCGATCGGGCTCTCCGGGGACGTAGCGGCGACGGCCGCAGCGAGCCTCGACTCCGTCGCGCCCGGTGGCTCGGCGCGCATGGCGTGGGTTGCGTCACGGCTCGACCCGCATTGGGAGGGTCATAGCGGTCGCCTTCCAGTGGTCCCCGCCGCTACCGGCGATGGCGCGGCCAGTCGCGGGCATGCCGCGCGAGCCGCTCGAGCTCGGCCACCGAGCCGTCGCCTCTGCGGACGCGGTGGCCGGGCAGCTGTCGCCCGACCGGGCGAGGACATGGCTCTGCGGCTCCGCGATGCATGCCGGGACCGAGCCGCGCGCGTCCTAAGCGCGGCTTCGCGCTGCTTCTCAATCTGCTCGGCCACTGGGCGGGATGGCCGTTCCCGGGCGATGGCGTCGGCGAGTTCATGAAGGCGTTCAAATCGGAGCTCGCTGACCCTGACGTGAGCGTGCGACCCGGCGCGCCTGTCGAGCGCATCGATGTAGAGCGCCGCGCGACGTTTATGGCGCCATTCTCGGTGGATCCCCGTCCGCACAGCGTGTGACGTAGGGATCGCTACCCGTGCGCGCGCCGCAGCGCGCGCGTCGCCCGCACACGGCTCTTCGCGCACTCCCAATTGCGTTCGCGGTGCTTCCGATAGGCGTTGCTCTGGACCGTCTGCTTGTGATGCCTCCGGTAGACCTTCGTTGGCATCCGCAGGTAGAAGCAGGCGTAGTCCTCGGCGACAGCCATGATCGTTGCGGTGTCACCGGAGCCGCGCACCCGCCGACCAACCTCCGTACGCGCGCAGCACCTCCGTCCGCCACAGCAGTCCACTCGTGTGAAGCGGGACGAACCCGCAGCGTTCCCACAGGTCGAACAGAACGCCGCGCTCGATCCGTCCCGGCCGGAGCATCCGGTTGTCGCCGTTCGGCTCGGTGCGGCCGTCCTCGAGCAGGTCGAGTGCGTCTCCAAAGCAGAACGCGAGCTCGCCGCCATCGTCTCGCAAGACCTCGACCGTCGCGTCGAAGCCGGGGTGGAGCAGGAAGTCGTCGTCGTCGAGGTTCTGCAAGTACGGCGCACGGGCGCGACGTAGCGCCCGAGTGGCTCCGTCCCGAGCCGCTCGCCGTTCAACTCGATCCTCACGCGTTCGTCGTCAGCCAGCAGCGGCGGCAGCGCAACGTCAGACTCGCGGTCGAGCTGGAGCAGCCACTCCCAAGGCGTGCGCTGGCTCTCAAGCGACCGGTACGCGTCGAGGAGGAACCTCGGGGTCGGCTCATGGGTCGCCGTCAGGACCGACACCAGCGGGGCTGCGCTCAGCGTCACGCCGTACATGGTGGCGGCGACCGGCTCGTGCGCGTGCGGCATCACCTCCGCATGCAGGCACGGTGTGATCCGTTGGCACGACCGCGTGGTCGGGTATGCCTTCATCCTCGTCACGGACCGCCACCCCCATCCTCGCTAAGCCAGCGGGAGTCCGCGCCGGCGGTCCCCGAGCGCCCACCCTAGCCCGCAGCTTGAGCGCGCTCCTGCGGCCCCTAGGCAGGACACTTGGCAATTTCGCGACTCACCGCCGCTTGCGCCTTCGCGTGTCAGGAGCCGCGCGCGGTAGGTGGGCCAGACGCCCGAGTTGGACGAAACGCCGGGTGCCTGCCGCGCTGGGTTGACGCGCTAGTCGCGGCTGCTTCTTTGGGAGGCTGGCTTGTGAATCCCCGGGCCTCAGAGGCCGTGCCGAGCATGCGAAAAAGGGGCCTGGCCAGGCCCGGGACAGCGTGCTCGGTTGTCAGCTGGGGCCGGGTTGCTCCTCGGTGGCAGGGACGTTATGAGCCGCCG